>NZ_JAWODO010000003.1:0-75630 GCF_046483245.1 Desulfosalsimonas sp. | reverse complement strand
TTGGCCGGGCAGGGCGCGGCCGAGGATGTTTTCCAGGAGGCCGGCGGCCCTGATTAGCCCATCAATGTCCATGCCCGTGCGCACGCCCATGGCCTCAAACATGTTGGCCACGTCTTCGGTGGCCAGGTTGCCCGCGGCTCTGGGAACGTTGGGACATCCGCCGATGCCGCCCAGGGAGGTGTCAAACATCTCTATGCCGGCAAGATATCCGGCATAGAGATTGGCTGCGGCAATGCCCCGGTTGTTGTGCAGATGCAGGCAGATTTGGGTATTGGGCAGATGGTCTTTGAAAAAGGCTACGGTTTCAGTGATCTGTTTGGGGTTGGCCATGCCGGTTGTATCGGCCAGGGTGATCCGGTCGGCTCCTTCCTGGACAAAGTGCCGGGCAATGGCCAGCACTGCGGCTTTGTCCACTTGGCCCTCATACGGGCAGCCAAAGGCCGTTGCAATGGCTGCGGCCACGGCAATTTTCCGGTCTGCTGCCAGCCCGGATATGGCCCCGAGATCCGCCATGGACTGCTCAATGCCGCAGCCCACGTTTTTCCGGTTGTGGGTCTCGGATGCGGAAACAAACACAATAAGCCGGTCAGCCCCGGCCTCTGCGGCTGCCCGGGCACCCCTGAGGTTGGGTACCATGACTTCGTGCCAAAGCAGGCCCCGCGGCACCCGGGCCATTAAATCGGGGGCATCCTTGAGCTGGGGGATGGCCCGGGGACTGACAAAGGAGGTGGTTTCCAGGAAAACCACCCCGGCTGCGGC
The DNA here is from genome assembly GCF_046483245.1 of Desulfosalsimonas sp. GTDB lineage: Bacteria > Desulfobacterota > Desulfobacteria > Desulfobacterales > Desulfosalsimonadaceae > Desulfosalsimonas. The sequence continues at coordinate 74,871 of NZ_JAWODO010000003.1, read as the reverse complement.
CAGGGCATGGATCACGCGGAGCTTATCCCCGGTGGAGACAAAGCCGGGTTCTGACTGCAGCCCGTCTCTTAAGGCCACTTCCCGGATGATTACGTCCGGCTTGTCAGTCCGCGCTGAATGCATCTTTGTATGTATCGCGCATATCCCGTTTTAAGAGTTTTCCCGTGGGTGTTTTGGGCAGCTGGTCCACAAAAATGATTTTTTTGGGCACCTTAAACGGTGCAAGCTTTTGGCGGCAGATTTCCAGAATTTCCTCTTCGCTGATGCTTTCCACCTGCCTGGGCACCACCACGGCCGTGACAGCCTCCACCCACTTGGGATGGGGCACACCGATGACCGCCACTTCTTCCACCCGCCGCGCATCACGTCATCGGTTTTTTCCATGTCCTTGAAATACATCATCATGGCATGGGGGCCTTGTATTTCTCCACGTTTTTGAGGATCTGGCCGATATCCGGGCCCATCAGGAGGTTTGTGCCGCCGATGTCAAATATGGGATTTAAAAACACGTCGCGCTGGGCGCAGTGGTAGATGGGCAGGGCGTTGATGTTGATGTCGGCGCTTTCGTAGCCCCCGTCAAAGATGCATCCCATGTACTGGGAAAGCAGGGCCTGATGGTTGATGATCACGCCCTTGGGCCGGGATTCGGTGCCGCTGGTATAGGTCATCTGACAGGGATCCTCGATGCGCAGGAGCGTGTCGGGTTCGGTGTCCGGGTATTTCTGATACCAGTTGTCAAACTCCAGAAATCTTTCATCCGGCGGGTTTTGTCCTGCGCCCTGTCCGGACCAGATCAGGGTTTTGACCGTTTTTGGGTCTGCCTGCATCAAGGACTCCTTGTTGATTTTTTAAAGACTGGGCAGCGGTGCGGTCATATGCGGTTCACGCATCAGCAGATTGATTCAGGGCCATTTCCCTGAGTTTGTACTTTTGGATCTTGCCTGAGGCGGTGGTGGGAAATTCATCAACAAAATAAATATAGCGCGGGATTTTGTGAAAAGAGATCCGGTCTTTGCAAAAGTTTCGGATTGCTTCGGCAGAGAGGCTGTCGCCGTTTTTTAGCCGGATAAAGGCGGCCACTTCCTCGCCGTATTTTTTATCCGTGATGCCCACGATCTGGACATCCTGGATCCCCGGATGTGTGTAGAGAAATTCCTCGATTTCCCGGGGATAAATGTTTTCCCCGCCACGGATGATCATGTCCTTTAGCCGGCCCTGGATCGTGCAGTTGCCGTGCTCGTCCATACTGGCCAGGTCTCCGGTGTGCAGCCATCCGTCCGGGTCAATGGCTTGTTTGGTTTTATCCGGCATTTTGTAATAGCCCTTCATGATGTGATAGCCCCGGCTGCAAAGTTCCCCGGTTTCTCCGGGCGGCAGGGGCTGGCCGGTGACTGTGTCCACGATTTTGACCTCCACGTTGGGCAGGGCCCGGCCGACGGTCTCGGTGCAGACTTTCAGGGAATCATCGCGCCGGGTCTGGGTGATGCCCGGCGAGCTTTCGGTCTGGCCGTAGACAATGGTCAGTTCTCTTGCCCCCATCTTTTCCATCACCCCTTTCATCACCTCCACCGGGCAGGTGGAGCCGGCCATGACACCGGTGCGCATCTGTGCCGTGTCATATCCCCTGTTCTCCATGGCTTCGAGTTCAGCGATAAACATGGTGGGAACACCGTGTAATGCCGTGCATTTCAGAGCTTCAATGGTTTCGAGTACCAGTTTCGGATCAAATCCCGTCACAGGTGCCATGGCGGCCCCGGAAACCGTGCAGCACATGGTGCCGATGACACAGCCGAAGCAGTGGAAAAAGGGGACGGGAATGCACAGGGTGTCATCGGGACCCAGGGCCATGATTTCGGCCATGCTCCGGGCGTTGCCAATCAGGTTGCGATGAGTGAGCATCACGCCCTTGGGATAACCGGTGGTGCCGGAAGTGTACTGCATCATGATGACATCATCGGACTCCAGGCTTTGGGATCGCTGGTCGAGTTCGGCATCCGGGATGCGGCTGCCCAGCTCCAGCATCCGGGTCCAGGTAAACATGCCGGGAATATCGTTTTTGCCCAGGTGGACGATGTTTTTGAGAAACGGCAGTTTTTGGATTTCAAGCCTGCCGGGTTCGCAATGGTCCACCTCCGGGCAGACCTGGCGCAGGATCCGCAGGTATTCATTCGGCTCGCGCACCCCATGGGAGAGAATCAGGGTGGTGGTGTCGGATTGATCCAAAAGATATTCGAGTTCGTAAGCCCGGAAGTTTGTGTTGACCGTGACCAGCACGGCTCCGGCCATGGCGCTGCCAAACTGGGTGTAGACCCACTCGGGCAGGTTGTTGGCCCACACGGCGATATGATCGCCCCGTTTGACCCCAAGTGCCATCAGGCCCTTGGCCACCTGCCGGCAAATATCTCTGAATTCGGAAAAGCTGTTTTCAAATCCATACTCGTAGTAGGCAAGGGCTGTCTGGTTTTTGTAATTTTTGGCATTGGCGTCTACGATGTCTCCGATGCGGGTCAGGGAAGCGGTGAATTCCATGGATGACATAAGTCGGCTACCTCCTGGATGCGCATTGAAGGTTGCAATTTTGATGATCGGTTTGCGTTTCAACCAATGAACGAAAATATAAACAATGTTTTAAGAAAAATAAAGGGTAAAATTAACGCTTAGGTTAAAATACAGCTGTCCCCACGGTCATGCAAAAAGGATCAGGCTTGCCGCCATCACCGCCATGCCCGCGATAAGGCCGTAGATGGACAGGTGGTGCTCCCCGTATTTTTCCGCGGATGGCAGCAGTTCGTCAATGGAGATAAACACCATGATTCCGGCCACAGAGGCGAAAAGCATTCCGTAGACCAGGTCATTGAAAAACGGCAGCAGGATCAGATACCCTACCAGGGCGCCAACGGGCTCGGCCAAACCGGAAAGAAACGACAGGGTAAATGCTTTTTTCTTGCTTCCTGTTGCATAATAGATTGGCACGGAAACGGCAATGCCCTCGGGGATGTTGTGGATGGCAATGGCAACGGCAATGCTCACCCCCAGGGTGGGATCGCGCAGGGCCGTGGTAAACGTGGCCAGCCCTTCCGGGAAGTTGTGGATGCCGATGGCCAGGGCCGAAAGCAAGCCCATGCGTAGCAGAGCGTTTTTTTCGCGCATGGCCTCCACTTCCTCAATATCCTCCACATTTCGGATTTCATGGGGGTTTTCAAATGACGGAACCAGTTTGTCGATCACGGCAATGAGCAGAATACCGGCAAAAAAGGCCAGGGTGGTCATCCGGTAGCCGGCGGTTTCGCCCAGAATTTCGGCCAGCGACTCCCGGGCCTTGAAAAAGATTTCGATCATGGAGACATAGATCATCACCCCGGCTGAAAATCCCAGGGCCACTGAAAGAAAGCGGGTGTTGGTCTGTTTGGCAAAAAAGGCCAGGGCACTGCCCACGCCCGTGGCCAGTCCGGCCAGCAGGGTCAGTCCGAATGCGAACAGGACGGGATCTGCAGGCATGAAACGTTTTCCTTTCAGCGCTTGGCGGTTGGATAGAGAATGTAAAGGCGCAGTTTTGGGAAACATAACCCGGATGCGGTCATGATGCAAAAAATCAAACGCCTGCCGACCGCTGTTCCATGGGAAAAACCCGAAAATCGGTTTGACATTTGGGTGCATGCCAATAAATTTTGGAAAATAAAACATATTGCCCTGTGTTGGCACAGGTTGCAAATATGCAATTTTTCAAAAAAAAGAGCAGCTTTCGCAAATTACCCGCCAATTGGCACAGATGAAACAAAGGAGGTATTGCAAAAAATGGCAAAAGATGATCCCAAACCCACGACAAATGATGCCGGCAATCCCGTGGCCAGCGACGAATATTCTTTGACCGTCGGCCCGGACGGTCCGATTCTGCTCCAAGACCATTATCTCATGGAGCAGATGGCCAATTTCAACCGGGAGATGATTCCGGACCGCCAGCCGCACGCCAAGGGCTCGGGTGCCTTTGGACATTTTGAGGTGACCCGGGACGTCAGCGACTACACCCGGGCGTGTCTTTTTCAGCCGGGCGCCAAAACCGATGTGCTGGCGCGGTTTTCCACCGTGGCCGGCGAGTCCGGCAGCCCTGACACCTGGCGGGATGTGCGCGGATTTTCCCTGAAGTTTTATACCGACGAGGGCAACTATGACATGGTGGGCAACAATACCCCGGTTTTCTTTGTGCGCGATCCCATGAAATTCCAGCATTTCATCCACTCACAGAAGCGCCGTGCGGATTCCGGCCTGCGCGACCATGACATGCAGTGGGACTTCTGGACTCTGTCGCCTGAAACCGCCCATCAGGTCACCATCCTGATGAGCGATCGCGGGGTGCCCAAAAGCTACCGGCACATGAACGGCTACACGAGTCACACCTATATGTGGGTCAACGCCAAAGGTGAGCGTTTCTGGGTGAAATACCATTTCAAAACCGATCAGGGAATCGATTTTCTCACAGATGAGGAGGCCGACCGCATGGCCGGCACTGATCCGGATCTTCACCGGCGGGATCTGCATGAGGCCATCAAGCGCGGCGATCATCCGAGCTGGACCCTGAAGGTCCAGATCATGCCGTTTAAGGATGCGGAGAACTACCGGTTTAATCCGTTTGACCTGACAAAGGTCTGGCCCCACAGCGATTACCCTCTCCACGAGGTGGGCCGCCTGACGTTGAACCGGAACCCGTCTGATTTTCATACAGAAATCGAGCAGGCGGCCTTTGAGCCCAATAGCTTTGTCCCCGGCATCGGCCCGAGCCCGGACAAGATGCTGCTGGCCCGCCTGGTTTCCTATGCGGATGCCCACCGGGCGCGCCTGGGTGTCAATTACAAGCACATTCCGGTCAACCGGCCCAAAAGCCCGGTCAACAGCTACAGCAAGGGAGGCAGAATGCGCTTTGAAAATGTCTCTGATCCGGTATATGCCCCCAATTCCAAGGGCGGCCCCCAGGCCGATCCCAAACGTTACCCGGAGGATGCCGTGTGGAGTGCCAGCGGCGATTTTATCCGCGCAGCCTACACCCAGCGCAAGGATGATGACGATTTCATCCAGCCCGGCACCCTGGTGCGCGAGGTCATGGACGATGCCCAGCGCGACCGGCTGGTGTCCAATGTGGTGGGACATCTCAAAAAAGGCGTATCCGAGCCGGTATTGGAGCGGGCCCTGGATTACTGGAGAAATATTGACAAAGAGATTGGCGAGCGAATTGCCAAAGGCGTAAAACAGGGATAACCGGCTTTGGCAGGTAAAAGAAAAGAATAACCCAAACCCCGGTTTCACAATGCATCAGGGGCAATCGGCGCGGTTTTGTTTTGACTTTTGTGCTTTAGCTGTGTTTAAAAAGGCATGACAGCTCAAGCGTGTAAAAATTCATTACAGGAGGTTTTTGCGTGCCAACGATCCTGCCGACTGCCGAACAATTTGAAAATATCAACGCTGTCTCTGATGACGGGGAGCTGGTGATGGTCAACATGCTGCGCTTCAAACCCGAGGGGGGAGAAGCGCAGTATGACAAATATTCCCAGCTCATTTACCCGATTCTCACAAAAATCGGGGGCCGGGTGCTGTATTACGGCACCGGTGTGATGACTTTTATCGGCGATGATTACTGGGATGCGGTACTGCTGGTGCAGTATCCGTCGCGCTCGGCATTCGTCCAAATGGTCACGGACCCGGAATACCAGGAGGCGTCCAAGTACAGAACCGAGGGATTGATTGACTCCCGGCTTTACGTGACCCGGCCGCGCTGGATGGGTTAGACAAGGGCGGCGGCGTCAAAAACAGGGCCGTGCTTGCAAACGTGTTCAAACCCCTCCCCGCTGCTGCGGGTTTTGACCGCACAGCCCATGCACACGCCAAGACCGCAAGCCATAAGGGTTTCAATGGAAAGCTCGCAGGCGGTGTTTGCCGACCGGGCGATTTTTCCGACAGCCATAAGCATCCCGTGGGGTCCGCATGCATAGATCATGGCCGGATCAGCGGTTTTCAGCCAGGTTTCCAGGGATGTGGTGACCAGCCCGTGAAAACCCAGGCTGCCGTCTTCTGTGGTGTTTTTTGTCCGCACCCCCATGTGTTCAAACCGATCCCTGCACAAAATATCGCTTCTGGTTTGTCCGCCCAGAAACACAGTGATCAGATCCGGATCCATTCCTGCCAGTTTTAACTGCCATACCAGAAAAACGAGCGGGGCCACACCGATGCCGCCGGCCACAACAGCTGCGGGCCTGGTATGGGCAGTTACAGTAAACCCATGGCCGAGTGGACCCAGAAGATCCAGGCGGCTGCCAGCGGGCTGCCGGCTTAGTTTTGACGTAAATCCCCCCACCACCCGGTAAAGAATCTCGATTTCCGGTATCCCGTTTGAGCCGATGTTGACCTGGTGGATGGAAAAGGGCCGCCGTAAAAGCGGCTCTGTCTGGTCCAAAAGCCTGAGGGTGACAAACTGTCCGGCTGCAGCTTTGGCGTAATGGACACCGCATGCGGCCCGCAGTCGGAAATAGCTGCCTGAAATCCTTTTGTTTTCCGTTAGTTCAATGGTTTCCTGCGCAAGCCGGCCGCCGGTATTTTTATTCATATTGCGTCCTGTTTTGTTTCTTTTTTCAGACCAATGACCGCAGCCATGCGCCCGGTTGTTTTTTCCCCCCGAAAAGAGAAAAACAGGCGGGGATTGCACCGGGTGCAGATATGGGAAACTTCGATTTGCGATTCCCGGACCCCTGCGGCCCGGAGCTGATCAATGCTGATCTGCCAGAAATCAAACCGGTGCTGATCGTCCTTGTATTTCCAGAATTTTTCCGGAATTTCGGTTTCATAGTGGACAAATTCGGCACAGCACGGACCCAGCGACGGGCCGATGCCCGCGACCAGGTTTTCGGGATCAGTGCCGAATTTTTTCCTCATGGTGTGAATGCAGCGGCCGATGATGTCGGCAATGCTTCCGCGCCAGCCCGAATGGATGGCGGCTGTTGTATGGCCGACCGGGTCATGAAGCAATACGGCCTGGCAGTCTGCTGTGCGAACGGTCAGGCCGGCACCGGCCAGGCCGGAGATGATTGCATCGGCTTCCGGCGGGTTTGCCACGGCTTCATGGAGATCCGCCGTGGAAGATATAACCGATACACTGGTGCCGTGGACCTGGTTGAGATAAACCAGATCAGCGGCCCCCGTGCACCGGGCCGCCCGGGTGCGGTTTTGACGGGTGCTGTCTTCTGTGCTGAAATCCGTTTCTTCTGAACCTGTCTGCGACCGGTGATCCAGGCGTGTAAAAAATGCGTGAAACATGCCAGGACAGGCGGAAAGATTTGAAAAACAGGCATATGTCAGGCCCTGGTGCCGCGTGAAAAACATGGGGATTGCTCCGTGTGTTTAAGCTGGCGGATATGCCGCCGGCACGCGTTGGGCAACCGGGCAGAACCGGGTGCGAAGGTTGTCAATTACGGAAAAATCCAGTTCGGCGGAAACATGTGCCGGACTTTTTCCGGCATCGGCCAGAATGGCACCGTCCGGAGCGATGATCCGGGAATGTCCGTTGAACCCGGAGCCTGCATCCGCTCCGCACCTATTGGCAGCCACCACAAATACCTGGTTTTCAATGGCCCGGGCCATGAGTAGGGCATCCCAGTGATCAATGCGCACGGCCGGCCACTGGGCGCAGACCACGATCATGCGCGCCCCGCCTGCGGCCAGGTGCACGCCCATTTCCGCAAACCGCAGATCATAGCAGATCATGCATCCGGCCGGGATTCCATGGCAGTCAAATACCATGCTTTGCCGGCCCGGGGCAAACCATTTGTCCTCCTCCAGCAGGGGAAACAAATGGATTTTGCGGTAGGCTGCAGCAATCTGCCCGCTGGTGTTGAGGACAAACATGGTGTTGTAAACACGCCCGTATGCTTCCTCCGGAAGGGAGCCCGCAATGACCGCGCCGTAAGCCTTTGCCAGCCCGGCCAGAAAACCGATGATTTCCTGGGTTTTTCGGGCATGAGCCGCTATTTTTTCCCCGTCATAGCCGCAGGCCCACAGCTCGGGCATCACCACCAGCTGCGCCCCGCTTTTGCAGGCGTTTTCAGCGGCGGCCAGGCCGGTTTCAATGTTGTTGTCCACATCGCCCACAGCAACGTCAAACTGGCATACCGCAGCTGTCAGCCGCGCCCCGGATGGGCTTGCAGGGTAATGGATCATGGCTGTTTTTCCCTGTATTGCGCCTAGTTTAGGCTTTGGGTTGAAATGTTTACAGGGCCCGGGCCAGGGTAAGCACGCTGACCCTGGCCGCCCCGGCCCGGTACAGGGCTTTTGCGCATTCGTCCAGGGTTGCACCGGTGGTCATCACGTCATCGACCAAAAGCAGGCTCCGGCCCTTGCAAAACCCGGGCGCAGAGACATCAAAAGCGCCTTGGATGTTTTTTGCCCTTGCCTTTCGGTCCAGGCCGGTCTGAGGCCGGGTGTGAGTTTTGCGGCAGAGGGCCCGGTCATGGCAAATAATTTCCCAGTTTTGCAAATGGCCGCGTTCTGCGGCCATTTCGGGCCAGTGCCGGATCATTAGAAGCGCTTGGTTGTATCCCCGCTGCCGCATCCGCCTGGCGTGCAGGGGAACGGCCATTACCGCATCGATTTCCCCTGGATCAAACTGCCGGATAAATTCTTCATAAAGCAGCCGGCCCAATGGCTTTGCCAGGGATGTGCGGCTGTTGTACTTGTAGGAATGAATCAGCGAAAGTATGGCGCCGTCATAAACCATTGCAGAGCGGGCCTTTAGAAAGCTGCGCTTTTCCGTGATGCACCGGCCGCACATGTGATCCCCATCCTGGCGGCTTTTTAGCGGTCGGCCGCAACAGGGGCATATGGGGGAGTCCACAATGGGGATATCGGCCAGGCAATCGGGGCACAAGACCGGTTCCAGCACCCGGCGGACAAAGTCGCGCTTTACGACCTGTACCGCCGGGTCCGGCCGGCTGACCATGTGTTTGGCGCGCTCCGGCATAAAGCGGCCGCAGCCATGGCAGATTTCCGGGAAAATCGCTTTGATCAGGGCCCGGCCAATGCGGGCCTGAAGATCAGCATTTTTCCGGGTAGCTGCAGATGTTTTCCACAATGGCCTCTCCAAACTCCGAGCAGCAGAGCTTGCAGCTTCCTTTAATCTGACGGGCCAGGTCATAGGTTACATTGCCGCTTTTAACGGTTTCAGCCAGGCAACTGCGGATGCGCTCTGCAGCTTCTGTCCATCCCATGTGATCGAGCATCATGGCCCCGGATAAAATCAGGGAGCTGGGATTGACCTTGTTGCGGCCGGCATACTTGGGGGCGGTGCCGTGGGTGGCTTCAAATACCGCGCACTGGTCTCCGATATTGGCCCCGGGTGCCATGCCCAGACCGCCCACCTGGGCGGCCAGGGCGTCGGAGATATAGTCGCCGTTTAAGTTGGGCGTGGCAAGGACCCCGAATTCCGCGGGCCGCAACAGCACTTGCTGAAACAGCATGTCCGCGATCCGGTCTTTGATCACGATTTTGCCTTCCGGGGCAGTTCCGTTGTGTTTTTCGTACACCTCATCTTCGGTGACGGTGATATCTCCGAACTGTTCCCGGGCGGCTTCATAGCCCCAGGTGGCAAATGCGCCTTCTGTGTACTTCATGATATTGCCCTTGTGCATCAGGGTCACGCTCGGATACCCGTTGTCTCTTGCATAGACAATGGCGCTGGCCATCAGGCGCTTGGTGTTTTTTGCACTTATGGGCTTGATCCCGATGCCGGAGCCGTCGGCAATGGTTTCGTTCATCTCGTCTTTTAAAAATGAGATGAGTTTTTCCGCCTCCGGGCTCCCGGCCTGAAATTCAACGCCGGCATACAGATCCTCGGTGTTTTCCCGGAACACCACCATGTTGATGTTTTCCGGATGTTTCATGGGGCTGGGAACCCCGGGGACGTATTTTACCGGCCGCACACAGGCATACAGGTCCAGCACCTGGCGGATGGTTACATTTAAGCTGCGGATGCCTTTTCCCACTGGTGTGGTCAAAGGCCCCTTGATGGCCACCACGTGCTGCCGGATGGCTTCCAGGGATTCTTTGGGGAGCCATTGGCCGGTTTTCTCATATCCTTTTTCACCGGCGTTGATTTCCTTCCACTCGATTTTGCGATCTCCCTTGTATGCGTATTCAACTGCTGCATCAAGGACGGGTCGAGTGGCGCGCCAGATATCGGGTCCGATTCCGTCGCCTTCGATAAAGGGGATGATGACATGACCGGGAACGGAAAGCTTTCCGTTTTTATCAATGGTGATGGACTCTGCTGTACTCATGGTATGCGGATCCTTTCCTGTAAAAAAAGAAATCAACGGGTTTTTGCATTATTTTTTGTTCGGAGCGGCCGTGTGCCGCTGGCGCATTGCCTCGTAAACGGCCATGCCGCCGGCCACGGACGCATTGAGTGAATTGACCGGACCGGATTGGGCAATGGCGCACAGAAAATCGCACCGGCGCTTAACCAGAGGGCGGATGCCCGTGTCTTCCCCGCCGATGATAAGGGCGCATTTTCCGGTCATATCGGTTTCAGCAATGGATTGTTTTGCCATATGATCCAGACCGATAATCCAGAATCCGTTTTTTTTCAAGTCTTTCATGTAATTGGCCAGGTTGGTGACCACGCAGATACGGGCATGCTCCATGGCGCCGGCCGAAGCCCGGGATGCGGCCGGGCCGGGGCCGGCAGACCGGTCCCGGGCAATGATGACCGCATCTGCGCCCATGCACACGGCCGTGCGGACCAGGGCACCGAAGTTTTGCGGATCCACCACGCTGTCGAGCACCAGGAAAAAGGCATCCTGTTTGATCCCGGATTTCGGGGCCAACAGCCGGGATCCGGTCGTTGTGGGAAGCGGGCTGACCCGGGCGGCAATATCCTGGTGATAATCATTCCGGCTGAGTTTGTTTAGTTGCTCCCGGCTGACCGCTTCCACGTAAATGTCGCTTTTCCGGATTTTTTCCGCAAGTTTGTTGACGCGTTTGCCGGGATTTTCACGGCTGATGTAGACGCGCAAGACCTTTCGCCGGCCGGCTTTTAAGGCCTCCGTGACCGGGTGGATCCCATAGATGATTTCTTCCTTGGTCATATGATCGGGTTTCACAATCCGGTTCCGGAGTCAGGGTTGAAATGGCAGCCAACGGGCTGGCGGTTGTTTTCAATAACCGCCAGCAGTTCCTGTGCAGCCCGCTCTATCCGGTCATTGACAATAATATAGTGATATTCATGGCGGCATGCCATCTCCTCGGCAGCTGCGCGCAAGCGCTTTTCAATGACCTGCTTATCATCACTGCCCCTTTTTTCCAGGCGCTTACGCAAATCGTCCAAAGACGGGGGCATGATAAAAATGGTAACACTTCCGGCAAATCGTTCAACGATCTGGCGGGCGCCCCTGACATCAATGTCTAACAAAACGTCATAGCCGGCAGCCAGGTCCCGGGCCAGATCGTCTGCGCTGGTGCCGTAATAATTGTCATGGACCCTGGCCCATTCCGCCCACCGGTTTTCCTGGATCATCTGCTCGAACCGGGCAGCGGAGATGAAATGATAGTCCTTTCCATCGGTTTCCCCGGCCCTGGGCGGGCGGGTGGTGTAGGAGACAGAAAAAACCATGCGTTCCAGCTGTGGCAGGATTCGGCGGCACAGGGTGGTTTTGCCGGTGCCCGAGGGGGCGGATAAGACAAAGAGGCGTCCGGTTCTATGGCGGCCGGATGTGTTTTTGTCCATATCGGTCATCTTCCGGTTAACCTTTGCCGGTTTGCTTGTCCCGCTGTTTTTCCTTCAGCATTGAAAACCGCTGGGAAATGGTTTCCGCCTGCATGGCTGAAAGAATGATATGGTTGGTTTTGGTAATGATGATGGATCGGGTGCGCCGTCCGTGGGTTGCGTCAATTAAGCGGTTCTGCTCCCTGGCATCATCTCTGAGCCGTTTCATGGGCGCGGAGTTGGGAGACAGGATGGCAATGACTTCTTCGGCGACAATGGATCCGCCGAAGCCGATGTTTAGTAGATTGTAGTCCATGGGCTCTCCTGGGACTGGTTGGGTTGAGGGTTAATATTATTCGATGTTCTGGACCTGCTCCCGGAGCTTTTCCAGTTCGGTTTTCACGGAAACAACAATATGGGAAATATCCGCGCTGCCGGCCTTCACCCCCATGGTGTTCAATTCTCGGTTCAACTCCTGCAATAAAAAATTCAGCGGTTTTCCCGCAGGCGCATCCGCTTCCATGATCTGCCAAAACTGCCGGACATGGCTTGCAGCCCGGGTCAATTCCTCGGAAATATCGCTTTTATCCGCCAGCATGGCGGCTTCCTGGGCAATGCGCGTGGGGTCGATTTCCACCTGGTCGGCGGTCAGTTCCCGGACTCGGGTTTGAATTCGCTGGTGGCAGGCTTCTACCAGGCCCTGGCGCAGATTGTCAATGCGTTCAATGCAGTTTTCGATAAATGCCAGGCGCGCTTCCAGGTCCCGTGCCATGGCCTGTCCTTCATCTGCGCGCATGGCCTCAAAGGCTTCCAGGGCCTTTTGCATGGCCTGCTCCATTGCCAGGGACAAAATCTCTGCGTCTGCCTGATTTTCCACGGTTTCAATAATGCCGCTGATCCCCGCCAGATGCGAGATGCCAATGGCTTCGGTGATGCCGAAGCGGTGTTTGAGTTCATCCAAAGCCGCATAATAGGCGTCTGCCAGTTGCGGGTTGATCGCAAAATTCCAGCAGGTCTGTTCATCAGCCCGGATTTGGATGCGGACTTCAATGCGGCCCCGGCTGATGCAACGGCCAACGGCCTGCTTGACCATATCTTCAAGCCAGCCGTAGGAAGAGGGCAGTTTCACGGCCAAATCCAGGTAACGGCTGTTATAGCCGCGCATTTCCACGGTGACGGTGATATTGTCCCGGCTGTGTTCGATGCCGGCAAATGCGGTCATGCTTTTAATCATTGGCCTGCGCTGCTGCCTCCTTTATGTCAAAAACATATTTGCGGCGCACCTGGTGGAGAAATTCCGTCATTTCCCCGGCTGCGTAATCCGGATAGGTCCAGGGCAGGGTTCGGAAATCGCCCTTTTGGTAAATCAGGGTTAAATCCGCATAAATCCCTTCGCCGATATAAATCCGGTGGGAAAAGTTTTTCCCGGTGGCCAGTACGAACCGTTCCCGTAGCAGATATCCCGGGTCAATATTGACCCGGCGCTTGTCATTATTTGCAAATTCGGCTTCAATTGCGTTGGTGGTATGTTTGATTTGCGACAGCGCATCCTGTTTGATCATGTTTTGAAATGCAAGTATGCGCCGAAACAGCCCGGTTCCCATTTCCCGTTCGTAATACCGGGTGTAGTCAAAGGCGAGCCACCGGCTGATCATGTCCACAGGCCCGAAGGCCTCAGAAAGCCGCCCGGCAACGGGCATGATCAATTCCTTGTCCGCCATAAAGGCGCCGATGACAAGCTTTGCGGGTGCGGGCCCAGATGGCTGGCTCATGGAAAATACTGCCTGTAGCCGTGGTTTGTATTCGGATTCAGGCGGTTAATCGCCAACCGGCCGGGCCTCTTCAATGAGCATCACCGGAATATCGTCCCGGATTTCAAATTCAAGCCTGCAGTTGTCACAGATCAGGGCATCGCCGCTGTTGTTGAGATATATGGCCCCCTTGCATTGGGGGCATACCAGAATTTCCAGCAATTCCTGGCTGATGGGCATGGGTATGGTCTCCTGTGTATTTTGGGCTGTTTGCGTTTAAACCCCTTTTCTATACCAGAGGCGCCCGGGCGATGCAAAAGGAAATTCCGGGCATATCATTTGCTTCAATTGAATCGGCAGTGAATTTGTAATGTTAAAAATCCTTGACGACCGTTTCAAGCACAGATACGTAGGATCTTAAGCCATGTGACCGGCAGGCGGTATAACAGGAATTGGCAAACGGGCGCTGATCATGCCCGGGGGAGAAGTGCAATGTTTCTGCAGAACAATGAAATCCGGGATCTTCTCAATCAGGTGGCGGATCTGCTGGAGATCCGGGACGACAATCCGTTCCGGGTCCGGGCCTACAGGGAGGCGGCCCGGGTTATCGAGCAGATGTCCGAACCTGTGGCCTCCTTGGTCAAGGCCAACAAAGATCTGAGCCAGTACCGGGGCATCGGCCGGGATCTGGCCGCAAAGATCCGGGAAATCGTGGAAACCGGGGGGCTTGAACAGCTGCGCCAGCTGCGCCAGGAGCTGCCCGTGTCCCTGCTGGACCTGATGCAGGTGCCTTCTCTCGGGCCCAAAAAAACCGCCCAGCTATACAAGCACCTGGGCGTGGCCAGTCTCGAAGATCTGGAAAGGGCTGCCCGGCGCGGGCAGATCGCTGATGTAAGCGGTTTCGGGGAAAAAAGCCAGCAGCATATTATTGAATCCCTGGGCCGGGTGAAAAAATCCGGGGAAAAACGGTTGCTGTGGAGCGATGCGGCCGTCCATGCCCGGGCGCTGGAACAGTACCTCACGGATATCGAAGGCGTGCGCCGGGTCAGGGTGGCCGGCAGCTTCCGCAGGGGAAAGGAAACCGTGGGAGATCTCGATGTTCTGGTCACCTGCGCCCGGGATCGGGAAAAGGATGTCATGGAAGCTTTTGTTTCCTTTGAAGGGGTGAAAAACATTTTGTCCCACGGCAAAACCAAAAGCAGTGTGATCCTGCGTCCGGGACTTCAGGTGGATCTGCGCATCGTGGCCCAGGTCAGCTACGGGGCGGCCCTGCATTATTTTACCGGTTCCAAGGCCCATAATATCGCCGTTCGCAAACTGGCCCAGGAAAAGGGTTACAAGATCAACGAGTACGGGGTGTATCAGGGGGAAAAGCGGATTGCCGGAAAAACCGAAAAAGAAGTTTATGCCTCGGTGGGCTTGAGTTATATCCCGCCGGAACTGCGTGAAAATCTGGGTGAAATCGAGGCCGCTGCGGACAACCGCCTGCCTGCCCTGCTCAAAAGAAGCGATATCCGGGGAGATCTGCACAGCCATACCCGCCGCACAGACGGCCACGGCAGTCTTGAGGAAATGGCCCATGGGGCCATGGCCATGGGATATCAATACCTGGCCGTTACGGAGCATTCCCAGAAGGTGGCCATGGCCGGGGGGCTCAATGAAAAGCAGGTTCTCCAGTACATGGAGAAAATCGATGCCATTAATGAACAGTTTTCCGGCTTCCGGCTGCTCAAGGGAATGGAAGTTGATATTCTGGCCGACGGACGCCTGGATCTGGCTGATTCCGTGCTGGCCCAACTGGATTTGGTGGTCTGTTCGGTGCACTACCAGCAACGCATGGATGAAAAAAAACAGACTGAGCGGATCATCCGGGCCATGGACAACCCCTATTGCCATATCCTCGGCCATCCCACAGCCCGGCTGATCAATACCCGGGATCCCATGGAAATTGACCTGGAAAAGATCATCCTGGCGGCAAAAGACCGGGGCGTGATCCTTGAGTTAAACGCCCAGCCCGACCGGCTGGATTTGCCCAGCCCCTACTGCAAGATGGCCGCAGAATCGGGGGTACGCTTGGCGGTTTCCACGGATGCCCACAGCGTAGAAAATCTCGAATTGATGGAAAACGGTATTACCGCAGCCCGCCGCGGATGGCTGACCCGCAATGATGTGGTCAATACCCGATCTCTTTCAGAATTGCTGCGCCTTTTGCGGCGTCCATAAACCGCCCCTGCAGTCACAGGCCGGGGCGAAAACCGCCCCAATGGTCTTAATTTCCATTTTTTTCGAGTGCATCCTCTGTCATGATGTCAATTTTTTCCCATTCATCTTTTGCCCCGGAGAGCCTGGCCGGATTTTTGAGGCGCCCGTAATAGGGGGTTGCAGACAGATAAATCGCCGCCAGGGGATTGTGGCCCAGCACCCGGTCCTTGACCGCCAGCACCGTGCAAGGTACTTTGCAGTATTTGAGAAACAGGGTGTCATGCCCCACGCACAGGCCCAGCATGACGGCCAGGTCCACCTTCTGGCGGTTTAACAGCTCGGCTTGAACAATGGGATTGCACATGGATTCCATGGCATCCGGCCCCCGTATTTTTTCTTCCCCTGTCAGACCGATGGATTCCTTTGGCGTTCGGCCCACCTTGCAGCAGACCGAGGCCACATCAAATCCGCCGGCTTCGAAAATTTTTGAAACCTCGCGAGCCTCCCTGCGCAGGCCGATGCAAAAGGCCAAACCCAGGGCGGTATAATTGCACTTGGCGGCAAACTGCATGATCTCTTCAATTCGCGGAATCCGGGTTCTTAGGTTCTGGCCGTCGAATTCATAACACTGGGCCTCCTGGATTGAGGCCCGGCGTGCAAATTCCTGAATATTGCTCCGGTGATAGTGAGTGATCCCCTCGCGGACGACTTGCTCATACCGGCGCATGGGGCACGCCGTGGGCGCTTTTTCAATGGAAGGCAGGGGGTCGTTGAGGTTCGCAGCCGGATAACAGGTTTCCCCATCGCAATAAGCGCATTGTGTATAAAGGATTTTATCGTTCATGGGCAATGTCTCCTTTTCATATTTCCTTTTCTATATCAGATCCGGGGCCGGGGAAACAACCCTGGTTCGGAAATTATCAAAAGGAGATCATGCCCGGCAGGCTGCAGGAGGGGCATTACATCACCCCTGCCTGCAGCTTTTCAGCGACAGTACCAAAATTCGGTCAGGGTCTAGCTGTTGGTCGAACAGCGCCCGGAAATGACCCTGGGAATCTGTTTGACCGCCTTGTTGATGACCTTTTGTGCGGAAATGCTTTTTGCCGGCCTGGCGATATCCAGGGTGTCGGACCACAGGGCGTTTCCGGTCTTGGTATCGTAGAGCCTGGCTTTGACCATCACATGTTTCCATGCAGTGGCGTTTTGACTGAGATATTGCTGCTGATGCGCAGACCAGTTCCCCCCGGTATCGCCCGGGCCCAGGTAGAACAATATCGGATCATAGGAGGAGAACGCATATGTTTCCTCCATGCCGGCCACCCGGGCCAGAAATACGAAATCGATTCCCTGGCTATTGGCTTGTTTCAGAAGCGTTTCGCGGTCGAGTCCTGAAGCCTCAGGAATCGCTGAATAGCTTGCAACCGCCTCCACCCCCTGATTTTTGAGCTCATGACACAAGGCGTCTTCAAATTGTTTTCTTGCTTGATCATTATCGGAGACGCCGGTGATCATCAGTTTTTGGCCCGGCTTCATTCCGCAGTCGCCGGCAGTTGATGCTGCCATGCGGCTGCCGGTGGCTGCACAGGCGGTCAAAGAGCAGATCAGGGCTCCCATCAGAATCACATACAGACCAGTTTTCAATTGTTTCATTGTCATCTCTCCTTTACTCTATTGTATGTTATAATAATTCATGCCATTTTGATGGCGCCGTAAAAGTCCAATATCTGCGTTACGCGCAATTTCTCAGAATTTCACGTACGGCTAAGTACGCTGCATTCTTCGAAATTGCGCAAGCCTTGATCTTGAACTTTTTACGGCACCATCTGAAATCAGACTTTTTACGGTGCCATCATTTTTGAAATTCGGCAGAAGCGTAAAAAGCTTTTATTTGTGATAATGCCAGATCTGTGCCAAAAAAATAAATTAAATTATTTCAAGTATTTGAAAAATAAGAAAGGTTGCATTTGTTATATATGAACAAAATCATTTAGTCATATATGACAAATTAGTTATATATGACTAAACATCCGGGAGATATTATGCAGGTGGATGGCAATGAATTTTTCCGGCAGGCAACTGTCCGGATATGCAGCAGTTTGGATATTGAAGTGGCCCTGAAACGGATGCAGCAGTATGTGAACCAGTTTTTGCCCGCCGGCTTCATATCCCTGGTGCTGTTTGACCCGCAGAAAAATGTGATCCGCAATATTGCGGGAAAAATTTCAAAAACCGCGGAAAAATACGGACAAGAAGTCTCATTGCCAGACACCCGGGAGATGCGGGCCAGGTGGATCCAAAAACAGGTGGACCTGGAAGCCTATATGGTGGTCAATAATCTGGAGCAGGACCCGGACCTGCTGGACTTGTTCACCCGGCTGGGCCTGGATACCGACATTTCCTTTATCATGATCCGGCTGGAGCTGGAGGGAAACCGCATCGGAGGCCTCTGGGTTTCGACTGCCGGCCGGAACCAGTACACCAAAGAGCAGGCGGAGCTGCTGCAGATTATCCATGAGCCCGTGGCCATTGCCATGTCCAATGTGCTCCAGCACCGGGAGGTGCTTGCGTTAAACCGGCAGCTCACAGATGATATCCGCCATCTTCACGCGCGGCTGGATGAAAAAGCAGAGACAGAGATCATTGGTGCAGATCAGGGGTTAAATCAGGTCACGGAAATGGCCCGGCAGGTGGCCGGCCTGGACAGCCCGGTTCTGATCCTGGGCGAAACCGGGGTGGGCAAGGAAGTGATCGCCAATTTTATCCATAACCATTCCCACAGGCGAAACGGACCGTTAATCAAGGTCAACTGCGGGGCCATTGCCGAAAGCCTCATGGACAGTGAATTGTTCGGGCATGAAAAAGGGGCGTTTACGGGTGCCGTTGAAAGAAAAAAAGGACGTTTTGAAAGGGCCGACCGGGGAACCATTTTCCTGGATGAAATCGGAGAGCTTTCCCCCCAGGCGCAGGTTCGGCTGCTTCGGGTGCTGCAGGAGAAAGTCATTGAAAGGGTGGGCGGATCCGGGGAGATTGCCGTTAATGTCCGGATTTTATCCGCCACTCACCGCAATCTCCAGGACATGGTGGCAGAGGGCCGCTTCCGGCAGGATTTGTGGTTCCGGCTCAATGTGTTTCCCATTTCCATCCCGCCCCTGCGTGAGCGAAAGGAAGATATCCCCGAGCTGGTGAATTTTTTCATGCAAAAAAAGGCACAAGAGTTGAAAATCAAGCAGCCTCCTGAACTGCAGAGCGGGGCTTTGCGTCAGTTGCTGGCCCATGACTGGCCCGGCAATGTCCGGGAACTGGAAAATCTCGTGGAACGGGCCCTGATTCAATACCAGGGGGGCCGGATTTCCTTTTCCGGATTTTTCCGGAAAAATTCGTCGCTTTTGCAGGATACGGACGAACTGCGGGAATCCGGCCCGATGCCGACTTTAGATGAGGTGATGGCCCGTCATATCCGCCGGGTGCTGAAGGCAACCAACGGCAAAATCAGCGGCCCCGGTGGTGCCGCCGAGATTTTGGGCCTTCATTACAGTACCTTGAGGCACCGTATGCGGAAGCTCGGGATCTCTGTTGACCGAAACCCTTCCGGATGATCTTCACGTGTCTTTCCTCGTAATAAACCGGGCTTTTTTTCTCGTACCGGCTGTGGCTCCGGGCCTTCCAGTGGCCCCGGGCCCTTGAGTGACTCCGGCTGTAGTGCGGCGGCGGACATGCCCGGTGATCGCGGCTTTTGTGGATTACGGTGACATGGTCCGGGCCACTGTTGTAGTAGCTGCTGATAATGGCATGGCCGACAATGGCCGCGCCCACCCCGATGGCAACGCCTTCCCACCGGTGGCGCTGTTTGTCTCCGGCAGATGCGGATGTGCCGGCAAAAGCCACCAGGCAGACCGCAACGAGAAGCACAGTAAATATCTTTTTCATTTTTTGCCTCCTTTTTTTCGTGCTTTCAGTCCACCCGGGATATAATGCCGGTTAATCCCGGGATTCCGCGTGCCGGGTGATTTCCCGGTCCACCAGTTCGATGGCCCGGTCCACCACACGCTGCAGTACGGCAATTTCATCCGGTTCATCGCCAATGGCGGCGGCCAGGGGCTTATAGCTTCTGGCCTGCCGGGCCTTGATCTCCGCAACCTTTTCACGGCCTTTCTGCGACAGCTCAATTAAGTGCACCCGCATGTCGTTTCGGTCCACTTTCATGTCCACCATTTCCAGTTCTGATCTGAGCCGTTTGACATCCGTGGACAGGGTGCTCTGCTTGACTCCGGGAAAAAAGCGCAGCAGGTCGCTCATGCTCATGGGGCCCTGGGTGCTGAGGATTTCAAGAATCAGCATTTCCCGGTCCTTAAGTTCTCCGGCCTCGCTTCCCGCAGCCTCAATGGCCCGGTAAATCCGCATCTTGATGCTTAATCTGGCGATGTTTGTAAAAAGATCCTGAATCATTGCCCTGCCTTTTTCTGAAAGCGTGTTTGAAACCAGTTAATAATTTCAAGATAGTTTTGTCAAGAAAAATAGTTCATAAAAATAATATAGTTCATAAAAATGATATAGCTGGACCAAACCCCCCGGCATCCGGGAAAACAAGGAAAAAGTGGGGGAATGACCAAGCCCTGGTATGACAGGCAGTGAAATCAGGCTTGATTTTCCGGGCGGACAGATGCACACTACACTTTCATGAATCGCGGAGCTTTGAACATGGCAAAAAAGAAATTAAAAGCCCATCACATTGAACGCACCTGGTGCAAGGGTTGCGGGATTTGCGTGCATTTTTGTCCCAAGCAGGTTCTGGCGCTTGATGAGCACAACATTGCCTATCCTGCCGCCCCGGAAGCCTGTATCTGCTGCCGCATGTGCGAATACAGGTGCCCGGACCTTGCCATTGAAGTCGAATGTCAGGAGACTTGAACTGATGCAGGGCAAAGTGAAATTCATCCAGGGAAACGAGGTCTGCGTGGAGGCTGCCCTTTATGCGGGCCTGGAGTTTTTTGCCGGCTATCCCATCACGCCTTCCACCGAGATTGCCGAGGCCATGTCCGTTCGCCTGCCGCAGATCGGAGGCCGGTTTCTGCAGATGGAAGACGAGATTGCCTCCATCTGCGCCATTATCGGGGCATCTTTGACCGGCCGCAAGGCCATGACCGCCACCAGCGGCCCCGGTTTTTCCCTGATGCAGGAAGCCCTGGGCTATGCCGTGATGACCGAGATCCCCTGCGTGATCGTGGATGTGCAGCGCGGCGGCCCGTCCACGGGTCTTCCCACCCATGTGGGGCAGGGCGATGTCAACCAGGCCCGCTACGGCACCCACGGTGATCATGCCATTGTCGCCCTGACCGCCTCCAATCACCAGGACATGTTTGCCATCACCGTGGAGGCCTTTAATATTGCCGAGACTTTCCGCACCCCGGTGATCCTGCTGTTTGACGAGGTCACCGGCCACATGCGCGAAAAGGTGGTGATTCCCGAAAAGGGTGAAATCGCCCTGGTGGAGCGGCTCAGGACGTCTGTTGAAAGCGGGGTGGACTATCACCCCTATCTGCCTCGGGAAGACGGACGGCTGCCCATGTCGGATTTCGGCGGGGTGCACCGCTACAATGTCACCGGGTTGTATCATGATATGTGGGGCTTTCCTTCAGATGATCCCAAAATCGTCTACGGCCTGATCCGGCATCTCATGGACAAAATTCAGAATTATGCCGGCAATATGACCTTTTTTCGGCAGGATCACATCGAAGATGCCCACACGGTTCTGGTTTCCTATGGAGCGGCTGCCCGCTCGGCCCGGCATCTGGTGGAAAACCGCCGCAAGCGCGGAGAAAGGCTGGGCCTGCTGGAACTGCAGACGCTTTGGCCGTTTCCCGGTGATGTGGTCCGCAAGGTTTGCAAAAATGCCGATTATATTGTGGTGGTGGAATTAAACACCGGCCAGGTGATCCGGGAGGTAAAGCTGGCCGTGGACCGGCCCGAGCGGGTGTATCTGGCCAACCGCATTGACGGCCAGCTGATTTCCCCCACGGATATCCAGAACATCCTGCGGCTGCTGCATGGCAAAGGCGTATAATTTCAAGGTGATTTGATGTCTGTCAAAGACTATATCCGCGAACGGTTTTTCCCGCACATGTGGTGCCCGGGCTGCGGTCACGGGGTGGTGCTAAACGCCATGATCCGGGCCATGGAATCGCTGGGCATGAGCAAAAACGAAATCGTCATGGTTTCGGGCATTGGTTGTTCGGCGCGGATTTCCGGGTATGTGGATTTCCACTCCATGCACACCATCCATGGCCGCGCCCTGGCCTTTGCCACGGGAATCAAGATGAGCCGGCCGGAGCTAAACGTGATCGTTCCCATGGGAGACGGAGACGCGCTGGCCATCGGGGGCAATCATTTTTTGCATGCCGCCCGGCGCAATGTTGAAATGACGGCCATTATCATGAACAACCGGATTTACGGGATGACCGGCGGGCAGTTCTCCCCGCTGTCGGGTTATGCAGCCGCGGCCTCCACTGCGCCTTATGGCAACATTGATCACGGCTTTGACATTGCAAAACTCTCCGAGGCGGCAGGGGCCACATTCGTGGCCCGGACCACAACCTATCATGTCCATGAACTTTCCCGCCTGATCCGGGATGCCATTTTGCATGAAGGATTTTCCGTGCTTGAGGTGCTCACCCAGTGTCCCACGTATTTTGGACGCTACAACCGGGCCGGGGATGCCCCGGAAATGATGGAGGCCTATAAGAACCGCACCGTGGCCGTGGGTTCTGAAAAAAAGAACCAGGACCCGGATCTGATCGAGCGGGGCGTGTTTGTGAAAAAAGAGCTTCCGGAATACTGCCGGGAGTATGAAAAAATCATCGAAAAAAACCAACAAAAGCAGACATAAAAGAAGGCATGATGGAAAAGTGCAGGCTGGTTTTTTCCGGTTCCGGCGGGCAGGGCATCATCACTGCGGCAATCCTGCTGGCAGAAGCCGCTGTCCTCCACGAGGGGCTAAACGCGGTCCAGTCCCAGAGCTACGGGGCCCAGGCCCGGGGCGGGGCTGCCAGAAGCGATGTGATCATCTGGGATAAGCCCATTTACTACCCCAAGGTGATCCAGCCCAATGTTCTGGTCTGCCTGACCCAGACCGCATACAACAAATACCATCCCACCATGCGCCCCGGCGGCCTGCTGATCACCGACACCGCCCTGGTAAAGGTGGACAAAAGCGCTGAAGCCCGCCTGGCGCAGCTGCCGTTTCAGGATCAGGTCAAACAGGAGATGGGCAATACCCGGGGTCTGAATATTTGTGTGCTGGGGGCCGTGGCCGCCCTGACCCAAATCGTTTCCACCCCCAGCCTGGAATCAGCCGTGGCCGGCCGCTTTGATGAAAGCTTCCGGGAAGCCAACCTCAAGGCCCTGCACATGGGAATAGCGCTTGGAAGCCAAAGATCTTCAGCTATCGCTTAACAAAACCGCCCGTGCCACCTGCTATTGCAAAAAATCGGTCATAATGCTTGAACAAGGTTAAATTAAATGATATTATTAAATTTGATTGAAAATTTTTTGTGTCCCTGGAATTCAGTGTAAAGGTGTATTAAATGGATAGCCAACAAAACGCAAAAACTATTGAGGATAGACGAAAAAGCACTCGGATACAGACCGAAAACGATGTCAGCTATATTCTTTTTGATGCGAACAGGCAATTAACGGATCAGGGCAGGGGAAAGGCCCTGGACCTGAGTCAAAACGGCATACTTTTGGAAACAGAAAAACCATTGAATGGCTCCTGCATTATGCTGATCACCCTTGATTTGAACGGAAAAAAGGTAAAAGTCAAAGGCCGGGTGGCAAATACCCGGAAATCAGATACGCCGGGCTGCCATTTAACCGGGATTGAATTCAAAGGACCTGAAGAAGAACAAACAAAGGCCATTGTTGCATTTGTAAAAGTTTATCATAATCGCCGGCAGCGCGATCAAAATAAAAACCTGTATTCAGTCCAACAACCTGTTTTAAACAGCAGCGTATCGGACCTGAAATTCTCCAGGAGATCCATTTTTTTGCAGGTGTAAAAAATGCAAACCAACGCTGCGGATGACCGGAGTGGCTTCGGTCATCCGCAACAGATCGGCCCGGTTGCAGGCAACCGGTATGGGATATCAAATGCGATGTGTTAACAGCAATCGTCTCAATTCTGTTCCGATAACACTTCCAGGGCATAGCCCTTGTTGTCTCTCACCAAACCCAGCAGAGTTGTCTTCTGATTTTGCTGAAAAAAAACAAAATCAATTAAATCCCTGGGGATTTTCTCGGAACTCCAGCTCTGATACAGGTTGTCTGAAGCGCATGTTAGCCCGACAATCCGATCCAGACCATCTTTGGGAGAAATCAAGCTGATCAGTTTTTCTGAAACTTTTTTTGCCGGGACCCGGCCTTTATCCATGAAAAAACACTGGTTTTGGAATTCTTTTGCAAAGACAAATCTTCTTGGGGCAAATGCTTCCCGGCTGGTGATCTCCTCATCAAATCCACCCCGATAGGTTTTTTCCGCCAGCCTGACCGGGTAAGCAATCTCCTTGTATGTGCCAAACCCCACGTCCGTAGTATCCAGCAGATGTTCATCCGGCAGCCGGTACAAAGACACATGGTTTTCCGGCTCAAGAATCAGGGCTTTTTCAGGTGATCCGCAGCCGAAGGTGAACTGATAAAGGCTGTAAATACCCGATGCAGGCTCATACTCACGGCCCTGGCTGAATTTTTTGTTTTCCCGGTCCCAGTGAACCTGAAAAATAGGACCGGCATATTTTTCCGGGCCCTTTTTCTCCTGTCCCAGCAGGATTGGCTTTCCTGAAGGCTCATGGACAGCCCTGAGATAAAACCCAATATTGTCATCCAGCACTGTAAATCGATCTTCCTGCCAGTCCAGGGCTGCCGAACGCAGGTTTGTGTCCGGAGCATCCAGATAGGTGGTTTTCCGGGCGCAGGTGGCAAACACCTCCTCTGTTCCGTCACCGGTTGCGTCCATGGCATGCAGGTGCAAACCGATCAATTGGTGATCGTTGAATTGATGGGCTTTTAAAAGCGTCAGGGCGCCTTGATTGAGGGAAAAGGCAAAGACCCCGTTGTCATTGAGCAATACCAGTTCCTTTGGCGGGGTTCCGTCCAGTTCTGCTGCCACAACTCTTCTGAATGCCTCCGGAAGCCGAATGTTTTTTACTTTTTCAAATTGCGCAGCCATTGGATCCCCGGATTTTTCATCGGGTTTCCGGCTTTGCGCAGTTGTCCCGGCAGTTTGCTGCGCCAGGTTTTCATTTTCGCTGAAACCCCGGAAATCTGACAAATCAGAAAGGCTGTGGGTGCGGGAAAACAGCGTTGAACCGGTATAAAGGGAGTTGATTTTTATTGTGGCATTTTTTCGGGACTGGCGGAGATCAACCCGCAGGGCATAATTATCCGTTTCCTGCAGATCTTTTGTGCCTGAGATTTCCACAACATCATAATGGTCTCCCAAAAGGGCCTGCAGCAGGCTGTTGTATGCCAGGGAATCCTGCTTTTCTTCAATGTTGGTGCTCAGGCCGATTTTTGGAGGGGGAGGCAGGGCAATGGGGTCGTTTGCTTCAATGGACCCATCAAATTTTTTGACGACTCTGGCCCCGATTGTCTTGTCATCAATGGCATTGACCTTGATTACTGCCTTTATTGAAAACAAAGAAACCGGCTTGCCCCCGGCTTTTTTCAATACCAGCAGTTCCTGTCCCCGGACCGGAATTTTGACAGGATTTTTAAAAATTAATTGGTTGTGGTCCGTATCCGCCACTTCCGCGATTGTTTCATAAGCCGGTGCATGGCGGGTTTCCAGGTAGGTAAAAATGTCTGAATAATCACCAGAATCCCCATAGACCGGGGCTGTGCCCATAATGATCACCATCAAACAGTAGACAGCGGATCTCATAAAAACATCCTGTGTGTTAAAGTTTGATTCAACGTCTCTGCTGGTTTTTCCTGATATCACCGGAACTACCAAAAGGCTTTTCAACAATTTTGCCAATACAATTACACCTGATGTCAAGCAGGTATTTCATTGTTTTTCCCGGGCCTGGCTGAGGGCGGCAGCCGTGCTGTGTCATCTTTTCATTTCCTAGAATGTCCAGGTCATCTCCACGGTATCCAGATATGCTGTTTCATCAAAGTCTGGGCCATATAAATCCTGGATGCCGTCACCCGGGTCAAATACGCTCAAAACATTACCGATGGAGAAATTTTCACTGAAATGGTAAGTGATCCGCAGGTCAAATTCCCAACCGATATCATCGTCAATTTTTCTTCCATAAGACTGGTCCAGCGCTCCTGTTTCCTCAAACCAGAAGTACTGAAATTGTGTCTTGTAGCTGATGTTATGGTTTTCAAATTTACCCTTGGTTCCAAAACCCAGGCTGTACATTCCGGGACTGTCAGCTTTGGCGGAGTTGCTGATGCCGCCGTAGCCGGGGTCATCTCCGAGCATGGCAAAATCATTGCTGTAAAGGTGTGATCCCAGGATGGGAACATATCTGTAAATGAAAGCATTTTCCATGCCAAAGGTGGAGGTGTACCTGGAAATATTGGTGATGGGGTTATAGGCCTCAATGTCATTGTCATTGCGATCATCATCACCGGTCATATAATAGCCGCCAAAGTAAGGATTCATTTCATCGCTTACATTGACCTCCAGTGCGGCAAACGCAGCCCATGCATCAATATCATAGTCGCGTCCAAACGGGTTGTCCTTGTCTCCTTCGGCATAGACAAACTCCGCTCTGGGAGTGAGCCTCCCGATTTTGCCAAAGGTCTGAACGCCGATGTAATGGACATTGGCGTCCCTGGCTTTGTTGTGGCTGTATGCGTAAAAGGGATTCAGTGTAAGGCCCTGGGCAACAGGCATGGCAAATTTAAAAGTATAGGCTTCCCAGTCATTGTCCTCGAAGTCGGGGCCACCGTAGACCTCGTCGTTGATAAACATGGTCAAAGCTTCCCAGGAAATATCATTGTATTTCCCTTTCAGGCCGATGTAGGGATGATCATCTCCATAGGCCAGACCTCCGGTTTCAATATCCAGCCATTTGGTGTCCCATCCGGTCATCACTTGCATGGGCGCGCCATGGGAGGTGAAATCATAGGTGAATTCCAGTTTTTCAATGGCAAATTCATTTCCTGTCATTCCAGTATCTTCGATTTCGCCCCCGAGCCGCCTGCCGCGGTCCGTGTTGCCCTTGCTCAGGGCAAAGTCCGCCTCAAGGATGGTCATAAAGGACCAGTTTTCACCCTTGCCGGAAAATCCCAGTCTGGCTTCACTGCGCACGGTTGCCGAGTCGTCAATCCAGCCACCCTCATCCAATAGACGATCATATTCCGTGTTGTCTGAATTAAAATCCGAATCCGTCATAAAATGCGGATACATTTTCAGACTTCCAAACAGTTCAATATCCACATTTCCGCTTTTGGCTGTGACCCTTCCTG
Organism: Desulfosalsimonas sp.; assembly: GCF_046483245.1. Taxonomy (GTDB): domain Bacteria; phylum Desulfobacterota; class Desulfobacteria; order Desulfobacterales; family Desulfosalsimonadaceae; genus Desulfosalsimonas. The sequence goes on along the minus strand of NZ_JAWODO010000003.1, from coordinate 47,700 downwards.
AGCCTACTTCACAAAAAGCAACGCTTGAATGAACAATAAACATTGTTAACATTAATAGAACAATCTTTTTTGTCATCTTTTTGGCCTCCTTTGGGTTTGTTTTGGCCAGATGGCCAGGTGGGTTTACACGGCCTGCCGCCCGCGGCCGGTTTAAGAATTACGTTTTAATTTATATCTCAGGCAAATATTAATGCAAGAATAAATTTTAAATTTCCCTGGTTTTATATGTTGGTAACCGGATAACACCTTAGTTTAATTGGAAATAAAAAATAGGAGAGGAGCAAATGGATCCAGGCAGGACAGATCTTTTGTTCGAGTCTTTGTGTATGAAAAAATATTGAAATATGCTAGAATTTAAAATTGATGGTGCCGTAAAAAGTCCAATATCTGCGTTACGCGCAATTTCTCAGAATTTCACGTACGGATAAGTACGCTGCATTCTTCAAAATTGCGCAAGCCTTGATCTTGAACTTTTTACGGCACCATCTGAAATCAGACTTTTTACGGTGCCATCAAAATTGATGGCGCGGTAAAAAGCTTTTTACGGGTGCATCAAAATTGAAGCGGAAATAACTTTTTGCTGTAAAACCTGGTACAGGCGACTCAGTAAAGCGGCATTACATAAGGATCGATCATGAGCGCAGGCAATCAAAAAATCCGGATTTTCGGCCAAACAGCTTTGACAGACCGCAAGTTTGTCAATCTGTTTGAAATCCGGTACTCGGACAGAAACGGCAATGAAAGGCGCTGGGACTTTGCCTCCCGGCAGAATCCGCCCAAGATTGAAACCGGCGCATTTGACATTGTGGATGCAGTCATTATCGTGCCCTGGCATGTGCCCAGCGGCAAGCTGGTTGTGATCCGGGAATTCCGGATGCCGTTAAATGACTACCAGTACGGATTTCCCGCCGGACTGGTGGATCCGGGCGAAAGCCCGCAGCAAAGTGCCATTCGGGAACTCGGGGAGGAAACCGGCCTGAAGACCACCGGCATCCGCCGCACCAGCCAGCCCATATATGTGTCATCGGGCCTTACAGACGAATCCATTGTCATGGTGTATCTCGACTGTGATGGCCGGCCATCCGACAGCAACACCGGCAGCGCAGAAGACATTGAAACCGTGTTTTTGTCCCAAAAAGAGGCCGCAGATCTGTGCGCTGATTCGGCGCTCAAGGTGGATGTGAAAACCTGGCTGGTTATGGATAAATTTGCCGCCACAGGCGGGATATAAAAATATTTGAAGGGCGTTATGCCTGCGTATATACCGGCGTGATCACACCGTGGCATCTGCATGCAGTGGCAATCAGATGCTTGCCGGGTTTTTGGGACACTTTTTGTTTGAGTTCAAGCAGGGATTCGGGTTTGTAGCCGCCAACGCCCGGCGCAAGCTGATGGCTTCGGATTATCTTGATTTCAAATTCCGAAACATCCAGTTTTTCCAGCCGTTCAAACAGGTTCTGCTCCCGTTTTTTACCGGTGGCCGGGCAGTAATCCGCCGGCTCGGGGCAGTTGTCCGGGCACATAAAATCAGCCATGCTTATGTAGATATCGCCGGTATGGCCGTATATGGGATTGGGAAGCCGTTTTTCCAGGCCTTCGGGCGGCTCACAGCGCCGGATCCGCACCGGTTCGGCATCGGCCATGAGCCAAAGCACGGCCAAATGCACGGGAAGGGCGGGGATGATCCAGTCAGGGGCGCTTTGTCCGGCCAAATTTTGTTTTAGAAAATCGACCCCGTCCTGACGGACAATTTTCACATTTGCCCTAGGCTGTGGAAAATGTTCGGGCTCTGGTTCCACTACCACGAATTTGGTTATGCGTTTGCCTGAATCCAGCCTTTCCAGAGCAATACGGCCAAACCGGCCGCAGCCGATGATCCATATGGTTTCCATGTTTTATCCCTGCCGGGTTTTTATCAATTCCGGGATCGGTCTGCCTTTGACCCAAAAGAGCGGGGTATCGGGCAGCGGGGTTGAACATTGTCTGGCAATTGATTATAATTAGTGCCTGAACGAAAACCGTCTTTTTCGCCAATCTCTGCGTCCGGCTCAAATTTTAATCCTCAAAATACGTCGAGTATTCCTGCGGTTAAAATTTTCGCCGTCCTTGACCTTGACGAAAAATCCTGGTTTTCGTTCGGGCACTAATTACACAATAACCTTGTCGGATGGACGGGCACAAGGCATTTTTTTTAAATCAGACGGGCAAACGTGGAAAGGAACAAGCCAATGGAGGAAATACGCGAAAAAGCACGCACCCTGATGAAGGGATACTGCCGGGTCTGCCCGGTGTGCGACGGCCGGGCCTGTGCCGGGCAGGTGCCGGGAATGGGCGGTCTGGGCACGGGATCGGGTTTTCAGGACAATGTCCGGGCCCTTTCTGAAATCCGGTTTAACATGCGCTGTCTCCATGATGCCGCAGAGCCGGACACGGGGCTTTCCCTGCTGGGCTTTGACCTGTCCATGCCGGTGATGGCCGCCCCCATCGGCGGGGTGTCGTTTAACATGGGCGGGGGCATGCAGGAGCAGGACTATATCCTGGCCAAGCTTTCGGCATGCGCTGATGAGGGCTGCCTGGGATGCACCGGCGACGGTGTGCCGGATTTTATTCACGAAAGCGGATTTGCCGCCATCAGGGAACTGGAAGGCCGGGGCATTCCGTTTATCAAGCCGTGGGAGGACCAGGAGCTGTTTTCCAAGGCGGAAAAGGCGATGGAAGCTGGCGCTTCGGTCATCGGCATGGATGTGGATGCAGCCGGCCTGGTGACCCTGCGCAAGATGGGCCGGCCGGTGTCGCCCAAGCCGGCGGCAAGGCTTGCTGAGATCATTGAGCGAATACCGGCCAAATTCGTGGTCAAGGGGGTGATGACTGCAGATGAGGCAAAAATGTGTGTGGATGCCGGCGCCGCCGGGATCGTGGTGTCGAATCACGGCGGAAGGGTGTTAGACGGCGTGCCCGGAACCGCGCGGGTACTGCGTGATGTGGCCGCAGCCGTTCAGGGGCAGATCGCTGTGCTGGCCGACGGCGGGGTGAGATCCGGCGGAGATGTGCTTCGCATGCTGGCCCTTGGCGCGGATGCGGTGATGATCGGCCGGCCGTTTTCGGTTGCCGTGCTCGGCGGGGGCAAAGACGGGGCTTCCACCTACCTGTCCCAAATCCGCCAGGAGCTGATTCAGAGCATGGTGCTCACCGGCACAGCCTCGGTGCGGTCCGTGGACGGATCCATTCTGTGGTCGGGATAACCCCCTAGATCAGCCCGGCTGCGGACATGATGTCCGGGACCACCTCCTCCTTGCCGATGGCCATGATGTGGACCCCGTCGCAGATTTTTTCTTCCTTGATCTGCGCGATCATGCGGCCGGCAATCTCGATGCCCTTTTTCAGGGCCCCGCCCTTTGGGGCGGCAGCCATTTCATCGATCAGGCTCTGGGGCACCATGACACCGGCCACGTTTTTGTTCATGAACCGGGCCATGCCCGCAGAGGTCAGCAGGATCACGCCGGCCAGGACCTTAACGTCAAATTGCCGGGCGTAATCCATGAATTTTTTGAAATTGTCCAGGTCATAGACCGCTTGGGTCTGGATGAATTCGGCACCTGCCTCGATTTTTTTCTCAAACTTGATCAGCTGGGGCTCAATGGGATTGGCCTCCGGGGTGACAATAGCCCCGGCGCAGAACTTGACGGCACCGTCCAGATCGTTTCCGGCCATGTCCTTTCCCCGCTCCATGGTGCGCACCGCGGCCACAAGCTGGCTGGAATCCAGATCAAACACGGCCTTGGCCTCCTTGTGGTCGCCGAGCATCACCGAATCACCGGTTAAGCACAACACATTGTTGATCCCACGGCTGGCGGCAAACATGAGATCCGCCTGCAGGGCCAGGCGGTTTCGATCCCGGCAGGTCATCTGCAGAATCGGCTCTCCGCCGTTTTCTTTGACCAGAAGGGCCCCGCCCAGGGAGGGAAAGCGCATCACCGAGCTCTGGTGATCGGTGACATTCATGGCATCCACCTTGTCTTTTAACAATTCCACGTGGTGTGCCATTTTCTCCAGGTTGGTCCCCTTGGAGGGGGCGACCTCGGAGGTGACCACGAATTTTCCGGAATCAAGGGCTTTTTTAAATGCGGATGGCATGGGAAGTATCCTTATAAATAGTGTTAAGTGTTAAGTGATTATGAGTTATGGTTGTATCAGTCCGCCGGGATGTTGAACTTGCCCGGGCTGGGTTCGCCCAGGTGATTGCGCGGCTTTTTGTAGGTGCGCATGGAATCGAGCCGGTCCAGTTCTTTTAGACGGTTGTAGATCATGGTCCAGGCGCAGTCTTTGTTGGAATCGATTTCGCATTTGCCGTTGTTGGTGCCCCCGCAGGGGCCGTTGACAAGCCCCTTGTGGCAGGTGGTCACCGGGCAGATGCCGCCGGTTTCGCCGATCACGCAGGTGCCGCACTGGGTGCAGATTTCGTTGAACTGGCCGGCGGCGTTTTCCTTGCCGATAAAGAGGGTGTTCTGGGCCGGCACCACCATCTGGCCGAGCTGGCTGGCCATGGTCTGCACACCATAGGCGCATGACATCACCAGCAGCGCGTCTGCCTGGTTCATGCGCGCGCCGAACTCCGAGAGGATGTCGGCGGCGAGATTGTCACAAGCCACGGGGACCACGGTGGTGCCCGTGATCACCTTGCCCCTGGCAGACAGGTCTTGGGCCATGGCCGCCACCTGTTCCACGCCGCCGGTCCGGGTCAGGGTGGTGCAGGTGCCGCATCCGATGACAAATATCCTGTCCATGCCTTCGAGCAGCTGCTCGATTTCCTCCATTGGTTTCTGCTGGGTAATGGATCGAATCATGGTGGTTAGCTCCTCTCTTTTTCAAGATCGCACCTGAGGCACCGCCTGGCTTCAAAATGGGCCTGTTCGGCGGTAAAGCCCCTTTCAACTTCCCTGAAGTCGCAGACGCGGTCCTCGGGTTTTTCCGTTTCAATCCGGATCCGCGGCTGATCCTCTGTGCTTTCCGATTCCAGGGCCAGTCCGGTTTCCTGGGCCAGGGGGGTTTTTTCATCCGGCATGAAAATCGGGGTCTGATCGCCTGAAAGATATTTGTGAATGGCCAGGGCCGCCCGCCGGCCCGAGGCAATGGCCCGGATCACAAAGGTCGGTCCGGTGGTGAAATCGCCGCCGGCAAAAACCCCGGGCACATTGGTGGCCAGGGTGTTTTCATCCACGGCCAGAGAACCCCACAATGCCCGCTCCAGCTGGGAGTCTTCGGGCAGAAACGAGGTATCCGGGGCCTGGCCGATGGAGATGATGATATTATCGGTTTCGATGTACTGGGTATCGGACATGTCGCATTCCGGCCGGAAGTTGCCCTCCTGATCAAATACCGCCAGACAGTGGGAAAAACTGATGCCTTTGACTTTGCCGTTTTTCTCATAGATTTGCTCCGGCGACCACTGCAGGTTCAATATGGCGCCTTCCTCCTCGGTTTCCTCCACATCCTTGTCCCAGGCCGGCATCTCATCGCGGCTTTCCAGGCAGAAGACCTGGACATCGTCGGCACCGGCGCGAAGGGCGGTGCGGGCCACATCCATGGCCACATTGCCACCGCCGATAACCACGGTTTTTCCAGAAAGTCGCATGTCATGGCCCAGGCGCACGTCGCGCAGGAAGTTTAAGCCGTAATAAAGCCCCTCCAGGCCCTCTTCCTCTCCGGGAATCCCGATGCGCTTGCTGGCCTGGGCGCCGGCGGACAAAAACACCGCGTCAAATCCTTCCTTTTTCAGGTCAGTGAGGGTGTGGTTGGCGTCAATGGGCGAATTGTACTCAATTTTCACCCCGGCGTTTTGGATCCACCTGATTTCCATGTCAATGACATCCCTGGGCAGGCGGAACTCGGGCAATGCAATGTTTAACATTCCGCCGCCCACGGGCTGGGCCTCAAACACCTTGGTTTCGTATCCGAGCTTGGCCAGAAAATAGGCGCAGGTCAGGCCCGCGGGTCCGGCGCCCACAATGGCCACTTTCTCAGACCGGGTCACCGGGAAGGGCTCGCGCTCGGCACCGTATTTTTCATAATAATAATCTGATGCAAACCGTTTCAGGGTTCGGATGGCCACGGGCTCGTCGAGCTCTCCCCTGCGGCACTTGTATTCGCAGGGATTGATGCAGACCCGGCCGCACACGGCCGGAAACGGATTTTTCTCCCGGATGATTTCAACGGCATCCTCGTAGTTGCCGCTGCCGATGGCCGCCACGTAATTGGGCACGTCAATGCCGGCCGGGCAGGCGTGCTGGCAGGCCGATATCACCATGGAATCGCACACCGCACCGGCACACCGGTGCTCGTGGATATGATCGCGGTATTCCTGCTCAAAATAGCGCAAAGTGGACAGGGCCGGCTTGGGGCTGGCCTGGCCCAGGCCGCACAACGAGGCCTCGCTCATGGTGTGGCCGATGGACTTGATGGTGTCAATGTCCTGGATGTGGCCCTGGCCCAGGGTGATGCGGGATAAGGTCTCCAAAAGCTGGGTGGTTCCCAGCCGGCACGGGGCGCATTTGCCGCAGGACTCGGACTGGGTGAAATTTAAAAAGAACCGGGCGATTTCCACCATGCAGTTGTTTTCATCCAGGACCACAAGACCGCCTGAGCCCATGATGGCGCCAATGCGCTGGATGGTGTCATAGTCAATGGGCAGGTTTAAAAATCTGGCCGGCACACATCCGCCCGCCGGTCCGCCCATTTGCACGGCCTTAAACTGCCTTCCCTTGGGAATGCCGCCGCCGATGTCATAGACTACCTCCCGGATAGTGGTGCCGATGGGCACTTCCACCAGGCCGGTGTTGTTGACCTTGCCGGCCAAGGAAAAAATTTTGGTTCCCTTGGACGCATCTGTGCCCAGTTCACCATACCATTCGGATCCGTTTTTGATGATCAGCGGGATGTTGGCCAGGGTTTCAACGTTGTTGATGTTTGTGGGCTTTTGATCAATTCCGGCCTGGGCCGGAAAGGGGGGCCGGGGCCGGGGCATGCCGCGTTTTCCCTCAATGGAGGCCATCAGCGCGGTTTCCTCGCCGCAGACAAAGGCGCCGGCGCCCATTTTCAGGGAAAGATCAAAGTTAAATTCCGTGCCCAGGATGTTTTCGCCCAGAAGGCCCAGCTCTTTTCCCTGCTCAATGGCCAGGGTCAGGTGCTCCACTGCAATGGGATATTCCTCGCGCACGTAAATGATGCCGTATTCCGCGCCCATGGCATAACCACCGATCATCATGCCCTCGATCACTGCATGGGGATCGCCTTCCAGGAGGGCCCGGTCCATGAAAGCCCCGGGATCGCCTTCGTCTGCATTGCAGACCACGTATTTGGGCGTGGTGGGCGACTGCCTGGCAAACCGCCACTTGATGCCCGTGGGAAAGCCCGCGCCGCCGCGTCCCCGCAGCTTTGCGGAAACCACTTCCTCGATGACCGCTTCCGGGGTCATCTGGGACAGGGCCTTGACAAACGCCCTGTACCCGCCGGCGGCAATGTAGTGCTCGATTTTGGTCGGGTCGATCCGGCCGCAGTTGGCCAGCACCCGGCGTACCTGTTTCTGGTAAAAGGGGATTTGGTTTCGGTAATAAACAAACCGGCCGGTTCTTGGGTCCTGGTAGGCAAGGCGCTCAATTAACTGCTGATCCTTGATGGTTTTGTCCACGATTTCCGCGGCATCGTCCGGATCCACTTCCTGGTACTGGACTCCCAGAGGCTCTATGGCCACCACCGGGGCCTTGGCGCAGAACCCGTGACATCCGGTGGAGCGGATTTCCACTTCCTTGTCCAAGCCCTGGCGGGTGACGGCGTCGGCCAGGGCGTCGCGCACGGCTGCAGCTCCGTAGGCCCGGCATCCTGTCATGCAGACGTGGATTTCGGTCTTTTTTTTGCCTGAATCCGCAAGAATCCTGTTGCGGAGCCATTCGATCTGTCCGATGGATGTGAGTTTTTTCATAGGGCTCAATCATCCTCCTTGTCTTTCCGGTATTCGCCCAGCACGCTGACCACCTTGGTGGGGTTGAGCCTGCCGAAGTAGTCCTTGTTGACCATCATGGTCGGCGCCAGAAAGCAGGCTCCCAGGCATGCCACGGTTTCCAGTGTAAACTGGTAGTCGGCGCTGGTCTCGCCTTCCTCGAGGTTGAGTTCCTTTTTGACCAGGCGCAGGATACTCCGGCTTCCCTTGACATGGCATGCCGTTCCCCGGCAGACCCGCAGCACGCAGCGGCCCTTGGGTTTTAAGGAAAAACCGGAATAAAACGTGATCACCCCCTGAACCTGTGAGGCAAACATGTTCAGGGCCTCGGAAACGGGCTCGATGGATTCGGGCGGGATAAATCCGAATTCTTCCTGGATTTCCTGGAGAAGGGGGATTAAGGCCCATTTGCGGTCCCGGTAATCCTCGATGATTTCATGGAGTCTGCTTCGGTCAAATTGCGTGGGATCCATTGGCTTTTGCTCCTTGGCATCTAAATTTTCTCAATGCTGACCCTGCAGGTGCGCCATGCCGGTGCCGGCGACTGGATTGCCTCTATGCCGGCCAGGGCGGCTGCATCGTTTCCGGAAAATCCCGTGGGCACAAACACCTGTCCGGGCATTACTGCCGGATCGGCCACAAAGCTGCGTTCAATGGCGCCGTGATCCGATACAATGCGGATTTTTCCGCCTTCTGTTATGGCCAGAGACCCGATGTCAGTGGCAGATAGCCGGGCTTCATTGTCGCGGTTCCAGGAGTTGATCCGGGCGGACCGGCTGGTGCGGGTGCCGCCGGCCAGGTGCCAGCGCAGGGGGCCGAGTATGGCTGTAAAGCCTTTTTGGCCGCTTGTCTGCGGCTGTGGCGGTTCAATATCCGCAAATGTGAACCTGTGGCCGTTTCCGGAAAAAGGCGTGTCTGCATCCGTGTTTTTGATCCATTCCTGGCGGTGGTTGCCGATGGCGGCGTACATGGGCACGGTTTTCCTGATTTCCTGGCGGATTTTTTCAATGGTGGTGTATTGTTCCGGATATCCCATGTTCTGGGCCAGCATGCTGAGAATCCGCCAGTCGGCAAGGGCTTGTCCAGGCGGGGCCGCAGCCTGGGAAAAAGACTGGATCCGGCCCTCCATGTTGGTAAATGATCCGGTTTTCTCGGCAAAAGCAGTGCCCGGCAGCACCACGTGGGCAAGACGTGTGGTGCGGTTTTCGAAAATGTCCTGAATGACGATAAAGTCGAGTTTTTTCAAGGCATTTTCCACCCGCTCCGGGTCGGGCAGGGTGCGCACCAGGTTTTCGCCCATGATGTAGAGACCCTTTAAGTGGCCGGATTCCGCCGCTTCGACAATGCCGCAAAGATTTAGTCCCGGATCCGGGGAAAGCTTGGTGTTCCAGAACCGCTCCAGATGCTTTCTGGCATCCGGGTCGGAAAGGGGGTGTCTGCCGGGCAGCAGATCCGGGGCCATTCCCATGTCCATGGCACCAACGGTGTTGCTTTCCGGAGCCGGGATGAAGATTCCGGCATTGGGGACGCCGATGCTGCCGGTTGCAAGAGCAAGATCAAAGGCGGCATCAGCGATCCGGTCGCCGCTGATCTGTTCCATGATATCCGCGCCGATCACAAGGCCGATTTTGCGGCCTGAAAGCATTTTCGCCGCCCGGTGGATTTCCTTTTCCTCTGCTGCTGAAAGGGGCTGAGCGGACAAAAGGGAATCAATGGCGGCTTTGCAGTCCTCCCAGCCGCTGGTGTATTGCCGGATAAAATCGGTGCTGGTCCCGCCGGCACCAGCGATTTTTTCGGCAAGGGCGCATATGAGTGCCGGGATGCGCGTGTTTGGCTCCATGCCGGATTCCGGGCGGATCCGCGCCCCGGCAAATCCGGCAAGGCGTGTTTTGCGGGCATCAATTGTCACCAGGGGCGTGCCCCCCCGGGCGGCCCGCTTAACGTGATAGCCGGCAACCGGCACGGTATTGTCCGGGTCAAAGCATATGGTCACAATGGCCTCTGCCTTTTCCAGTCCGGACAATGGCATGGTGCGCACCGCGCCCATGGTTTTTTCCTCCATGCGGCGCAGCAGGGGCTGGCCGTTGATCGTGCCGGTGCTGGTGACGTTGTTGGTGCCGAACAGGACCCGGGCGATTTTCTGGAAAAGATAATTTTCCTCTGTACTGCACTTGGGCGAGCCGATAAAGGCAATGCTGCCGGGTCCGTGGGTGCGCTTGATTTCCGCCAAAGATTCTGCGGCCCGGGAAACCGCCTTGTTCCATTCCACAGGCTCAAATTTTTCATCACCGTTTTCGCCCCGGGTCCGGATCAAGGGCTGGTGTAGTCGGTCGGTATTGTTTAGAAAATCATGGGCAAAATGGCCGCGCACGCACAGGGTGGAACCGTTGACGCTGCCATTGAGTTTTAATGGATTGACTTCAACCACCCGGCCGCCGGAAGTGCCCATGGCCAGGCTGCAGCCGGCCCCGCAGAAACCGCAGATGGACTCTTTTTGATTTTCCGGGGTGCCCACATAGCCCGCATGCTTGGCGGAAAGGGCCCCTGTGGGGCACATGGAAACGCAGGTGCCGCAAAACGTGCAGGTGGAGTCTTCCAGAGGCATTTCCATGAGGGTTGCCGGACGGGAGGAAAAGCCCCGGTCATTGTAGTCAATGGCCCCTGTGGCCACCAGTTCGTGGTCGGCGCGGATGCATTTGCCGCATAAAATGCATTTGCTCAGATCCCGCACGATAAAGGGATTTAATTCCTCATAGGGTTTATGGTTGGGCATGGGATATAGGCGGGTTTCGGCAATTCCGAGGCGTGCGGCCAGTGCCCGCAGTTCGCACCGGTTGCCCTTGGAGCAGACAATGCACGATTCCGGGTGCTCGGCCATCATCAGGCGCACGATGTTTTTCCGGTGGCCGATGATGCGCTCGGTGTCGGTGAGCACGGCCATGTCCTTTGCCGCCGGGGTGACGCAGGCGGCCATGAGCCGGCCGGATTTTTCGTCTTCCACCAAGCACATGCGGCAGGCGCCGTAGGGCTTTAATTCCGGGTGATGGCACAGGGTAGGGATAAAGATGTTGTTTTTTTGCGCAACGGAAAGAAGGGTGTCGCCTGTGCGGCAGGTCACCTTTTTTCCGTTGATAGTCAGGGCAATTGATTCCACGGGGCGGCTCCTTTTGCTTCTGATGTTTTGAAAGGGCCGTTGAAAAAGCATTGCCGTATTTACGCGCCGGCCGGCAACGCCTTACCTGAGCTTGGCGGCATCCAGGTAATGCCGGAGTTTGTCCTCACCTCCGATGGTGATGATATGGATGCCGTCGCACAGATCCTTGAGACCCTTGACGGTATCGGCAAACAGCTCGATGCTGGCTTTGTCCTTGTCAGTGGCCTTGGCCAGCTTCTGGATGGCCCAGTCAGGCACCAGGCCGGATTTGAGATGCCGGTTTAAAAATCGGGCCATTCCGGCAGTCCGCAAAATCAGAACCTCTGCAATCACAGGCACGCCGAATGTGTTGGTGCGCGACAGAAACTTGTCAAACCGCTCCAGGTCAAATACCGGGGTGGTCAGAAAATAGCCCGCTCCCATCTTTGTCATCTCCTCCATTTCCTTTAACTCCAGGTCGGGCACATTCTTGCCCCAGGAGGCCTCTACCCCGGAGCCAAGGCAGAAGTTGGGCTGCACTTCGATCTCCTGACCCTCAATACCGCGGCCGTCTCTGAAATGCTCCAGCACGGACTGGAGTTTTCCGGCATCCACGTGGAAAAACATCATTTCCTGGAGGCTGTCGCCGGTGATCCGGTAGTCCTCGGTAAACACCAGCAGGTTTTCAATGCCGGCGTGATGAGCCGATATCAGGTCCTTTTGGAGTTGGATCCGGTTTTTGTCCCGGGTGGTGGTTTGGTAGATGGATTCAAAGCGGTTTTCCTTGAGGGTTTGGCAGGTTTTGATGGTGTCGCCCACGATTCCCTGGAATTCCACTTCAGAAAGCGACACCCCGTCGACACGCCCCCGGATGAGGTTTAAGCTTTTGACCAGGTCCTCGGGTTCCTGTTCAATGGGGGCCTGAACTTCGGTGGTGACCGCAAATTGTTTTTTTTCAAGGGCTTGTTTTAATTTCATGAATGCCTCCTTGAAATTAAGGGTTCCGGCGGCAGGGTGCCGGATTTATGCAGGGCCAATCAGTCGCGCCACTTCCTCCTTGAGCTGGGAGAGGGGAAGGGGCTTGGAAAAGCAGGCATCCGCACCGTATTCTTTCATCTGCTGAAATTTTTCCTCATCCAGGTAAGCCGACAGCACAATGATCTTGGTGTCACTGGTTTCCCTGTTGCTTTTGATTTTCTGGCAGACGTCATATCCTTTGATATCCGGCATCATGATGTCGAGAATCAGCAGATGGGGCTTGAAGTGATTGACCTGAAGGCCGGCTTCAAAACCGTCTGCCGCGGATATGACCTCGTAGTCGTGCTCGTCTTCTTCAAGGGACTGGACAATGCTTTCAACAATAATGGGATCATCATCGACCACCAGGATCCGCCTGCGGTCGTTTTCCTCCACGGTTTCCGGAATGGGAATGCCCTGCTTGCGCATGAACTCTTCCAGGTCCTTGCGGTTGATGCGGCGGTGGCCGCCGGGGGTGCGGTAGGCCTTTATGTGGCCGGCATCAATCCAATTGATAATGGTTTTGGGAGAGACGTTGCAGTGTTTGCTGGCTTTAAATACGGTGAAAACTTCGTCCATGGCGGGCCTCCTCCCTTGGAAAAAGGGTTGACTTTTTAAGTTTTATATTAATTATAGGATTTAAGCGTGTCAAGAAAAAAATGTAATTTTTTTTAAAAAAATTTTAACTCACTTAATTTATGGATTTAAATTTTTATTTAGGAATTAAAATTTAATGTTGGTTTTTATTTTTTATGATTATTATAGTTATTATAGCTTTATAAATCTTAACTGATTTTTGGGTGTTTTCAAAAAACGGCCATTTCTGTTTTTGCCAGGACATTTGCAACCGCTGCGGGAAATGGTAATAATGACCTTAAACGGCTCAATAAAAATGATCCTGGAGCAAAAACCGGCAAAGGAGGTGCGGGGTGAAATCATATGATGTGGTGGTTGTGGGTTCAGGCACCGGCGGGCAGACCGCAGCCTATAGCCTGAGCCAATACGGAGTCTCTGTTGCTGTGGTGGAAAACAGTTCCACGCCCGGCGGGGTTTGCGCCCTGGCCGGTTGCCAGGCCAAGAAATGGTATTACGAGGCTGCAGAAACAATGGCCCGGGCCCGTGACCTGTCTGGAAAAGGCGTGGTTGCAACCCCGGAGATGGACTGGAAAGCGGTTCGGGATCAAAAACGGGCCTTTACCGGCGCTGTCCCGGATTCCACCCGAAAAGGTTTTCAGGCCGCAGGCATTGATTTTATCGCCGGCACTGCAGCATTTCGCGATCCTGAGACCTTGACGGTGGACGGACAGCCGGTGCAGGCAAAATTTATTGTTCTGGCAACCGGCGCCCGTCCGGCCCCTTTGCCGTTTGAAGGCGCCCAGTACCTGGTCAGCAGCAGCCAGTTTCTGGAGCTCGACGGGCTTCCGCCCAGAATCGCCTTTGTGGGCGGCGGGTTTATCTCCTTTGAGTTTGCCCATTTTGCCGCGCGCCTGGGTCCGGCCCGGCAGATTCATATCCTTGAAGCCGGCCCCCGCCCCCTGGGCCCCTTTGACGGGGAAATGGCGGCCCATCTCATGGCTGCTTCAGGGGCAGAGGGCATTGATATCCATACGGATACCGAAATTACCGGAATTGAGAAAAACAACCGCGGCTATGTGGTTAAAACCCCGGGCAAAAAGGATCTTTACGCGGACATGGTGGTGCACGGCGCCGGGCGGGCACCTGCCATCACGAACCTGGAGCTGGAAAAGGGCTCTGTGGATTATACCCGCCGCGGCATTGTTGTGGATGAGAAAATGCGCACCGCCAATGCCCGGGTTTTTGCCGCGGGCGACTGTGCAGACACGGTTCAGCTGGCCCGGGTGGCGGACTACGAGGCCTGTGTGGCGGCAAAAAACATCCTGGCAGAACTCCGCGGCGGACAGGAAGCGGTCATGGATTATCGGGCCGTGCCTTCGGTTTTGTTTACCCTGCCCCAGTACGCCATGGTGGGGGCTACAGAAGAGGCCCTGAAGTCAGAAGGCATCCGGTATTCCAGAGCAATGGCCACCAATCTGTCCTGGCCCACCTACCGGCGTACCGGGATGAAGCATGCCGCTTACAAGGTGCTGGTGGATCACAACAACCGGATTGCCGGGGCGCATATTATTTCCGATAATGCCGCCGGCCTGATCAATATTTTCAAACAGGCCATGATTCACCACCAGGATGCCGGCCAGCTCTACTGGGAGCATGTCATGGCCCCGTATCCCACCCGGGAGAGCGACATCACTTATATGCTAAAGCCGTTTTTCAAACACGATCCCCTGGCCGGCTTATAGTAGGCCGGCCGGCAGCTCGTTTTAATTTTCGGACGCCATGGAACACCACCCGGTTGCGGCCTTCATGCCTGGCCCGGTAAAGCGCGTCATCCGAGAGGCGGTTTCTTGGTCATTTTTCTCATTTTCACTCTCCTTTCCTGCAATGGATTTGAACAAAGCCGGCTTGGCATAAAAGGCCGGATCTTTGCAGGAAAAGGTAACGGCATCTGCGGGAATTGCAATTTGCAGGGAAAATATTGCCGGCCCCGGCCCGCCTGCGGCCGGGGCCGGCATGTTTGTGCTGGGGTCGTTAGTAGCTTCGGTCCAGCATTTTTGCACAGATATGGTTGGCTGCCGATTCCGCCATGGTTTCGGCGTTGACTGAATCTTCCCCCTTGGTCCAGGTAAAATCGGTCATGGAGCGCCAGGAGTCAATCTTTTGGCCGGTTTTGGCGTCATTGATGTAAAGGTGCACATCCACATCCTTGCGCCATCCGGAAAAGGTCAGGCTTTTTCGCACGGAAACGGTTCCGTGAAGGGTATAATCCACCCCGAGTTTGTTTCCCAGGTTTTTGTACTGATCCTTTTTGAGGCCGAACATGGTGCCCATGTCATATCCGGTTGCGTCAACAACCTGGTTTACCTTTTGCTGACCGGCAAATGTTAAAACGTTTCTTTCTTCCAGGCAGTTTTTGATCTTTTCTGTTACCAGTCCGGCGATTTCGGGATCATTGGTGTTTTCAAACGGCAGTAAGGCAGCGGTGGGCGCGGTTCCCTGTCGTTTTTCCATGGGCGGCGGCGCGTGACGGGTGGCAGTGGCAAAACAGCCTGCAAGGAAGAGGCCGGCACATAACAAAACAGCGCACTTCATCCAGGTTTTGGGTGTTGATAAAAGAATCATCGCATTTTCCTTTTTATATGGTTAAGTAAACTCCCGGAACAACCGGTCCCGGGGCTATGGGGACAGGTTTCTGAACTGGGCGATCTGGCGGGATACGGCGATCAGTTCGTTATTTTCATCCCAGATCTCACCGTCTTCCTCAAGCAGGCCGCAATTGATAAACCGGGTGGAAAATCGGCATTTGAGCCATTGGGTCTCGGCTGTATTGCGGATGCTGACACTCAATTCAAGGGTGGGCACCCATGCCACCATGCCCTGGCTGGCCAGCACGGCCGGGGGAAAGGCGTCTGCTGCCAGGGCGGCTGCAAAAACGTCAAACGGGCGTTTGTCCTTAAACCGCAGCCAGCCCTTTTGCTCTGAACGTTCTGAAAGCCGGTTTTCCATCCATCCGGCACAGCAGGGATCCAGGCGGCTTTCCATGTGCTCGTATACAGTGTATCCGGGCATTGCGGGAATCCGGATGCAGCTCTCCGGCGGGGCGGGTTCCGGAGGACCGGTCTCGTATCGCCTGATTTCGCATTCTTCCGGGGCCACGGCAAAAGTGCCAAAGGCCCGGGCGGTTTCGGTTCCCGATTGGAAGATCCGGGCCTGGAGGCGGGTAAATTGTCTGGAGCGGTTCATTGTTTCAACGGCAATTTCTGCCGGGCCCGGAACCGTTTTTGACATATAGTTGACCGTAAGGATCGGGGTGGCGGATTTGTCACTGCAGCCAATCATGGCGCTGGCCAGAATTGCCAGCAGATATCCCCCGTTAGGGTTGCCGTTGATTGACCAGTTGTCTGAAACCGCAGCCTGAAAACCATCCTGCGGGTTTGCGGTAACTGAAATATCTGTATCAAAAAGATGCATTTTGTTATCTGATGGTGATATTTTGACCGTTTTTCTTTTTCGGGGACCTGTTTCGGTTGTGTTTAGCATAAAGCGTAAAATCCCGCAACCCGGAAAAAGCCCGGCATGCGGCGGGTTGTCCGGATTGATCTTTTCAGCCAAAGGTGCGTTAAAAAATTGATCCTGTCGGAAACGCAGAAAATTCAACCACAGAGGAATAACGGGTTTATGGAGAATCATCAAAAGGGCAACATCTTTTCTCTGCTTCCCAAAAAACTTGACCGGGAAGCATTTGAGCCGATTGTGGCCCATGATCATGTGGTTATTGAACGGATTGTTTCCAGGGGGCATAGGTCTCCGGAAACGGGATGGTATGATCAAAAAAGCAATGAATGGGTCATGGTTCTGGCGGGCAGGGCAACCATTGTTTTTGAAAACGGTCAGGAAGTCCGGCTTGAAAAGGGCGATTATGTCAATATTTCAGCCCGCACCCGGCATAAGGTGACCTGGACGGATCCGGGCGTTGAAACCATCTGGCTGACTGTCCACTACGGGTAACCACAGATTACCGGTAATAATAGGGATGATACCAGTAGCGCAACCGCGGGCCGTACCACGGGTAAAAGGGGTCATAGAACGGGTCGTAAAACGGGTCATGGTAATAGAGATCCCGCCGCTGCCGGGGTTTTTGCCAGAGATGAATTTCCACGGCACGGATCACGGGCAGGGTGTAATCATGCTCGCTGATCCGGGTTTTTTCTGACCCTGCAACCCGGCCGGCCACGGTGATCTTCCGGTCCTTTTCATAAATTTCAGGATCCAGAAAGCCCTCATGAATCAGTATAAAACGGCCCCGGGACAAATCTTTGGATTTGGGCTCATCAACGAAATCCAGAGGCGCCTGAAGTATTATGAGCCGGGTTTGATCGGCCAGGTTGCGGGTTTCCAGGATATAGCCGCCCAGAATCACGGTTTTGTCAATATGCGTATCCGGATTTTGCTTCAGGGATGCAAAGTTCACACCGGTTGCGGCACTGGTGCGAACATCTCTGGAAATCACCGAGCACCCGGAAAAAAGCACCGTCAGAAGGATGCAGCACAAAAGCAATGTGGTTTTGCGTAAATGCAGATGACTTGTTTTCATTTTGACCCGGGTGATAAGAAGTTTGCCAAAAAAGGTTGTCCCTGCTGTAGCCGGGGAACCGTTTCAAACGGATTTTCTTTTCAAATAAAATTTCCGTGTTATATTAACAGTAGCCATGATCACCGATATTTTCAAGGAACCGGTCGAAAAAGGGGGGAATGAACCCGTGCGATTCAAATATTTTTTTATTTCATTGTGTGTGTTGATCATGATCGGAGCCTGGGGGTGCGGGCCCAGGGTTCCCAGGGATATTGTGCAAAAGGTTACCTGGAAGGGTGATTTCAGAACGCTCCAGGTTGACACGGATCAATATATTGATGAATATGTGATATTTGGCGGCAGAATTATCAGCACGGATAATCAGCGGGACAATTCTGAAATAACCGTTCTGCAGTTTCCCCTGGATTCTTCAAACCGCCCGCAGATGGAAAAGGAATCAAACGGCCGCTTTCTGATCCGATCGGATTCCTTTCTTGATCCGGAAATATATGCGCCGGGAAAACTGGTTACGGCTGCAGGCCGTCTCATTGGCGCTGAAACGCGTTTGATCGGTGATTATGAATACGCGCATCCAATCATCAAGGGGGATTTGTGGGTATGGGAGCCCCGGGAAAACAGTTTTCCTCGCTTCCACTTCGGGCTGGGAATCGGCAAGACGTTTTAGCCAGCAGGTCAACGTGATTTCCGCCCTGTGGTCTAGCTATAGATATCCAGGAATTGGATGTTTTTCACCTTGAGACGGTCCTTGATGGCCCGGGCGAGTTCCGACATAAACCAATAGCCCATCTCAAAATCCTGCTCAAAAAGGCTTTGGAGGTCATTGCTTTTCCATGACAAGGCTTTGACATCGTTTAAGGCCTTGGCACAGGTCATATGCGTTCTTTCCGGAGTAAAGATTGCCGCTGAAACCCCGAAGGAGTTGGCAGGGCCGAGTTCAACCACCCAGGTGTGCTGATGGGACTGCCTGCCTTTCGCGCTTTTGGCAACAGCCAGGCCCACCCGGCCCGACAATATGGCATAGAGTTTATCTGCAGGATCTTCAGAGTGGTAAAAAAATTCTCCCTTACGTACGCTTTCCAAAGATGTCACATCCCGCAGATGTTTGAGTTTTTCATCATCCAGAGGCTTAAGCAGGTTGATCCGTTTCAGGTCTTCCATCTCAATCATATTGAAACCTCCTTGTTTTGATGTTCTCCGACCTGCGCCGGATTTGCGGCCGGGAAAAAGGTGATTTATCGCTGCAAGCTTTTTGTCGGTTTGGAAAGATGAAAAAACACTTCCCATAATTTTATATATTACTGTCATTAACAGGTGTGTCAAGTTTAAGCCGCACGGTTTCGCAGAAGCAGCCAGCCTCTGGTTTTCCACAGATCTGCCGCAGGAATTGAAAAATTGGATACCACAGGTTATAAGAAGACTATGTGAGATCGTCTGAATAACAAGAAAATACGATAGCGCTGGCCATGCCGGAAAACCAATCCTGGAAAATTTTGTTCATTGACGATGAACCCAGCATTCTCAATGTCACGGGCATCACCCTGGAGGATGCGGGCTACCGGGTTCAAACCGCTGAGGACGGGGAAAAGGGCCTGGCGGCATGCCGGGAGTTTGCCCCGCACATTGTCATCACCGACATCCGGATGCCGAGAATGGACGGCATCGCCCTGCTCGAAGCGGTCAAAACTGAATTTCCGGAAACCGAGGTGATCGTGGTCACGGCCTACGGGGAAATGGATGTGGCCATCCGGGCGCTTCAGCTTGACGCCTCGGATTTCATTACAAAGCCGGTCCATGACGATGCCCTCCACGTTGCAATACAGCGGGCCATCAGGCGATATAACGACAAAAAGCGGCTTGCCGACTACACACGTTTTCTGGAGGAAGGCTGGAACCAGACAACCCGGGAGCTTATGGAGGCCTTTCATTTTGAAAACAGCCTGATTGAGAGCTCCATGGACGGAATCGTGGGCTGTGATGCCAAAGAAACCATTATTACCTTTAACAAGAGTATGGAATCCATGCTCGGCTACACAAAAAGTGAAGTGGTCCGCAGCAAAACCCTTTCCGGACTTTTTTCGCCAAAGAATTACCAGCAGCTCAAGTCTGACATGGCGGGCTTCGGCTTTGGCGGCAAAAACCGGCTGTTTGTCTATGAAATTAAGCTTTTGACCAAATCCGGAAATCCCCTGCCGGTCCAGGTATCGGCCGCAACCATTCTCCTAGAGGCCGGGCCGGCCGGGCTGGTGTTGTTTTTCAGGGATTTACGGGAAATCCGGCGCCTGGAGCGGGAAATGGAGGACCAGGCCAAAATCCTGCACCAGGACAAGATGATGTCTTTGGGACGGCTGGCTGCCAGCGTGGTGCACGAGATCAACAATCCCCTTTCCGGCATTCTCAACTACGTGCGCCTGATGATTCGGGTTTTGTCCAGAAAGGAACTCGATGACCAGAGCCGGCAGCGGTTTTCCTCCTACCTTTCGATCGTGGAAAGCGAAACCGACCGGTGCTGCCGCATCGTATCCAATCTCCTGACCTTTTCAAGAAAGTCGCCGGCGGAATTTGTCAAGGTTTCCGTTGAGGCCCTGATTGACCGCTGCGTTCTGCTCAGCCAGCACAAACTGGCGCTTTCCAATATCGAGCTTCACTATCACACCGCGGAAAACACACCACAGATACACGGCGATATCAACCAGCTACAGCAATGCCTGATCAACCTGATTTTCAACGCAATTGATGCCATGCCCGACGGCGGCCGTTTGGGGATCGAAGCCGGATATGATGCCGCAGTCGGCCGGGTGACCATTTCCGTGGCAGATACCGGCACAGGGATTTCCGAGGCTGATTTGCCTCGTATTTACGAACCATTTTACACCACCAAACAGGAAGGCTACGGGGTGGGTCTCGGTTTGTCCACGGTTTACGGGATCATGGCCGCCCATAGCGGCATCGTTGATGTCCGCTCCACCCCGAGCAAAGGGACCACGTTTTATCTGCATCTGCCTGCCGGATGATGCAGGCACGGGTGATTGTTGTTGTATCTTTGCGACAATTTGTTGCAAAGATACAACAACAATCTGCAACGCCTTAACTCTTCAATAAAATATAAGATTGCAACATCTGCAAAATTAACTGTTGCATTTTCAGAATCCATCGGCCTGTCGGTCTTTTCATAAAAATAGCAATAACAATTGGTTGCACTTCCCAAAAACATGGCATGTTTCATGCTTAATCATTCATAACATATGTCGTTTCAAAAGGCATATTTCCTTTCCTGTCAGCAAAAAGGGAGTCTGCTGTGACTTCTGATGCGCACCGCAAAACCGTTCTCATTGTCGATGATGACCGCGATATCCGCCTGTTTGTCTCCGGTCTGATGAAAAGGTCCGGATACCGGGCCCTCAGCGCACAGGACCGCCAGCACGGCCTGGACAAGGCCCGCACCGAACAGCCCGATTGCATCATTTTAAACTGCACCATGGGAGACGAAGACGGCATGTCGCTTTACAAAACTTTAAGAACTCAAACCGATTTAAAACATATACCGGTTGTAATGGTCTCACCAGTGTCCAGGGAAGTCATCGGCCAGCACTGGGTTCTGCGCCACGGATCGGTGGCCGGGCCGGAAGCTTATGTGCAGTCCCCGCCGGAAGCCGGAAGCATCATACGCGTGGTGGGCGAACTCATCGGCCAACGGCACACAAGGCATCCGGAGAAATAAAAATAACCGAAAGCAAAAAAAGGCATCGCCATGACCCAAGCCATTGCTCCCCAAATTTCCGCCGGGCCCCGCATCGGCTTTTACATTTGCCATTGCGGCATCAATATTGCCTATAAGGTCCGGGTCCAGGAGGTGGCGGCCTGGATGGCAACCCAGGCAAATGTCGTCATATCCCGGGATTACAAGTTCATGTGCTCGGATCCGGGCCAGGAAATGATCGAAACCGACATCCGGGACTACGGATTAAACCGGGTGGTGGTGGCTTCCTGCTCCCCCCGGCTGCATGAGAAAACCTTCCAGGCCGTGTGCGGAAAGGCGGGCATCAATCCCTATCTTTTTCAGATGGCTTCTGTGCGCGAACAGGTCTCCTGGGTGACCGCGGATGAGGACGAGGCCACTCAAAAAGCCAAGACCCTGGCAGCTGCAGCGGTTAACCGGGTCCGGTTTCATCGTCCCCTGCAGACCCGGGAAGTGGGGGTTCACCCGGACACCCTGGTTGTGGGCGGCGGAATTGCGGGCATGCAGGCGGCCCTCGATATTGCCGCAGGCGGCAAAAAGGTCTACCTGGTGGAAAAGGACACCACCATCGGCGGCCACATGCTCCAGTTTGACAAGACCTTTCCGACCCTGGACTGCGCGGCCTGCATCGGCACGCCCAAAATGGTTGACGTGGGCCAGCACCCCAACATCGAACTGCTGTCCTACAGCGAGGTTGAATCCGTATCCGGCTATATCGGCAATTACACCGTAAATGTGCGCAAGCACCCCAGGTACGTCAGAGAGGATGCCTGCACCGGCTGCGGGCAGTGCGCTGAAAACTGTCCGGTCACCATGGCAAGCGGGTGGGATGCGGGCATCGGTACCCGGAAGGCCATTTACCGAAGCTTCCCCCAGTCCGTGCCCATTACTTTTTGTATTGACAAAAAGGACCGGGCGCCCTGTGTTTCTGCATGCCCGGCCCATGCAAACGTCCAGGGATACGTCCAGCTCATCGGACAGGGCAAGTATGAAGAAGCCCTTCGGCTGATCATGGAAAAAATCCCCCTTCCCGGCGTGCTGGGACGGGTCTGCCCGCATCCATGCGAAACCCGCTGCCGTCGCCAGGAAATCGATGCATCGGTCTCCATCCGGGAACTGAAACGATTTGTCGCAGATGCCGTGGATCTCGATTCCCTCCCCCTGCCGGAAATCACGCTGAGACAGGAAAAAGTGGCGGTCATCGGATCCGGTCCTGCGGGTTTGACCGCAGCCTGGGACCTGGCCCGGGCCGGATATCAGGTGACGATTTTCGAAGCCATGGAGCAACTCGGCGGCATGCTCAGATACGGAATACCCGACTATCGGCTGCCGCCCGGGGTTCTGGACCGGGAAATCGCATATCTGCTTAAAATCGGAATTACGGCAAAAACAGGCCAGCGCCTCGGCCGGGAAATTACCCTGAAATCCCTGGAAGACGAAGGGTTTTCCGCGATTTTTATCGGCATCGGTGCAAGCGGGGGCAAAATCCCGGGCATTTCCGGGCAGGACGCCATGGGTGTGACCGATGCAGTGGTTTTTCTGCGCCGGGTCAATGCCGGTGACACGACCCCGCCCGGCTCACAGGTGGCGGTTATCGGCGGGGGAAACGTAGCCGTGGATACCGCCCGTGCCGCCCTGCGGCTGGGCGCGGATTGCGTTACCATCGTATACCGCCGGGACCGCGGGGAGATGCCGGCTTTTGCCGAAGAAATCACGGAAGCCGAAAAAGAGGGGATCCGGCTGGAAGTGCATGCCGCACCAAAAGGGATTATCACCGAAGGCGGCAACGTGTCCGGCCTGGAATGCATCCGCACCCGGCCCGGCCCGCCGGATGAAGGCGGCCGCCGCAGACCCGAACCAATTGCCGGCTCCGGGTTTTCCATTTCCTGCGATGCGGTCATCAGCGCCATCGGTCAGCAGGTGCTCCCGGACTGGGAGGATGCCGGCATTTCCCTGGAATGCGACGCGGGCAGCCGAATTATCATTAACCCGCAAACCATGCAGACCTGCATCCCGCATGTGTTTGCAGCCGGAGACGCGGTGACCGGCCCGGCTACTGCAGTCGAAGCCATTGCCGCCGGACACCGGGCTGCAGACAGCATCCGGCAATACATTGAAGACCCGGAATCCCTCTCCGGCAACACGACGCCGGAGCAAGCCCCAGAGCCGGAGCCCGGCGACTGGATGCCCCTGCCTGAAAACATTGAACCCTGCGCCCGGGCTACAGCCACGGAACTGGCGCTGCAGGACCGCGCCTGCGGATTTGATGAGGTCTGCACCGGCCTGAGCGCCGAGCAGGCAGTATATGAAGCCCGTCGATGCCTGAACTGCGGGGGCTGCTGCGAATGTATGGAATGTGTAAAGGCCTGCGAAGCCAATGCCATTGACCATACCATGATGCCCGAAGAAAAGGAAATCCGGGCGGGAAGTATCATCCTGACCACCGGATACGATCTGCTGGATCCCACTTCCATGCACCAGTACGGCTACGGCCGCTATCCCAACGTCTTTACCAGCCTGGAATTCGAGCGCCTCAGCAACGCCACCGGCCCCACGGGCGGCCGGATCATGATGCGCGACGAGAACTGGGAATTTTCAAAACCGCCGGAAAGCGTTGCCCTGCTTCACTGCATCGGCAGCCGGGACGCCAATTACCACGAATACTGCAGCCGGGTCTGCTGCATGTATGCGCTCAAGTATTCCCACCTGATCAAGGAAAAGGTCGGGCATCATGCGCAGGTATATGAGTTTTACATCGATATGCGCTGCTTTGGCAAAAATTACGAGGAGTTTTACAAGCGATGCCAGCAGGAGGGCACGGTTTTTATCCGGGGGAAAGTGGCGGAAATCACGGATGAACCGCAAAGCCCGGAGGAGGAAGGCAAGCTCGTGGCCATTGGCGAGGACACGCTGCTGGGCCGGCCGGTCCGGGTGCCGGTGGACATGGCCGTTCTGTGCGTGGCCATGGAGGCGCGGCCCGAGGCCGCTGAAGTGGGACGCATTTTTGGCATTTCCCAGGGGGCGGACGGGTTTTTCCTGGAATCGCATCCCAAGCTGGGGCCGATGGAGACGCCCACAGACGGGGTATTTGTGGCCGGGGCCTGCCAGTCGCCAAAGGATATTCCGGACACCGTGGCTCAGGCCTCGGGTGCGGCAGCCAAATCCCTTGCACTGACATCCCGCGGCCGGGTGACCATCTCATCGATGATCTCCCATATTGACCCGGACATCTGCATCGGCTGCCAGACGTGCATTGATTTGTGCCCCTACGGGGCCATCGAATTTGATGCGCGCCGGGGAGTGTCCGTAGTCAATGAGGCGCTGTGCAAGGGATGCGGCAGCTGCTCTGGCTTTTGTCCCAGCGGTGCCGCGCGTGTTCGCCATTTTCAGAAAAAACAGATCCTGGCTGAATTTGACGGGCTGATGGACGCCATTGCCGAAGTAGGGGTATAAAAAAATTCGAATATCGAAATTCGAAATTCGAATTAAAACCGGAAAACATCCATATATCGGCACGCAAGCATGACGCATAAGACACAAAACACGCAAAGCGAGCATACACCATGGAAGAGAAATTTGATCCCGTAATTGTCGCGTTTGTCTGCAACTGGTGCACCTACACGGCAGCCGACCTGGCCGGGACCTCCCGGCTGGGATATCCTAAAAACATCCGGCTCATCCGGGTGATGTGCACCGGCATGGTCGACACCCAGTACATTATCAAGGCGTTTCTGGAAGGCGTGGACGGCGTGCTGGTCTCAGGCTGCCATCCCGGGGACTGCCATTACATCAACGGCAACTTTAAGGCCCGGCGCCGGATGAAATTGTTGAAAACCATCCTGCCGCAGTTCGGTATCGAGGAAAACAGACTCCGGCTGACCTGGATCGGGGCCAGCGACGGCATCGAATTTGCCGAAACCATGCAGCGGCTGGTCGATCAGATCAAGGAACTCGGGCCGAATCCGGCCCGCTCACAGCAGATCATTTAAACCGGGAGACCCCATATGTCCCGCACCGCGGATATTAACATCGGAAACAGTCAAATTGCCGGCGCAATCGGTGAATTTTTGAAAAAAATCCTGGAAAGCGACGAAGTCGCCGCTGTTCTGGTACCGCACCGCCCGGCGGAAAAAGACATGATTCTGCCCAGGCTCATTACCGACCCGGCGCACCTGCAGGGCGTAGAGCCCGTGTCCCCGGCATTTGCCGTGAATTCCGCCCGCCTGGTTTCCCGGCTGACCCGGCAATCAGCGGGCGGCACCATTGCAGCAGTTCTGCGGCCCTGCGAAATTCGGGCTTTTGTCGAATTGGTCAAGCTCAACCAGGGCCGCACCGAGGACTTGGTCATTATTGGCACGGACTGCCCGGGCGCCCTGCAAAACGCGGACTTTTTCGATCTTGCGGAAAAACATGGAAACAATGCATCAGCCCATTTCCTGGAAACCGCGTTTTCCGATGGCCAGGCATCAGCCGAAGATCCTCAGATCGCACCGGCCTGCCGCGTATGCACCCAGCCCACCCCGGAAGGTGCGGATCTGGCCATCGGCCTGTTCGGCCTCCAGCCAGGACCGAAAATCCAGATATACGCACAGACCGAGCACGGCGAGGCCATGCTCGAAAAGCTGGACCTGGAAGACGGGCAGACGGATGAAAAACGCCAAACCGCAGCCCAAGACCTGATTGCCCGCCGCAGCCAGGCCCGGCAGGAAATGATCGTACAGACCCGCGCGGCCACAGACAGCATGGAAAAGCTTGCGGATTATTTTTCCCGGTGCATCAACTGCTACAACTGCCGCACGGCTTGCCCGGTCTGCTACTGCCGGGAATGTGTTTTTGCCACGGACGTTTTTGACCACGAGCCGGTGCAGTACATGAAATGGGCCGGCCGCCGGGGATCGGTGAAAATGCCAACGGATACGCTGTTTTTCCATCTCACCCGCATGGCCCATATCAGCACGGCGTGCGTGGGCTGCGGCCAGTGCGCAAACGTCTGTCCAAGCGGCATTCCCCTGGCCGAACTGTTCATATCGGTTGCCGAACAGACCCAATCGGCATTCGGTTATCAGGCCGGGAAAAATCTTGACGAACAACCGCCCCTGGCAGTGTTCCAGGAGGATGAATTCCAGGAAGTCGTGGGGATCGAAAATGGAAGCTGAAAGCATGTCACAAAAACAGGGCAGGGCAATGGTCGTGGGCGGCGGTGTCAGCGGGATGCGCGCGGCCCTGGACCTGGCCGAGACCGGCTACCATGTCACCCTCATTGAGGAGAAATCCCATATCGGCGGGGTGGTCAGCCAGCTGGACCACCAGTTTCCCACCGACGGATGCGGGATATGCAAAATGCTGCCCCACGCTGATGCCGGACACGTGCTGCAGCAGTGCGTGCGAAGGGGGCTGGCTCATGAAAACATCACCATTTACCTGCAAACCCGGGTGATGTCCGTGTCCGGCGAACCCGGCAACTTCACGGTCACCCTGCAGCAGCACTCCAACCCGGTGGACCCGGAACGCTGTATCGGATGCGGGCTCTGCATTCCATTATGCCCTGTGGATATGGCAGACCCGTTTAATGCCAGCAAGGGCATATGCAAGGCCATTGGTCCGCCCACGCCGCACATGGCTGCCGGCCCCTACCGGATCGACACTGAGGCATGCACCCAGTGCGGCAAGTGCCGGGAGATCTGTCCCACGGATGCCATCCGCCTGCCCGAAGAAGACCGCAAATCCTTCACCATCCTGGTGGTGGATGATGAAAAGATCATCCGTGATTCACTCTCGGAATGGCTGGGCGAGGAAGGCGGATTCTCCGTGATTACCGCGGAATCCGGGGAAAAGGCCATGGAACTGATCGAAGAACAATCCGTGGATCTTATGCTGGCAGACATCAAGATGCCCGGCATGGACGGGATCACCCTGCTGGAAAAGGCCCTGGAAATTCGCAAGCAGATGCCGGTCATGATGATTACCGCCTATGCCACCGTGGACACGGCGGTTTCCGCCATGAAGCAGGGGGCGGCCGACTACCTGGTCAAACCCTTTGACCCGGATGACCTGCTGCCGAAAATCGTGGCGATGTATCACGAACTCACGCTTCCGCCCGGCCCGGAAATCCGGGTCGGGGCCATTGTGATCGCCGGCGGCACGGACGAATACAACCCGGCTTCCGGCAAAAACCCTTTTGGATATAAAATCATAGAAGACGTGGTCACCGGACCGGAGTTCGAAAGGATGCTCAGTCCTGTGGGCCCGACCGAAGGCCGCCTGGTTCGCCTTTCTGACCAGCGCCCCCTGCGGCGCATTGCCTGGATCCTTTGCGTGGGTTCCAGGGATATCCAGGCAGAGGCGGACTATTGCTCCGGGGTATGCTGCATGTATTCCCTGAAGCAGGCCCGGCTGGCGCAAAAGGCGGCCCGGGAGCAGGGCGCGGAAATCGAGACGGTGCTTTATTACATGGACATGCGCACTTTCGGTAAATCCGGCCAGCCGTACCGGGACGCGGCGGAAGCCGAAGGCGCGGTGTGCAGGCGCAGCCGCGCGCATTCCATTGTCTGCGAGGAGATGAGCGGGGATCTGTGCATCCGGGCGGCAGATCCCTCCGGGCAGATCCGCGAGGACCGCTATGACCTTGCTGTTCTGGCCACGGGCCAGCGGCCTTCGGCCAAAGTCACGGACCTGGCGGAAATGCTCGGCATTGAGCTCAACTCCTGGGGCTTTATCCGCACCCGGGAATTTTCCCTGACCCAAACGTCGGGCAGTGGCGTACTGGCCGCAGGATCATGTACCGGCCGAAAAGACATTAGTGATGCGGTTATATGCGGCAGCTCCGCAGCCTTTCATGCCTCGCGCCTCCTGCATGCCGGCGGCGGCAGCTTGCGCGAACAATCTGCGTTGTCTGAAACCACCGCAGATATTTTTCACGAGCCGCCCCTGGTCTTTACTGCGGTATGCGGCTGCAGCGGGGCTGTATCCAAAATTTTCGATCCGGAAATATTTTCCGGGAAGTGTTATGGGGATCCCGCGCTGTGCAGCGTGGAAACCGCGGATTGGCTGTGCACAGAAGCAGGGCTTGCCGAACTGGCGGAAAATATCCGGCTGTCCGGTGCCAACCGGGTGGTCATCGGTGCATGCCGTCCCCTCTGTGCGCCGGAAAAGAAAAAGGCGCTGGCCCGGGCCGTTTCCCTTTTGCCGGAGCTGATTGAAATCGTGGATCTTCGCTCGCAGGTACCGGGCGTATCCGAAGAAAACCCGGAGCAGCAAAAAGCCGGAACGCGCGAAACCATGAGCCTCCGGCTGGAAATGGCCCTGTCCCGGGTAAAGCTGGCGGATCCGTCATTTGTCCCGGATATCTCAACAGGCCAATCCGTGCTGGTAATCGGCGGCGGCATTGCCGGGATGACCGCCGCTTTAGGCGTTGCCGATCATGGCTACGGAGTACACCTGGTGGAGAGAGCCGACCGCCTGGGCGGAAACCTCAACTGGATGCACCAGACCATCGAGGGCAATGATATCCCCGAACTTGCCGAGCAGACGCGGTCGCGGGTAAAAAACCATCCAATGATCACGATTTACACCAACACGCAGGTCACCGAAACCCACGGCACCGGGGGCGCGTTTACCACCACGCTGCAGACCGGAGACGAGGCGGGTTTTCCCGTGGAACACGGGGCGGTAATCCTGGCCACCGGCGGCGGGCAGGCCGAAACCGAAGCTTTCAGCCGGGGCACGGACTCCCGGATTATCACCCAGCAGGAACTGGAATTCCGGATCCGGGAAAAGAAACTGGATCCAGGGCAGATCAACAGCATGTGCATGATTCTGTGTGCAGGCACCCGGCAGCCGCCGAAAAATTACTGCAGCCGGATCTGCTGTGCAAGCGCCCTGAAACATGCCCTACACGTCAAGGAAAAAAATCCAGAAGCCGGGGTTTATGTTTTATACCGGGATATGATGGCATACGGATTTCTGGAGGCTTGGTTTACCCGGGCCAGAAAGGCCGGGGTCATATTCATCGCCTACACCCCGGGAACCGAACCGGCAGTATCCGCACAGGAAGATGCGGTTCGGATAACAGCCACCGAACCGGTGATCCAGCAGGAGGTGGAGATCTCCGCAGACCTGCTGGTGCTGGCCACAGGAATTGAACCGACCGAATGCGGGGCGCTTGCAAGAAGCTTTGGCGCGGACACGGATGAGCACGGTTTTTTCCGGGAGGCCGAACCCAAGTGGCAGCCAATGGGATCTCTGGCTCCTGGGGTGTATGCCTGCGGAATCGGGCTTCGGCCTGCAAGCATTGCCGAATCCGTGGCTTCGGCCGAGGCCGCCGCCCAGCAGGCCGTGATCCGGTTTGGCCGTAACCACCTGCCCGCGCCCCGAAATATCGCGCGTGTCCGGCACAGCCTGTGTTCTTTGTGTCAGAACTGCATTGCGGCGTGTGCATACGGTGCCCGGACATACGACCGGCAAGCGCAAATGATCATCGTGGATCCGGAGGCATGCCGGGGGTGCGGCGCTTGCGCGTCTGCCTGCCCGAATTTTGCCGCATACGTGGAAGGCTTTGCCCCGCGCTGGATGCTTTCCATGATGGAGGCGGCAATAGATAATTGAAAAGGTTAAATGCAAAAAAGGACCCGAGCTGATGAACAGAAAACAAAAAACAGCACAGGCCTGGATTCGTCCCGAACAGCCGGACCCGGCGCTGGAACGGGTTCGGGAAAGGGTGCGGACCTGCATCCAATGCGGCACATGCACAGGGTCGTGCCCCAATGCTTTTGCCATGGATGCCACGCCGCGAAAGCTCTGGCGTCTGGTGCTCATGGGACAAACCCGGGAAATTTTTGAAAGCCACACCTTTGCCCTTTGCTCGGACTGTTACTGCTGCAGCCTGCGGTGCCCCCGGGGACTTGCGCTCACCGATGCCATGGCCGATCTCAAGCAGATCGCCGCGGCCAGAAAACATGGGGGGGACCCGGCATGCACGGCATTTTACAGCGCATTTCTGCAATCGGCCCGGCGGTACGGAAGGGTCCAGGAAACCCGGCTGATGGTAAGATATCTTGCGGTCATGACCCCCCGCCGGCCGCTGATGCCCTTGCGGTTCTCCGGGCTGGGGCTGCAGATGATCAAAAAGGGAAAAATCAGCCTGTGCCGGCCGGCCGGCGGCAGAAACCTGGAAGGCATTTTCGCCAGAATCGAATCCAGGAGAGACGGGCAATGAAATATCTTTACTATCCGGGCTGTTCACTGGAATCCACGGCCCGGGAATACGACCTGGCAACCCGGGCGATAATGCACGCACTGGGCGTGGAGCTCATTGAAATACCCGACTGGACGTGCTGCGGGGCCACTGCGGCCAAGGCCGTGGACCGCCGCCTGGCCCTGGCCATGCCTGCGGTCAGCCTGGCCCTGGCCGAAACCGTGGAATCGGGAGCCGACATCCTGGTGCCGTGCAGCGCCTGTTACCTAAACCTCAAGCAGGTGCATCAGATCGCGGCCACCGACGCCCGGACCCTGGCGGAAATCAATGAACTTCTTGCCGAGGAATCCCTGCACTATTCGGGAAAAGCCCGGCCGCGTCATATCCTCGATATTCTTTCCACAGATATCGGTTCAACCGGAATTTTGCAGCAGATCACCCACAGCCTTTCCGGTTTGCGTGTGGCTCCCTATTACGGCTGCCAGTGTCTCCGGCCGTACCGGATTTTTGACGACCCGGAGGCGCCGACCTCAATGGACGCCTTGCTTGGGGCTGCCGGGGCGGACCTGCATCCCTGGTCCATGGCGGCCAGATGCTGCGGGGCCTCGCACATGACCACAAACGCAGATGTCAGCAAGGAACTGGTCTTTCGCATTTTAAAGTCCGCCAGCGGCGCGGATGCCATCGCCACGGTCTGCCCCATGTGCCAGATGAACCTGGAGGGATACCAGGGGTGGATATCGTCCCGCTACGGAGAAGATGTGCGGATTCCGGTATATTACCTGCCTCAGCTTCTGGGCCTGGCCATGGGCATCCCGGCCGGGGACCTGGGCCTGGATGCCAAATCCGCCCGGGCAGCCGCCCCGTCAGCTCAATGATTGATCCGGGGAGTCCGAAATGCTAAAATTTTTTACATATATGCGAACCCGCACGGCCTTCAAGCTACTTTTTCTCATGATAGCGGGTACCGCCCTGCTGATCTGCATTACCTTCTGGGCATGGTCCGGCATGGGCACGGACCGGCAAACCTCCCCGCTCGTAAAAGCCGTCCTGCTGCTGGCTATGTTTTCCTTTGCCGGGGCCGGGCTGCTGATTTTTTTCATGGGCGAACAAATTGCGCGTAAACAGGCCGAACTCAACAAGCAAAAGCAAAAATACCGCAATCTTTTTGAACTGGTGCCCTGTGAAATTGCCATACTGGATACGGATTTCCGGCTGATCCACTTCAACCAAAGGTTTGCTGAAAAATTCAATCCAAAAATCGGCGAATATTGCTTCCGCGCTTACAAGGGCCGCGAGCAGAAATGCGTGTCCTGTCCGGTGGAAAAAACCTTTGAAGACGGCCGCCCGCATTTCAGTGAGGAAACCGGATATGCAAAAGACGGCACAACCGCCTACTGGCTGGTGGTCACCTCCCCCCAGAAGGATGACGATACCGGAGAAATTACGGCGGCCCTTGAAATGACCCTTGATCTCACGGATTTGAAGCTGCTTGAAGACAAATTGAAAAAATCAGAAAAAAAGTATAAGGATATATTTAACAACATTGCCAATCCCATCTTTGTCATCGACCGGGAAGATTTCACGATTCTTGACTGCAACAAAAGCGTCCAGGGGGTTTACGGCTACAGTCAATCCGAGATTTGCGGTACCCGGTTTACGAACCTGTTTGTTGGCGATGACCGGAAATATTTCGGGCAGTTAATCAAAACTCGGAATGAAATCCACCGGGCCAGGCACCTGCGGAAAAGCGAAAAAACCCTGTTTGTCAATATCCGCATTTCTCCTTCGGAATACGAGGGAAAATTCGTGTATCTCGTTACCACCAGCGACATCACACAGCGCCTGGAAGCCGAACAGCAGCTCATCCAGGCAAGCAAGATGGCCACCCTAGGGGAAATGGCCACCGGCGTGGCCCATGAGCTCAACCAGCCCCTGTCTGTGATCAAGACGGCAAGCAGCTATTTGATGAAAAAGATCAAGAGCAACACCCCCATTGAAAATGAAAATCTCTGTACCATGGCCGAAGAGATCGATACCCACATCAACCGGGCCACCCGGATCATCCGCCATATGCGCGAGTTCGGCCGCAAATCCGGAATCACATCCGAAAAGGTAAGTGTCAACCCGGTAATTGAAAAGGCTTTTGACATTTTTGCCCAGCAGCTCAAGCTGCGAGGCATTGACGTGGTCTGGGAACTTGCACCGGACCTGCCCAGAGTCCGGGCAGATGACAGCAAGCTCGAACAGGTCATTGTCAACCTGCTAGTCAATGCCCGTGATGCCATCGAAGATCGCTGGGGCCAGCGATCTTCGGGCATAGACACCGGGGAAAAGAAAATTCTTCTGCGCTCGCATTCAGACGGCCGTTTTGTTACAATCGAGGTCGAGGATACGGGAAGCGGGATTGCCCCCGACCTGGTGGACAAGATTTTTGAGCCTTTCTTCACCACCAAGGATGCGGGAAAAGGCACCGGCCTGGGTCTTTCGATTTCCTACAGCATCATCAGGGAATGGGGGGCGACTATTTACGCCGAGCCGGGCCGCAGCCAGGGCGCCCGGTTTATCATCCGCTTTCCGGTTTCAAAGGAAGACGCTTCGCTGCGAGAGGGGGGATGACCAACAATGCTGCTGCAGTATGAACAGATCGGTGAAATTTTTGACTGCCTTTCCCTGGGCGTGATCATTTTGTCCAGGGACCGCAAGATTCTCTTCATTAACCGGTCCGCAGAGCAGTTGACCGGATTTTCGGCATCCGGGACTGTGGGACGGTACTGCTACCATGTATTTCTTGATTACCTTTGCGGCGGCCGGTGCAAATTTCTCGAATCCAAGGATGAGATCACTCAGACCCTGGTTTCGGATATTGAGGTCAAGGACCAGCAGAATAGAGCCACCTCCATTACCAAGATCGAATCTCCGATTTACGGACAGGATGGGCAGATGATCGGCTGTATCGAGGTTTTTCAGGATCACAGCGCATTTCGGGAACTCATCAAGCGCATCCGTTTCGACGACCTTCGGCTCAAGCTGATTTTAGACAGCCTGGATATCGGTATCCTGACACTGGACCGGGGCAACCATGTCACGTTTGTCAACACCAATGCCGAGCAGATTACCGGCTTTTCCCGCACTGAGCTGCTGGGCAAATCCTGTAAGACGTTTTTCGGTCCCCGGTTCTGCCGGGACGTACTGGATCAATGCGGTTACCCCAACGGCACCGGTGAGCAACTTTCAACCGAGACCCGGCTGATGACCGAGCAGAGCCACCTGTTGCCGGCCCGGGTGACTTATCTGCCCCTGAAAAACGGATCCGATATGATCGTGGGCGGACTGATCACCATTACCGATTTGTCGCTGAAATACCATTTTTACAGCGCCATCAAGGACCGCTACACCTTCTACGACATGATCGGTCGGCATCCGGACATGCAGAAAATTTTTGATATGATCCCCATGGTGGCGGCCACAGACACCACCACCCTGATCGAGGGGCCCACGGGCACGGGAAAGGACCTGCTGGCAAAGATCATCCATAACGCCAGCCCGCGGGCCGGGCGCAAGCTGGTAAAGGTCAACTGCGCCTCCCTGCCCGACACCCTGCTGGAATCGGAAATGTTCGGTTATGTGCGGGGGGCCTTTACCGGCGCAGATCGTGACAAGCCCGGCCGCTTCCAGGAGGCAGAAGGCGGCACCATATTTCTCGATGAAATCGGAGATCTGCCGTTGCCGCTGCAGGCAAAGCTGCTGCGGGTTATCGAGGACCGGGAGTTTTACCCCCTGGGATCCCGGAAAACCACGGGCGTGGATGTGCGCATCATCTCGGCCACCAACCAGGATCTGCATCAATTGGTCAAGGAAAGACGCTTCCGGCAGGACCTGTTTTATCGGCTCAATGTCATGCGCATTGCCCTCCCGCCGCTGAAGGACCGCAAGAGCGATCTGGCCCTGCTCATTCACCACATACTGAAAAAACTCTGCATGGCCATGGATGTGCCGGTCAAGAAAATATCCAAGCCGGCCATGCATATCCTGCTCAATTACGACTATCCCGGAAACGTGCGGGAACTGGAAAACATCCTGGAGCACGCGGTGATTATTTGCCGAGGCGACACCATTGAAACGGATCATTTTCCCCGGGCCCTGATCGAATCTGAAGCGCCCGCAAAATCCCCGGGTCCGGCAGACCCCGGGGATTACAGCGAGCGGATGAAAATCATGAACGCGCTGGACCAGTGCCGCTGGAACAAGACCCGGGCGGCAAAAGTTTTAAATATTGACCGCTCCACGCTTTGGCGAAAAATGAAAAAGTTTCAAATCGCATCATAGGAACCCACAACGCCTTGAAATCAAAAAATCGTGCCTGACAAGGCCGGGGTCAACCTTCAACTTAGCTTGGCGGGGTCTGCGAACATGACGGGAAAAATACTTCTTGTCGACGATGAAGAGGGCATCCGCAGCGTCCTGGGCATTTCCCTGTCTGACATGGGATATGAGGTGCATACCGCGGAAAACGGGGAAAGCGCCCTTCGGGTATTCCGTGACCAGCGGCCGCAGATTGTCCTGGCGGATGTCAAGATGCCCGGAATGGACGGCATTGATCTTCTGCGCAAACTCAAGGCCGAGGACCCGGACACCGAAGTTATTCTGATTACCGGTCACGGGGACATGGACCTGGCCATCAAAAGCCTGAAATACGAAGCCACGGATTTCATTACCAAGCCCATCGAGGACCGGGAGCTGGAAAGCGCCCTGGAAAAAGCCAGACAGCGCATCAAGCTGCGCCATCAGTGGCGAAGTTATACAGAAAATCTCGAGGACATGGTCCGCCGGAAGACCGACCGGATCACTGCTGCGGCAGAAGAGGGCCACAATGCTGAAAACGGGCGTTTTCGACGTCTTTTTGAAGAACTGCCCGGTTATGTGGCCGTCATTGACGGCGACTACCGCATCACCGAAGTCAACAAGGCGCTTAAATGCGATTTTGGCATCGATGACCCCGGGGGGATTCACTGTTATGAATTGTTTAGGGGCTTGGATGAACCCTGCGTCAGCTGCCCGGTGGCCAGGAGTTTTGCGGAGGGAAGCCCCTGTCAGGAGGAATTGAAATTCACCCCGGACGGCGGGGCCCGGACCTGCCACATGTTTGCCTGGACCACGCCCCTGCAGGACGAAACCGGAGATATCTCCCGTGTAATGATCATGATGACAGACATCTCCCAACTCCTGGATTTAAAGGATCACCTTGCCTCTCTGGGTCTGATGGTGGGGTCGGTCTCCCACGGCATCAAGGGGCTTTTAACCGGGCTTGACGGTGGGGTCTACATGCTCAACTCCGGATTTTCCCGCGACGACCCGGAGGAAATCTCCGAGGGGATCAAAACCGTCAGGACCATGTCCGACCGGATCAAGCACATGGTGCTTGATATTCTGTATTATGCCCGGGAGATGAAGCTTGATAAACAGCCGGCCGACATCGCTGCATTTGTGCGTGAAACCGCAAAGGTGGTGGCTGCCCGCGCCAGGGAATCCGGCGTCGAGCTTGTCCTTGACGTGGATGCATTTCTGGAAAACAGCCGAATCACCATTGATGCCGAGCAACTCCGGGTCGCCATTGTCAATATCCTGGAAAACGCTCTGGACGCCTGCGCCGAAGACGGGGAAAAAGCTTCCCACCACATCGACTTCAGGGCTTTTGCCGAAAACGGTGCGGTCTGCTTTGATATCAGCGATACCGGTCCGGGCATGGACGCGGAAACCCGGGAAAATATCTTCAAGCTGTTTTACTCTTCAAAACGTTCCAGGGGTACCGGCATCGGGCTGTTTATTACCCGGAAAATCGTTAGCCAGCACAACGGTACCATCGAGGTGGAATCCACCCCGGGCCGGGGCACGCGCTTTCGCATTCGGATTCCATACGGGCAATAAGGGATCGTTTGAAATGCCGTTTTCGGATTTTTACATATCAAGCAAGGGGGTAACGATGACCAAAAAAATCCTCGTAATCGACGATGACCCCACCACGGTCAAGTACCTGGTCAGCGTACTGAAAAACAACGGGTTTGAAACCTGCGAGGCCTATGACGGAGTGGAAGCCATGGAGGTGCTGCAGCGGGAAAAGCCGGATTTGATCACTCTGGACCTGGAAATGCCTGAGGAATGGGGAACCCGCTTTTACCGGAAACTGCGCAAGCAGGGCGGCGAGCTCAAGGACACGCCGGTGCTGATCATCAGTGCCATGCCCTCGCGGCATCTGTCGGTGCGCGATGTCGTGGGATACCTGTCAAAGCCGTTTGACCCTGGTGAGGTAATTGATATTATAAATCAAAACACATAATTTTTTTTCACCCGCCATCGCCGCCGACCGGTCGGGCCCTTTTGCCGGCCGCATCCGGTGCGCTCTCCATCTGGTCTGCACTGACAGCATGCAGTCTTTCCCGTTCTGATTCCGCTGGCCTTTCAGCAGGGATCAATTCGTTTTGAGCTTTTGCTTGACTCGTTTCAATAATCGATATAAGTTAGCCGATTTGAAAACGAATTTTTGATTAACCTGTTATCGCGGAGGTTTTGGTATGGTTTTTACGGTATCCCTATATGCCTCTTTAATAATATTTTTTCTGGGGCTTATATACAGGGGCGGCACCTGGTTTCAACGGGAGGCCGGGTTTTACGGACAGGAGATGAGCGCTTCAACGCGGTTTTTTTCCGTTTTTAAATCAATGCTTGGGGTTATCTTCAGCGCAAAGATTCTCAGGCTGCTCCAGGCTTTTGTCCTTGATGTACTGCTTCAAAGAAAGATTTTAAAGGAAAGTGTTCTTCGGTGGGCAATGCACATGCTCATCTTCTGGGGTTTTATCCTGCTTTTATTCATGCACGCCCTGGGCCGGATCGTCACGGATTGGCTTTTCAGCAATTACGAACCCACACTGAATCCCTATTTTTTTCTCCGGGACCTGTTTGGCCTCATGGTTCTTGCCGGGGTCGTTGTTGCCGTGATCCGGCGTTTTTTCCTCAAGATACCGAGGCTGATGACAAACAGTATGGACAAGTATGCCATCGGCATCCTGGCGGTGATCATCCTGTCGGGGTTTTTGCTGGCGGGGTTAAAGATTACTTCCAACACTGAATTTTCCAATATGGTGGATGAGTACGCAGGCTGGCTCAGCGACGAAGAACTCCAGGCCCTGGAAAGCTACTGGGTAAGCGATCAGGGCCTTGTGTCTTCGGATGTGACCCGGCCGTTTGAAGCCGATGTGCTGCAGCAGGGCAAACAGGCCCATGAAAGCTATTGTGCTTACTGCCATGCTCCGGCGCAATCGGCCTTTGCAAGCTATTCCACCGGAAAGGTCCTCAGTCCGGCCGCCGGCGCCATGGACCGGGCGGGCTTTGTGGGCATTTTGTGGTATATTCATTTTTTGTCCTGTTTTATCGCTCTGGCATACCTGCCTTTCAGCAAAATGCTGCATATCTTTTCAACGCCCCTCACCATTATGGCCAATGCCGTGATGGATGAAAAAAAATCAAAACCGGAAAATGTGGCCACCCGGCAGATCATAGAACTGGATGCCTGCACCCACTGCTGCACCTGCAGCCTGTACTGCTCTGCCATGATGGGCTATGAAGCAAGGCAGAACACGTATATTCTGCCATCAGAGAAAATTGCGCCCCTAAAGGCCCTGGCAGCCGGCAGGGACCTGGATGAAGCCGAAACCCGGGCCATTTTGGAAGGGATTTATTTGTGCACCAACTGCGACAGGTGCACCGTGGTCTGCCCCTCGGGCATCAACCTGCGGCAGCTGTGGCTCAATGCCAGGGAAAAACTGTTGCAGCAGGGCCCTGCAGAACCGCTGGTGCTTTCCCAGCTTTCATTTGTCAGGGGGCTGAACCGCAAAAAGACCCCGGCTGGCAGTTATCCCCTGCCCCTGGAAAAAGCCGATAATGCAGTTTCTGCAAAATACCGGCCTCTTCTGGATCCGGACCGCTCCATTGACCTGACCCCGCCTGCGGCCGGCCTGAAGCTGACCAGCGGCTTTGAAAATACGTTTTCCTATTGTTTCGGGTGTCAGAACTGCTCCACTGTATGCCCGGTGGTGGGCAATTACGAAGATCCCCAGGAGCAGCTCGGGCTGATGCCCCACCAGATCATGTGCAGCCTCGGACTGGGACTGACCGAAACAGCCATGGGCGCAAAAATGATATGGGATTGCCTGACATGCTACCAGTGCCAGGAGCATTGCCCGCAAAATGTGAAAGTCACCGACATCCTCTATGAGCTGAAATACATGGCAGTGGCCGGTGTGGATGAGGGAAGGCAAAATCATGATCAGGCCGGAGGTTTAAGATAATTATGATGCGCTACAGTTTTTTTATCGGCTGCCAGATTCCTTCACGGGTTCCCCAGTATGAAACAGCCGCCAGGGCTGTTTTAAAAAAATTCGGAGTGGAACTGGCAGATATCAGGCAGTTTAACTGCTGCGGCTATCCCATGCGCAATGTTGACAAAAAGGCGTTTCTTCTTTCTTCAGTCAAAAATTTGGCCCTTTCCGAAAACCAGGGGCTGGATATGCTGGTGTTGTGCAACTGCTGTTTCGGGGCGCTGAAAAATGCCGAGCACATCATGGCCGAAAAGGGACCCCTGCAGGATGAAGTGCTGGGCAAAATCCGGGAAATGGGCCTGGATTACCAGGGAAAAACCCGGATCCGCCATTATTTGTCCGTGCTGTATCATGAAACGGGCATTGCTGCGATCAAAAAGCAGCTGCACAAAACTTATAAAGAATTAAACATTGCCGTCCAGTATGGGTGCCATGCCCTGCGGCCCAGCACTGTCACGCAGTTTGATGACCCGGTGGCCCCGTCCTTGTTTGATGAACTGGTTGCCGCAACCGGGGCAAAAAGCGTTGACTGGACAAACAAGCTGGAATGCTGCGGGGCGCCCCTGATCGGGACCAATGATGCGCTGTCAGCGGATCTGTTCTCAAGAAAGCTGGAAGCCGCAATAAAGGCAGAGGCTGATTTTTTCTGTACATCCTGCCCGTACTGCCAGATTCAGTTTGATACCGTACAGCAGATGCTTGTTGAGGACAGTGCCGGCCAAAAGCCCCTGCCTTCCATTCTTTTTCCCCAGCTGCTGGGGCTTTCAATGAACATTGATCCCCAAACCCTGGGTCTTGGGGCCAACAAGCTGGATATAAGCAAAATAGAATCCTATTTAAGCAAGGACAAGGAGTAGATAATGCCGCGTGAAAACAATGGCGCTGTGCTGGTTGTGGGAGGAGGCATCACCGGAATGCAGGCATCGCTGGATCTCGCCGATTCCGGCTACTATGTCTACCTGGTGGAAAGGTCCAGTTCCATCGGCGGGATGATGTCCCAGCTGGACAAAACATTTCCGACCAATGATTGTGCCATGTGAATTATTTCGCCCAAACTGGTCGAGGTCGGCCGGCACATCAACATAGAATTGCTCACCCTTTCAGAAGTCAACAGCATCTCCGGCGAGGAAGGTGATTTTGAGGTCAGCATCACCAGCCATCCCCGGTACGTGGATGTGGACAAGTGTATTGCATGCGGGCTTTGTGCGGAAAAATGCCCCAAAAAGGTCCCCAATGAATATGACGGCAGCCTGGCCAACCGCAAGGCCATTTACGTGCAGTATGCCCAGGCAGTGCCCCTGAAGTATGCCATTGATCCGGAACACTGCATCAAACTCAACAAGGGCAAATGCGGGATCTGTGAGAAAAAATGTCCCACGGGCGCCATTAACTACGAGGATACCAAAAAGGAGATTTCCTTGAATGTGGGGGCCGTGGTGCTGTCCCAGGGCAGCGAAACCTTTGATCCGGCTGTTCACGACACATTCGGGTATAAAAAGTATCCCAATATTGTCACCAGCCTGGAGTTTGAAAGGATCCTGTCGGCTTCCGGGCCTTACGGCGGCCACCTGGTCCGGCCCTCTGACAAGCAGGAACCGGAAAAAATCGCTTGGCTTCAGTGCATCGGCTCCAGAGACGAGCACCTGGGCGCCAGGGGGTATTGCTCGGCGGTTTGCTGTACTTACGCGGTCAAGGAGGCCATGCTGGCAAAGGAGCACTGCAAGCACAACCTGGACACGGCCATTTTCTATATTGATATCCGCACAAACGGCAAGGATTTTGAAAAGTATTACAACCGGGCAAAAAACGAGATGGGCGTGCGGTTTGTCAAAAGCAAGGTCACCGGCGCCCCCCCGGTGGA
Source organism: Desulfosalsimonas sp. (assembly GCF_046483245.1). Classification (GTDB taxonomy): domain Bacteria; phylum Desulfobacterota; class Desulfobacteria; order Desulfobacterales; family Desulfosalsimonadaceae; genus Desulfosalsimonas. The sequence continues at coordinate 7,222 of NZ_JAWODO010000003.1, read as the reverse complement.
CGGCACTGGAAAGCACCTGATCCGCTACATTGATGAATCCGGAAAAAGGTGCGAGGAAGAATTTGACATGGTGGTGCTGTCCGTGGGTCTGGGCGCCACGGCCCGGGGCGCGGAACTGGGCAGAAAACTGGGCATTGAACTCAACCAATACAACTTTGCGGCTTCTTCCAGCTTTGCCCCGGTCTCCAGCTCTGTTGCCGGCATCTATGTCTGCGGTGCCTTCCAGGGGCCCAAGGATATTCCCTCCTCGGTGATCGACTCCAGTGCGGCAGCCGGCGTGGTGGGCTCCAGGCTTTCAAATGCCAGGTGGACCCGGACCCGGGCAAAGGAAATGCCAAAGGAGAAAAACGTTATCGGAGATCCCCCGCGCATCGGTGTTTTTGTTTGCTGCTGCGGCACCAATATTGCGGGTGTGGTGGATGTGCCCAATGTGGTGGAGTATTCCAAAACCCTGCCCGGGGTTGTTTATGCCGAGCAGAACATGTTCAGCTGTTCCCAGGATTCCCAGGACAAGATGGCCCAGGTCATTCAGGACGAAGGCCTCAACCGCATTGTGGTGGCCGCCTGCACGCCCAAGACCCATGAGCCGCTTTTTCAGGAAACACTCCAGAACGCCGGGATCAACAAGTACCTGTTTGAAATGGTCAATATCCGGAACCAGGATTCCTGGGTGCACAAAAACAATCCAGAGGCCGCCACCCAAAAGGCCAGGGATCTGGTGGGGATGTCCGTGGCAAAGGCCGCCAGAATCGAGCCCTTAAAAGAGCCGGTTTTGGCGATCAACCAGCGGGCCATGGTTATCGGCGGCGGCGTGGCCGGAATGACAGCGGCTGAAAATATGGCCCTGCAGGGCTATGAGGTCGACTTGGTGGAGCGCGATGCGGTTTTGGGCGGAAATGCCCGGAATCTGCCCGAAACCTGGCGCGGTGAGGATGTACAGGAATTTGTTGCCGGCCTGACCGGGCGGATTGAAAGCAATGCCAACATTGCCGTGCATTTGAGTTCCAGCATCAAAAATGTGGACGGATTTGTGGGTGATTTTAAAACCACCATTGAAAGCGACGGTCAGGAAAGCACACTTGAGCACGGCGTGGCGGTGATTGCCTCGGGCGCGTCTGAATACAAGCCTGTGGATCAATACCTCTACGGCCGGGACGAGCGCGTGGTCACCGGCCAGGAACTGCAAAAACGGCTGGTGGACAATGATCCGTCCATAAGCCGGGCCGATTGTGCTGTGTTTATTCAGTGCGTGGGCTCCAGGATTCCGGAAAGGCCTTACTGCTCCAAGCTTTGCTGTACCCAGTCCATAAAAAGCGCCCTTGAACTCAAGAAACGAAAACCTGAAATGGACGTGTTTGTCCTTTACAGGGATATGCGGCCCTACGGCCTAAGAGAGGACCTCTACCGGGAAGCCAGGGCCAGCGGCATTAAGTTTGTCCGGTATGATTTTGATAACGGGCTGGCAGTGGAGCCAGAAGACAAAGCCCTGAAGATCCGTTTCAAGGACTTTGTCCTTCGGCGGAGCATGTCGCTTAGTCCGGATCTCCTGGTTCTGGCATCAGCTGTGGTGCGCGAGAAAAACGATCCCCTGGCCCGGTTTTTCAAGGTCACCCAGAACGATGACGGGTTTTACGTGGAAGCCCACTTAAAGCTCAGGCCGGTGGATTTTGCAACCGACGGGGTGTTTTTGTGCGGCCTGGCCCACGGGCCTAAACCCCTGGATGAATCCATTGCCCAGGCCCAGGCAGCAGCGGCCAGGGCCGTGACCCTGCTTTCGGCCAAAAACATCTCGGTCAGCGGCACCGTGGCCCAGGTGACCCCGTCCTTGTGCGCCAGCTGCGGGGTATGTGTATCCGTGTGCCCGTATTCAGCCCCCCGGATCAGCGAAAAAACCGATAAGGCGGAAATCCAGTCCGCCCTGTGCAAGGGGTGCGGATTGTGCGTGGCTTCATGCCGCTCAGGGGCCATAGAGCTGAAAGGGTTTGGAAACAACCAGATCATGTCCATGATCGATGCCTCCATGGCCAACTGATCGTATCCGGAAAGGGGGAAAAATGGCAGATTCAAAAGACCTGCTTGAAGTGCACGTGAATGTGAATATACCGGCCTCCGCGCTTACCGCCATTGTGGAAAACGCAAAACAAATCGCCGGCCCTGATGCTTCCGGAAAATACCGCGTGGACACGGCCGCCATGGTCGGGGAGATGATTTCCCGTTTTCTTTACCAAAAGGATTTTGAAGGATATGTGCAGGATATCAACAATTTTCCGGGTGCATGCGTGTAAAAACCAGGAGGCTGATGATGAAGATTACGATTCTATACGACAATGACGCATTTGACAAACGCCTGACCCCGGACTGGGGTTTTGCGGCTCTGATTGAGGCCTGTGGCCGGACCATTTTGTTTGACACCGGCGCAAGCGGACAGATCCTGACCGAAAACATGCACCGCCTGGGAGTCACCCCTGAGTGTATCCAGGAGATTTTCATTTCCCATGATCACTGGGACCATACTGATGGATTGCCGGGCATCCTGGAACTGAATCCCGTACGGGTCTATGTGCCGGATACCATTTCCAATGTGGACCGGGCCCCGGAAACCGTTTCCATCAGCCAGCCCATGGAAATTCACGAAAACATTTATTCCACGGGCACGCTGAAAAATATCGAGCAGTCCATGTGCATCAAAGAAGACAACAAGGTGGTGGTGATTGCGGGCTGCTCGCATCCGGGTGTGGAAACCATCCTTGCCGCCGCAGCGCCAATCGGTCCGCCTGTTGCGCTCATCGGGGGACTTCACGGATTTTGTGATTTTCCGGTCATTGATTGCCTGGATTGGGTGTGTGCCACCCACTGCACCCAGTACAAACAGCAGATCCAGTCCAGGCTTGGGGACAAAAGCCTTGCCGGCGGGGCCGGCCGGGTCATTGAAATATAGACGGCGTTGCTGCCAAAACCGCGGTATTGTCCGCTGATTGCCTCGCGCCGTTGGGGTGTGTCTGTAACTTCCCGGAATTCTTCCCTTGACTACAAATCCGTGCTTTACTATGGGATAGGGTTATTGTTTACCGGCGATTTTGGGTTGCAAGGGCCAATTTAGCTGCAGGAGGCACAGACAAAATGGCGAAACGCGAGCAATGGGGTACAAGAAGTGGATTTATTCTGGCTGCAGTGGGCTCGGCCATCGGCCTGGGAAACATCTGGCGGTTTCCCTACATGGCCTATGACAACGGCGGGGGAGCTTTTCTGATCCCCTATTTTTTTGCCCTGCTCACCGCCGGCATTCCCATCATCATCCTTGAGTTCGGGGTGGGGCACAAATACAGGGGATCTGCCCCCATGACCTTTTTTAACATCTTTGGAAAATGGGAGTGGCTGGGCTGGTGGCAGGCCCTGGTGGCCTTTGTCATCAGTGTCTACTACGTGGTGGTGATTTCCTGGGCCCTGAATTACGCCTTTTTGGCCCTGGATCTGGGCTGGGGTGCAAGTCCGGAAAGGTTTTTCTTTGATGAGTTTTTGCAATTAAGTAACGGGCCCATGAATCTGGGCGGCATTGTCTGGCCGGTATTTGCCGCTGCCATTGCCATGTGGGCGGTGACCTGGATCATTTTGTTCAGCGGCGTGAAAAAGGGAATCGAACTGGCCAACAAGATTTTCATGCCGCTTCTTTTTCTGCTGCTTTTGATCATGCTGGTGCGCGCCGTGACCCTGGAGGGCGCGGCCCAGGGCATTGACTGGCTGTTTCGGCCGGATTTCAGCGCCATTGCCGACTACCAGGTCTGGACTGCGGCCTACGGCCAGATCTTTTTTACCCTGAGCGTCTGCTTTGCCATTATGATCACCTATTCCAGCTACCTGCCGGCTGACTCGGATATCAACAACAACGGCATGATGACCGCGTTTATCAATTGCGGATTCAGCCTGCTGGCCGGAATCATGGTGTTTGGGGTGCTCGGGCACATGGCGGCCACACAGGATGTGGCCCTCCATGAGATTGTCACCCAGGGTGTGGGCATGGCCTTTGTGACCATCCCCGAGGCTGTTAATCTGCTGCCGGCCCCGGAATTTTTCGGGTTTTTGTTTTTTTTGTCCCTGGTATTTGCCGGGCTCAGTTCCATGATATCCATTTCCGAGGCCTGCTGCTCATCGATAATCGACAAGTTCGGCTGGGACAGAAAGCCCACCACCAGCCTGTTTTGCCTGGTTGGGTTCATGCTGAGCCTGATTTTCATGACCCGGGGCGGTTTGTTTATCTTAGATATCACGGATCATTTCATCAATAATTTTGGAATCGTTTTTGCCGGGCTGGTGGAGGTGATTTTGCTGTCGTGGTTTTTTAAGCTTGATACCGTGCGCCAGTATGCCAATTCGCTTTCCGACTTTGCCATTGGGTCCTGGTGGAATTTCTGCCTCAAGGTGATCACCCCGGTTGTGCTGGGATACATGGCCGTGGCGAACCTGGCGGGCGACATCCGGGAAAATTATGAGGGTTATGACGGCAGCGCCCTGGTCATGTTCGGCTGGTGCGTGGTGGCGGGTATTGTGCTTTTGAGTTTTGTCCTGCAGTCCATGAAAAGCGCCTGGGCGCAGAAAACCAGATAATCGCACAGGATAAAGGAGTCCCGGAAATGAGCAGCGGATCCATTGCCATGATGATCATCGGCCTGGCCGTCACCTGGGGCGGTGCAGCCGTGTGCATTGTCAACGCCCTGAAAAAAAGGCACCTATAAGCCTGTGATTTGATCCAGAAGCGTGCGGATTTCGCTGATGCGGTTGACACTTTCGATCCAGTCTCCGGAAAGCGCCTCCATGCCCAGATGCGCGCCAAGGATCATCCCGGCGATGGTTCCCCTGGCCGCGCTGTCGCCGCCGGCCATCACCGACTGGACCAGGGCTTCTTTGAGATTGTCTTCATACCGGGCAATGAGATGAATGGTGCCTGGCAGCGCCTGGTCGATTTCACAGGCCGGGCCGAACCGGGCGATGGCATCAGCGCTCTGCTCGTTTGCGGATTTGAGTCCCGGGCCGATATACATGGAAATGGGGGACATGGCAAATTCCTCGTCCTCTGCAATGTTTTCCACGGCTGCGGCGGGAGCCGAACCCTGGAGCACCGCATGGACCACCCGGGCAAAAAACGCCGCTGCATCAATTACGGCTTCATTGTTATGGGTCATGGCCGTCTGGGAGCGGGCGGCTTGTACCAGCTTTTCCGGGTCATCGGGATAAAGGCGGATCAGCGGGGCGATCCGGGCGGCCCCGGCCAGATCATTGGACGATGAGCCCGCATTTTCCGGGCCCGCACCCTTTTCATAATTGGCCAGGGTCTTGCGGGTGGCATTGTCAATGTAGCCGTCATAGTTGTCAAACAAGGCCCGCCATTTTTCGGAAAAATCAGCTGTCACAAATTCTTTTTGCTCCGCAATGGACCGGAACAGCACCAGCATTTGGTCGCCGTAATGGGTGAAATCCCCCTTGCCTTTGGTCTTGTGAAAGGAATCCGGGCCCGGTGCCACCGGAGATTCGATTCTGCCGAAATCTGCCTGGATTTTTTCCGGATCATAGATCCAGTGGGCACCCAGGGCCAGGCTGTCTGCGGCAAACGCGGCCAGCACTGCGGCTTTGGCGTTATCGCTCATGACGGATCCTCCTTATTTTGATGCTTTTTCCTGTTCGTTTTCATCTTTGCGGCAGATGCATTCATGCTCCCCGCATTGATCACAGATATATGTGGCCTCAACGGCCGGGGTGCCGGCGGGCTCCGCGGGCCTGTTTTTTTTGTACAGGAAAAATCCCAGCACAACAGCCAGCAGGACAATGACAATGAAATATTCCATGTGTTGTTTTCCTTGTTGAATTCAGTTCAGTGTTTTCGTTTCTATAATAATTATCATCATTGGCCGGAATGCAACGCAGATATCCCGGTCTGGGTGCGCGTCCGGCAAGGGCCCCCACCAGTTACCGGGCTACAAGGAATACTATCCGATTATCATCGGGAAAACCATCATGAGCGCTGCGGCAATCAGGGTGGCGGCTATCATCAGGCGGCAGGCCGGCAGGATGTGGCCCGGGCCGGGCAGGGAAAAATCAGCCCCGATCCAGGGTTTTTCCACAAGGCGGCCGTGGTAGATGCCCGGGCCGATAAGGCGCACGCCAAGAGCGCCGGCAAATGCGGCCTCCGGGCGTCCGGCATTGGGGCTTTTGTGATTGCCGCCCTCGGATACGGATGTTTTAAAGGCCCTGCGGCCGGTTTTGCAAACCAGGGCGGCTGCCAGAGAGATGATTGGCACACAAAGCCTTGCCGGAATCCAGTTGGCCGCGTCATCGAGTCTGGCCGCAACTTTTCCGAATTGTTCATATTTTTCCGTTCGATACCCCACCATGGAGTCCAGGGTGGAAATCATTTTAAAGGCCATGGCTCCGGGTGCGCCCAGGATGGCGGCAAAAAACAGGGGAGAGAGCACGCCGTCAACAAAATTTTCCGCAACCGTTTCAATGGCCGCCCGGCTGATTGCAGATTCATCCATGTTTGCCGTATCCCGGCTCACCAGCATGGCAATCAGGACCCGGGCCTGATCAAGGCGGCCGGCAGCAATTGCCTGATGCACTTTTCCGGCCTCGTCATACAGGCACCGCGGGCAGATACAGGTATAGACCAGCAGGATTTCCAAAACCGTGCCTGCAGCCGGATGCGCCAGACGGGCAAGCAATACCCCGGCAAGGGTAATGACGTAAGTGCCTGATACCAGGACTGCGGCAAATGCCAGCCCGGCTGTGAATTGATTGGGCAAAAACGCCCGGAAAGGTTTTTCCAGCCGGGCTGCGGCCGCGCCCATCAGGCGCACCGGGTGGGGCAAACGGGACGGATCGCCCATGAGCAGATCCAGGGCCAGGGCGGCGGCGATGATCCAGGCAGCAGAAATCCCGGTCATCAGGGGTTCTCCCGGCCGGCCGTCTGCGCGCGGTTTTCGGCATAATCGGCAATCAGGTCTGCTGCCTTGGCGTTTGTATCCGGGTCCTGGATGGATATCCGGAAAAAATGGCTGTCAAGTCCCTTGAAATTTTCGCAGTTCCGGATCAGCAGGCGGTGCTCGAGCATGCGGGAAGCCATTTCGGCTGCCGTGAAATGTCCGGCCTGCAGGAGAATAAACGTGGCATCCGAATCATGGACCCGAAGGCCGGGCACGCCGGCAAGCCGCCGGCGGATTATGGCGCGCTGGTC
>NZ_JAWODO010000072.1:0-6518 GCF_046483245.1 Desulfosalsimonas sp. | reverse complement strand
GGGTTATTTCATTGTCCATCCACTGTTCGTAATCCTGAAATAATCCCTGCATTTCACTCAACTCTTGTTCCGACTGCGAGGGAGGTGGTTTTCCAATTTCCGATAAAATATCGGGAGAGGAAGAGATGCGTTGATTTGTAGTAGTTAACAATACATAAAAAAGGGCCGGCCAGGCGCCTGCCCAAAAGCCGCCGCCGGCAGCTTCGAAAGGTGAAAAAATTATAGAATGAAAACCATTTGTGTCATAGACGGCCAGGGTGGCGGTATTGGGGCGGCCATCATCAAGCGGTTGCGGACGTTGTTTGAAGAGGACGTCGAGATTGTGGCCCTGGGCACCAACGCCATTGCAACCGCCCAGATGCTCAAGGCCCGTGCCAATAGGGGCGCATCCGGAGAAAATGCCATTTTGCAGACCGTGGCCCGCATGGATGTGGTCATCGGGCCCCTGGGCATTGTCATGGCCAATGCCATGATGGGCGAGGTGACACCGCAAATCGCCGGGGCCGTTGCATCCAGCCCCGCACGCAAGATGCTGGTGCCCCTCTCCCAGGAAAACGTGGCCGTGGTGGGCGCATCCAGCATGCCCCTGCCCCATCTGCTGGATGTGCTCATTGCCGAGCATCTTCAGCCTTGGTTAGATGAATTCAACTGAAACAGGAGTATATTGAAAAATGTGCGAAGCCAATGCATATCTGATAAAAGATCAGGAACCGGAACTGATCATGGAGGCCGTGGATACCATCGAACCTGAAGACGGGGGGTTTAAACTGGTCAATATTTTCGGGGAGCAGAAGTTCGTCCGGGCGGCCATCCATTCCCTTTCCCTGGTGGATCACAAGGTGTTTTTCAAAAAGGATGAATCCTGAATCCGGTGCCTGGCCAACAGTCCCCGGGAGATGCATGAAGATTACAATCGCAACAACGGCCGGGTTCTGCATGGGCGTGCGCCGGGCAGTGGAACTGGCCCTGGATGCCGCCAACAAGGATGGCGGGCCCATTTATACTTATGGTCCCCTGATTCACAATCCCCAGGTTTTGGCCATTCTCGGGCAAAAGCAGATCTCCGTGCTGGAAAAAATCCCGGAAACCGGCCGGGGCACGGTGATCATCCGGGCCCACGGGGTACCGCCCGAGGATAAACAGGCATTAAAAGATGCCGGTTTCAAGGTCATAGATGCCACCTGCCCACGGGTGATCCGGGTTCAATCCATTATCGCCCGGCATGCAAAGCAGGGTTTTGCCGTGATTATCGCAGGAGACCGTGAGCATCCTGAGGTGCGGGGGCTGCTTGGATATGCCGGCAGCCGGGGCCATGTGGTCAATTCCTTTGAAGAGATAGAGGCTCTGCCGGCCTTTGAAAATGCCATCATCGTTGCCCAGACCACCCAGAACACCGCGTTTTTCGAAAAGCTCAAGCAATGGGCCGGCCGTGCCCACCCCCATTACCAGGTTTTTGACACCATTTGCGACTCCACGGAAAAGCGCCAGGCAGAGGTTCAGGTCTTGGCCGGGCAGGTGGATGCCGTGGTTGTGGTGGGCGGCTACAACAGCGGAAATACCCGGCGGCTGGCCGATATTGCGGAACGGTCCGGGAAAAAGGCCTTTCACGTGGAAACCGCAGAGGAGCTTCCTGTGGAAGAGTTGACGGAATGCCGGAGCATCGGCATTACCGCCGGGGCGTCAACGCCCAATTGGACCATCCGACAGGTCGTGCAGCACATGGATCGGCGGCTGACCGGAAAAGGCGGCCGATGCAGGCGATTTGCGCATATGCTGATGCGCTGCCTGATGCTTTCCAACCTGTATCTGGCCGTGGGGGCGGCGGGGCTGGCCGCAGCAGGCACATGGCTGCAGGGTGCGCCTTTAAGGCCCCATTATTTGGGTATTGCGGCATTATACACCCTTTCCATGCATACCCTGCACCATATGCTCGACCGGATGGCCGACAGGTACAATGACCCGGACCGAGCACGGTTTTATCAGGAAAATCGGTATGCCCTCACAACCCTGGCCGGTGCCGCCGGTCTCGGGGGTTTGGGTGTGGCCTGGGCAATGGGGCCGTTGTTTTTCTGGCTGCTGCTGTGCATGAGCCTGCTCGGGGTGGTCTATAACCTGGAAATTGAGGGAAAAGGGCCGGGTGTGGAGAAAATTTCCGTTTTCAAGCGCATCCCCGGCTCCAAGACCGTGCTGGTGACCCTGGCCTGGGGGATGGCCGCCGCCCTGTTTCCGGCCCTGGACGCCCATGGCTACTTTACTCCGGCCAGTATTGCGGCCTTTGTCTGGATTTCCGCCCTGGTGTTTGTGCGAACAGCGTTTTTTGACATCAGTGACATGCAGGGAAGCCGGATTGTGGGCCGGGAAACCATTCCGATCATTCTAGGCGAGCGCCGGACCCTGTTGCTGCTCAAAGGCGTTCTGGCGGTGCTGATTGTGTTGCCGCCCCTGGCTGCGGCTGCAGGGGTTCTGCCCTTCTTATCGTCCGTGTTTAGTCTTTGCCCGGCAGCTATGCTTGCATTTCTGGTGAACCATGAGCGCACCGGGCATTTCCCGGGCGTGTTCCAGGGGTTTATAATGGAAAGCCATTTTGTGTTTGCAGGCCTCCTGGCCTTTATCTGCACAGCCCTGACCGGATAAAAATTCGCAAACCAACCCGGCCAGGAAAAATCTGGACAAAAGACATGGATGAATTTGTTGAAATTCCGATAACCGGGGAACTGGACCTGCACACGTTCAGGCCTTCGGAAGCCGGCGACTTAATCGATGATTATCTGGAGGCGTGCCTGGAAAAAGACATTACCGTGGTGCGCATTATTCACGGAAAAGGCACCGGCAAACTCCGGCAGCGCGTGCATGCGGCCCTTAAGCGTCACCGGCTGGTGGCCCGTTTTGAACTGGCCTCCCCGGACGCCGGCGGCTGGGGTGCCACCCGGGTGTGGCTCAAGTCCCCGGACGCCCGTGAAGCCTGACAGGCATTGATGGAAAAATTTCCCAGAAAAGTTTTTGCCACCCTTTTTTTTGCTATTTTTGTATCGGTTACAGGGGTGGGCATTGTGGTGCCCCTTTTGCCGGTATATGCCCATGAGCTTGGCGCCAGCGGTTTTTCCATCGCCCTGATTTTCGGCGGTTTTTCCCTTTCGCGCACGTTTTTTCTTCCCTGGTTCGGCCGGCTTTCTGATGCGCACGGAAGAAAGCCTTTCCTGGTAATGGGGCTGTTTTCCTATTTTGTTATTTCCGTTGCATTTGTCCTGGCCCATCAAATCCACAGCCTGATTGCCATCCGGCTCATCCAGGGGGTGGCCTCGGCCATGATCATGCCCGTGGCCCAGGCGTATGTGGGGGATATCACCCCGGAGGGAAAAGAGGGCATCACCATGGGCGGATTTAACATGTCGGTTTTTGCTGGCCTGAGCATTGGCCCCCTCATGGGCGGGGTGATCCAGGATGTGTTTGGTTTGAACATGGCCTTTGCCTGCATGGGAGGGCTGGCGCTTTTTGGCTTTTGCCTGGCCGCGGTTCTTCTTCCCCCGGCGGCTGCAGAGCGGATTTATTCCGTGGGCCGGACCCCGGTAAAGTGGGGCCTGCTTGTGCGCGACCGGATGCTGGTTGCCCTGTTTTCCTTCCGCATGGTCTATACCACCTGCATCGGCATTATCTGGGGGTTTTTGCCTGTGTATGCAAATGATGCCTTTGCGCTTTCAAGTTCTGCGGTGGGGCTTTTGGTGATGCTGGGGGTTTCAGTGAGCGGATTGATCCACATCCCCATGGGAATGCTGGCAGATCGATGCGACAAGCGCCTTATGGTGGTGGCCGGCGGGATTGCCGTGATTGTGGCAATGCTGTTGATGGGCACGGCCGGGGGTTTTTCCGGGTTGTTTGCGGCAAACGTGGTGTTCGGAATCGGCGGCGGGGTGTCCATGCCCGCAGTCATGGCTTTGGCCGTGATCCGGGGCCAGAAGATCGAGGCCATGGGGTCGGTGATGTCCATGATTACCGTGGCCCACAGTCTGGGTATGCTCATGGGATCGATTTTTGCCGGGCTGATCATGGATTGGTTTGAACTCAGGTATGCATTTTTTCTGGGCATCCTGATCATGGCCGCGGGCACGGGCCAGTTTTTTGCCGGAACCCGGCATTCAGACGCAGCCGCCAGGCCCGGACGGGAAAAAACAAATTAAAAAGGCCTTTTCAGATAGCCGGGGCTGAAAAACAGCGCCGAAGAGGAAATTTATGCAGACTGCAGGCCAATATGCCGTGATAACAGGTGATTTTACGGGATTTTCGGCAATGGATCCCAGTGCACGCCGGTCCATGCCCGGGCTCATGGACAAAGCCGGTAAGGCTTTTTGCCGGCTGATGCCCGGGGTCATGCCGTATCCCATCTCCGTGTTCCGGGGCGACAGCTGGCAGGCCCTGTTTTCCGATCCGTCCTGCGCCTTGCGGGCCGCGGTGTTTATCCGGGCTTATATCCGGGCCTTTGGCGGCCATCCGGGTTTTGACACCCGTATGGCCATCGGCGTCGGGGATGTGGATTACGTGTCTGAACAACAGGTGACAGCCGGAGACGGCACGGCCTTCCGGCGCTCCGGAAAGATGCTGGAAAAAATGGGTTCGCCCCGGGCCGGGGATCTTCGTTACGCTTTTGACAATGCTCCGTTTGAAGCCGTCATTGACGCCCTGGTGCGCGCCACCGGGGCACTTATGGAAACCTGGCGGCCGCTTCAGGCCAGAGCGGTGATCGGACGTCTGGAGGGCTCAAAGATCGCCCAAATCGCGGCTGATTGGCCCGGGCCGGCTTCGCCTCAGGCCGTGTCCCGGCATTTGAAAAAAGCCCGCTGGAATGCAATCAACCACGCCATTGCAGTGTTTGAGCAAACCCTTGACATCCTCCCCTCCCTAAAGGAAGGGGATTCCTGACTATGCAGCCAGGCCCGGTACTCTGTCGCCATTTCTCGAAAGTTCCTGCTGCCGACCGCTTGTGCGGTTCGCTTCACAGGCCAACCCCCTCTGCCCGAGGGTTTGGATATTTATTGCGGCGTTGTGATCGGCATTGATTTCAAGGCCGCATGCTTCGCATACAAACCGGCTCTGTGATTTCCGGTTGTTCTTTGATATATGCCCGCACACAGAACAGGCCTGCGATGTATGGTGCGGGGAAATCCTGACCAACTCCCCGCCAAGCCACGCCAGCTTGTATTCAAGCTGGCGCATGAACTCGCTCCAACCCTGATCCAGGATGGACTTATTGAGCCCGGACTTGGCTTTGACGTTCTTTCCCGGATTCTCCATGGTCCCCTTGGCGGATCCCGACATATTCTTTACTTGCAGATCCTCCGCATATACTCGGCCATAGCGTCGAACCAGGGCGGTAGAGTGTTTGTGAAGATAGTCCAGGCGCACGTCCCGTATCTTGCGGTGCAGCTTGTTCACCTTCGCCTTCTGTTTCTTCCAATTCCTGGAAAACTTGTTTTTCCGGGAAAGTTTTCGCTGCTCCCGGGCCAGCTTTTTCTCCAAGCTCCTGAAGGCATTGAGCGGTTCACTGAAAGTGCCGTCCGAGCAGGTATAGAACCTGGAAATGCCCATATCCAGGCCTGTGCTTGGCTCTCGCACAGGACACGGATCGGGGATTTCCTGTTCCACCTGCACGGATATATCCCAATGCTTTCCGTTCCTGGTGACAGTGACATTTTTAGGCTTGCCCTCTATCTCGCGGCTTTTGTAGAACCGGAACCATCCGAGCCTGGGGAGATAGACATGCCTGTTCTCCAACCGGAAGCCCTGAGGAAACCGAAAAGAGTCATGCAGAAACTTTTTTTTGAACCTGGGATAGCCGGGATCCTCGCCTTCGGAGAAATCGCCGCCCCGGATTTTTTTCATTCTGCGAAAAAAATTCTGATACGCCCGGTCCAGGTCAATGAGGCTTTGTTGCAAGATTTGGGAATGGACTTCCTTTAGGAAGGCAGATTCGTGTTTCCACTCCGGCAGCAGGTTCAAAAGCTTGGTTTTAGACAGCAGCTTTGCGTTATCGTTGCTGAACCTTTCGTCCTGCACTGCAAGGGCCTTGTTCCAGGCAAAGCGACAACACCCGGCGAATTGGGAGAACTTCTGTTTTTCTCCATCCCGGAGCTTGAGTCTGAATTTATATCCCTTGCGTATAAGCATAGTTTATATTATACTTTTGGCCTATGGATATGTCAAGCAAATTAAGAACTGGAAGGCATTGTGTATTTAATCTCCATGTTCATTTGGTCTTTGTTACAAAGTACCGGCATGGAGTATTAACCCGGGATGCCATTGACAGCTTGCGGGAGATTTTTGATTCAGTGTGCCGGGACTTCGAGGCCGAGCTTGTGGAGACAAACGGCGAAGAGGACCATGTGCATTTGCTCCTACATTATCCTCCCAAGGTCCCGGTTTCCAAACTGGTCAACAGCCTCAAGGGAGTATCGAGCCGTCTGTTAAAAAAGAGACATCCGGAGTTGGAGAAAAAATACTGGAAAGGCAGGCTCTGGAGTCCGAGC
>NZ_JAWODO010000005.1:0-51259 GCF_046483245.1 Desulfosalsimonas sp. | reverse complement strand
GTTGTTCAGTGCGATATCGACGATAAAGATCCTGTCATACATACTTAGATCGCCTGTATGTTGCGAATCTGCGAGCCAATAAGGCTGACTCCAGATCGTCTCAATTCTATCGTAATCTTCGTGAATTTTATGCCACAGGACTCCAGCGGAGGCTACTCCGTCCAAGTCTCCATGGGCAATTATCACGGCATTTTTATTTGTCATTGCTTACAGCCTTTAGAGCATATCTCTAAAAGTCTGCCACATTTTGAAAAAAAATTAGGCGTAGATCCAGCCAGGAACTTCATCCCACTCTGTGTAGGGAGTCCTGCCCAGCTCTCCTTTTTGGCCTTTCGAAGATGATCGAGGATTTGTCTGCCTTCCACGCCCTGGTCGACAATGAGCGTAATATCCCGGGTTACGGCCGGAAATTTCGGAACCGGAACAAATTGGGCGGCTTCGGGAACAAACGGCACCAGGGCTTCCATGTGAAGTTCAAGGGCGAAGACCGGCTGGTGAATATCGAATTTTTCCAGAACAGCGGGCCGGATTTCCCCAATGATGCCAAGGAAAGTGTCTTTGCAGCGGATCTGGGCGGTTTTCCCCGGCTGGGTATAGCTGCAGGCCGATGCGGGCAGTGCTGAAAAATCCCCGTCTGTTATTCCCAGGGCGGCCAGCAGACCCTCGGCCACGCCCTTTAGATCATAGAAATCGGTTTCAATCGGTTTGGCATGCCAGGTCAGGGGTTTTTGCAATCCCGTCCACAGGGCGGCCAGCATTTCAATTTCCCGGGGAAGGGCACAGGGCTGTGTGTGATAAAAAGCCTTGCCCTGTTCAAAGAGTTTCAGGGTTTTTTCCTGGCGGAAGATGTTTTTCTGCACGGTTTCCAGCAGAGCGGGGAGCAGACTGGTGCGCATCACGGACTGATCTTCGGTCAAGGGATTTAAAACAGGCTCAGTCCGGCGTCTGGGATCCTCTTCGGGCAGCAGCATCTGATCTGCCGCGCGATGACTGATAAAACTGTAGTGAATGGTTTCATGAAACCCGAACCCCTCCATGCGGTCGCGTATTTGTTCACGGGCTCTCAGGGATTTTCCGGGCGCCTCGGCCTGGGCGGTGATTCCGGGAAATGTGGTGGCAATGCGGTTGTAGCCCCAGAGCCGCGCTACTTCCTCCATGAGGTCTTCGGGCCGGAATACATCCACCCGATAGGAAGGCGCTGTGACAGCAAGCTGGTCCGTATCCACGGTCTGAATTTCAAAAGCCGCGCTTTGAAGCAGGTCCGTGATTTCAGACTGGTTCAGCCCGGTTCCCAGATGCTGGTTTGTCCGGCGGGTGCTCAGCCGGATGGGGGATTTGGCCGGCGGCCGGGGGTGTTCATCTATATATGAGCCGATCAGTTGGCCCCCGCCGAGTTCGGCCATGAGCACGGCGGCGCGCTGCATGGCGTACACGGTGCCGCCAGGGTCCACGCCCCGCTCAAACCGGTATGAGGCATCCGTTGAAATGCCGAGCCGCTTGGCGGTTTTGCGGATGGAAACCGGGTCAAAGTAGGCGCTTTCAATGAGCACCCGGCTTGTGGTCTCCAGGATTTCTGAGTTTTCCCCGCCCATGACCCCGGCAATGGCCACGGGTTTTTTCCCGTCGCAGATCAGCAGGGTATCGGCGTCAAGCTGCCGGGATTTGCCGTCGAGGGTGGCAAACTCGGTTTCTTTGTCCGGGGTGCGCACCACGATGCGGTTTTCTTCGAGCCGGTCAAAATCAAAGCCATGCAGGGGTTGGCCGGTTTCCATCATTACATAGTTGGTGATATCCACGATATTGTTGATGGGCTTTAAATCCACGGCCCGCAGCCGGCGCCGGAGCCATTGCGGGGAAGGCCCCACCGTGATATTGGTTACCAGCCGGGCCGCGTATCTGGGGCAGAGCTCGGGGTTTTCGATGGTCACGGAAGTCTGTTGGGCAATATCGCCGGATTCCGGCAAAAATGGGATTTCGGGCAGATGCAGTTTTTTCCCGAGCAGGGCGGCGATTTCACGGGCAACACCGATGTGGCTGAGGCAATCGGGTCGGTTGGGCGTCAGTCCGATTTCAAAAACCGTATCTTCCAGGCCAAGGGCCCGGGCAACGGGCGTGCCGGCAGCATGTTCCGTCCCAAGGTCCATCAGCCCGGAGGCATCTTCGCCCAGGCCCAGTTCGGTCTGGCTGCAGAGCATCCCCTCGGAGGTCTGACCGCGGATGCGGGTTTTCTTGATTTCCATTCCCGAGGGCAGGACTGTTCCCACCGTGGCGCAGGGCACATACATCCCGGCGGCGGCATTGGGGGCCCCGCAGACGATTTCCAGGGTCTGTGATCCCGCGTCCACCCGGCAGCAGGAAAGCCGGTCTGCATCTGGATGCGGCCGGACCTCGACAATTTTTCCCACCACCACGCCGTCGAGATGGGAATGGGGCCGGACAACAGCCTCCACTTCCAGGCCCGCCATGGTCAGCCGGTCTGCAAGGGCGTTTTCGCTGATATCAATATCTACATATTGCTGTAACCACTCCAAGCTGACCTTCATTTCAAAACTGCCTCAAAAAACGGATATCGTTTTCAAAAAACATGCGAATGTCGTTGATGCCGTACTTGAGCATGGCAATGCGCTCCACGCCCATGCCGAATGCAAATCCTGAATACCGGTTGGTGTCATAGCCTACATTTTCAAACACGGCCGGGTGCACCATCCCGCAGCCCAGCACTTCGAGCCAGCCGGTATCCGAGCAGACCTTACAGCCCGTCCCCCGGCAGATCACGCACTGGATGTCGACCTCGGCGCTGGGTTCGGTGAATGGGAAAAAACTGGGCCGGAAACGCACCCGGATATCCGGATCAAAAATCTGGTGGACAAATGCGGTTAAAATGCCTTTCAGGTCCCCGAAACAGACCTGCTCATCCACCAAGAGCCCTTCCACTTGGTGGAACATGGGCGTGTGGGTCAGATCCGAGTCGCACCGGTATACCTTGCCCGGGGCAATAATGCGCACCGGCGGCTGGTGGGCTTCCATATACCGGACCTGGATGGGGGAGGTATGGGTGCGCAAAACCACATTGTCGGAAACGTAAAATGTGTCTTGCATGTCCCGGGCCGGATGATTCGGCGGGATATTGAGCGCTTCAAAATTGTAGTAATCGGCTTCCACTTCCGGGCCTTCGGCAATGCCGAATCCCATGCGCTCAAAAATCCGTGCGATGGTCCGGGTTATCCGGGTGATCGGGTGCAGGCTGCCCACAGGGGCGGGCCGGCCGGGAAGCGATACGTCAATGGCCGCCCGGTCATCTTCCCCGGATGCGGCCAGTTTTTCAAGCGCGTTGGAAAAAGCGGCTTCCAGTTCCTTTTTGACTTCATTGGCCCTTTTGCCGGCAGCCGGCCGCTGCTCAGCGGGCAGGCTGGAAATATTGCGCAAAAAAGCTGTTACACGCCCTTTGCGGCCCAGGTAGGCAACCGACAGGGCCTGGACTGCATCGGCGTCTTTGGCGGCCTGAAGTTCAGACAGGGCTTGTTCTCGGATCTCTTCTATGGAGGCGTTCACGCTGGGTCACCCGCGGTTTTTTCCGTCAGATCGCATGGTTAAAGCTGGGCTGAAGCGGTCTGCGCCAGTTGGGAGAACGCATAGGGATCGGATACGGCCAGTTCAGCCAGGACTTTGCGGTCCAGTTCAATATCCGCGCGTTTGAGCCCGTTGATGAATTTGCTGTATGACAGATTGTTCATGCGCGCGCCTGCATTGATCCGAACAATCCAGAGGCGGCGGAAGTCCCGTTTACGGACCTTGCGGTCCCGGTATGCGTAGACCAGCGCCTTGTCCACGGCATCGGCCGCGGTGCGGTACAGTTTGCTTCTGCCGCCCTGGTATCCCCTGGCCAGCTTCAGCACTTTTTTACGGCGTTGTCTTGCCTTATATCCTCTTTTGACTCGCATGGTGAAACTCCTTTGCCTGCACCTTGTTTATCCGTACGGTAGCATCCGCTTGACGGCCTTGCGGTTGGTTGCATCCAAAACCTGCTGTTTTCTGAGCGCTCTTTTGCGTTTCCGGGTTTTCTTTGTCAGAATATGGCTGGCATGAGACTTGGCAAACATGTATTTGCCTGTGCCGGTGCGTCTAAAGCGTTTGGCTGCCGCGCGGTTGGTTTTGATTTTCGGCATAATGGCTCTCCCTTAAAAACAACATCGATTTTAAACAAAAATTTCCATTAAAGCAGAAATGATCCCGCAACAATGAATAAATTTTAAAAACAATAAAATATGCAATATCTTTGGAGCACAGTCAATAAAAAAATATAAAGCGCGGGAAACACGTTTCCCCGCGCTTATCTGCCGGGTTCTGCACGAAGCTAAACGGGCGGCTGCCAACACTGATTTTGAAAAAAAGCCGGCTTTTTTATTTGGGGCCCAGGAGCATGGTCATGGTGCGGCCCTCCATTTTGGGGTACTGTTCCACTGTGGCAAACTCCGCGGCCCTTTCGGCAACCTGTTCAAGCACCCAGCGCCCCCGCTCGGTCATGGTGATCTCGCGTCCCCGGAACATGACCGTGACCTTGACCTTGTTTTTCTTGCTGATGAATTTCTCAATGTGTCCCAGCTTGATATCCAGGTCATGGGTGTCGGTTTTGGGCCGCACCTTGATCTCTTTGACCTGCAGGGCGGCCTGCTTTTTTCGGGCTTCCTGCTGCTTTTTGTCCTGCTGGTATCGAAAACGCCCGTAATCCATGATTTTGCAAACCGGCGGGTTTGCATTCGGGGAAATTTCCACCAGGTCAAGCCCGGCATTTTCCGCAGTGGAAAGCGCGGTGGAGATGGGCAGCACTCCGAGCTGGTTGCCTTCTGCATCGATTAACCGCACATCTCTGGCTTTGATTTCGCTGTTGATGTTCACCCGTTTGTCGTTGGTCTTTGCCTTGGCTATTTGGCACCTCCCTGAAAAATATACCTGTTTGTCCATTGTTTCTGCCGGCCGCCCGGAGGCCCCGACCTGTGCATTTTGAGCAAAAATGTATAACACACTTGTTTCAGGATGCAAGGAAAAATAGTTACAGGACCGGGTTTTTTATCAAAAATCCATTGATCCTGCAGGCGAAAATGCATATGGTTGGGTCGTTTATTTCAACAAGGAGAAAGGCTGGTTTATGGAAGAGCCAAACACGATCCGCCCCGTAGATATTGACGCAGCCTTTGATTTTATGTGCGGTCCCCATGTTCCGTGTTTCAATGCCTGCTGCCGGGATCTCAACCAGTTTTTGACGCCGTATGACGTGCTGCGCCTGGCCCGGCACCTGGAAATGTCCACAGGCGAATTTCTCCGGGCCTATACGATCTCTCACGACGGCCCGGAGACCGGGCTTCCCGTGGTGGGGCTCAAACCGGCCGGCGGGGCTGAGAAAAAATGTCCCTTTGTGACATCCGGGGGCTGCCGGGTTTATGAAAACCGCCCCGGCTCATGCCGGATGTACCCGCTGGCCAGAATGCTTCGACGATCCAGGCAGACAGGGCAGCTTGCCGAAAGTTATGTGCTGATTTGCGAGCCGCACTGCCGGGGATTTGATCAGGGCCATCCGGTTACCGTTCGGCAATGGGTCCGTGATCAAGGGCTGGCGCCTTACAATCAGGGCAATGACGCCATGATCGGGGTCATTGCCGTAAAGCAGCAGCATTTTCCGGGGCCGGTGAAAGGAGAGCTGGGAGAAAAGCTTTTTATGAGTCTGTATGACCTGGATGCCTTCAGGCAGGCGCTTTGCGGACCGGTTGCCGCCGATTGCCGCCGTATCGGGATGGCCTCAGAGGGGATAGGCGGGCAAGACGATGACCAGATGCTGGCCTTTGCCCTTCAATACGCTGCGCAAATGCTGTGTCATGCCCCGGGGCAGACTGCCGGAGCCGATTCGGATTCCAGGGGTGAAATGCCATGGACTTAAACGGTAAAACCGCCCTGGTGCTCGGCGGCATCAAGGGCATTGGCAAGGCTGTGGGCCTGGTTTTGGCCCGGCACGGCGTAAGGCTGGGACTGACCTGGCATGACTGGGAGGAATCCCTGGATTCCATGCAGCGCGACTTTGCCGCCATTGGCACGGCCCATCTTATCCAACGGGTAAACCTGCTGGAGACTTCGGCCATTGCCCCGTTTGTTAACCGGGTGGCCGAACACTTCGGCGGTATTGACATTTTGATCAACAATATTGAACGCGGCGGGTGGCCTGTGGTTCACGGCCCCTATACCCGGCAGCAGTGGGACCTGGAGCTGTCCACTACCCTTCGGGCCAAGCAGTGGGTATTTGAAGCCGCCCTGCCGCACCTGAAAAACAGCGGCAACGGCTGTGTGATCAACTTCTCCTCTATTGCCGGATTGGTGGGCCGCAGCGGTCCTGCCAGTCACCTGTTTAACGAGGGCTATTCAGCGGCCAACCGGGGCATTTCCCTGCTCACTGAAACCTGGGCCCGCCTGGGTGCTCCCGAAGTCCGGGTCAATGAGCTGATGCTGGGCATTTTTCAAACCCGTCACGCCCAAGGTACCCGGGGGTGGGGGCTGCTTTCGGAAAAACAGCAGCAGGCCATAGTCGATCATACCCTGCTGGGCCGGACCGGGCGAACCGATGACGTGGTCCGTGCGGTGTTGTTTTTATTAAAGGATGCCCCGTATATGACCGGTTCGGTGATCCGGCTGGACGGCGGCTATGTTCTGGGCGGCGAACCCGTGGCCCCCATGCCCGAGGGCGTGGTCTGAGATGTTTTGTCTGTTTGAAAGGTGATACGCTCGTAAAAAGTCTGATTTCAGATGGGGCCGTAAAAAGTTCAAGATCAAGGCTTGCGCAATTTCGAAGAATGCAGCGTACTTATCCGTACGTGAAATTCTGAGGAATTGCGCGTAACGCAGATATTGGACTTTTTACGGTTCCATCAAAGGTTATCAATAGTTTATCTTATAAAATAAGGAGTCAAGTAATGGAAACCGAAGAAAATGCCGGGATTCCGCCGGTAAAACTAAACGCCAACAGCCGGTTTCACTTCCGGTGCCACCCGGAGATTTCCTGTTTCACCAAGTGCTGCCGGGGGATTAATATCATGCTGACCCCCTATGATATTGTGCGGTTGAAAAATCGCCTGGAGTTGAGCTCAGATGACTTTCTGGCCATTTACACCACCCCGCAGCTACTGGAAAAAACCGATTTGCCGGTTGTGACCCTGCGCATGCTCGACGATCAGCCCGGAGAACCGGTTTGCCCCTTTGTCCGGGAGGACCAGGGATGCATTGTCTACGAGGACCGACCCACTACCTGCCGGTACTACCCCTTGGGCGTGGCTTCCCTGAGCCATAAGGATGAAGCCGATGAGGGTTTTTATTTTTTTATTAATGAGCCCCACTGCAGGGGCTTTGAAGAGGACGTGGAGTGGACCGTTGACCAGTGGCGAAGCGATCAGGGCGTGGATGTTTATGACCGCATCAATGCCCCGTGGACCGAACTCATCGTCCGGAAACGGTCCATACCGGCCAATATCCGTCTGACCCAGAAAACCAAGAACATGTTTTTCACGGCCAGTTACGACATCGACCGGTTCCGGCGCTTTGTGTTTGAAAGCTCGTTTCTCAGCGTATACGAGGTGGATCCGGCGACCGTTGAAAAAATCCGGTCTGATGAACTGGAACTGCTAAATTTCAGTTTCAGGTGGCTCAAGTGGGTGCTGTTTCAGGAGGGTGAGGAATTTGCCATCAATCAGCAAGCCGCCGAGGCCCGCGGAAAACGCAGCTGAATTAGGCAGACAGTTTTAAACCGCATAACCCGGACATGCAGGGGCGGATCCATGGGCCCGCCCCTGCAGAAAAAAAGGATGTACGCCAGGTTTAATAGGTTTCGTAGGACAATTCCGCCAGAACGCCCGGATCATTTAGCCGCTGGTCGATGTCCACCCCGAAAAACTCGGCCGCAGGCCGGAGGATATGGGGATTTTTCGTGTGCACCCGGCGGGCTGCTGCCAGCACCGTATCCATGCCGGCCCGGGTCATTTTTCCCAGGGGCCGGCGGCAGGGACCTGCGGGCATCCCCAGGATCTGCATCAGGGTTTTGACCGGCACCGGATTGCGTGACCGGCAGACCACCTCTCCGTGGGGCGTTTTTTCCGTGGTTTTTACTGAAACCATGTCAAACAGGGGTTTTAAAGCATCAAATTGGATTTTCGCCGCATCAGTGTCGCCGGCGAGAAGGGAATTGATCATTTCCGTTACCGGGCCCGGAGCGATATTGGACATCACCGAGATCGCCCCGCCGCCGGCGATGGTCTTATCTGTCATCATGTCATGGGTGATGCCGTCATCGCCGGAAAGAATCAGATAGGAGTCCCCGCAACAATGCCGGGTCCGGCGCATGTTGTCCAGGCTGCCGGTGGCCTCCTTGACGCAGCTGACATTGGGATGCTCTTTATAGAGGATGGCAAGGTCTTCTGCAAACATCTGGGCGCCGGTGCGGCCCGGTATGATGTAGGGAATTATGGTCGTGTCCGGGTGGGCTGCGGCCACCGGCGCGACGTATTCCCGCCGGATTTCCAGCGAGCTGGGGCCGTTGTAATAAGGATCCACCAGCAGCACGGCCTCGCACCCGGATTTTACGGCGTGTTTCGTGGCTTCCAGGGTTTCGGCGGTGTTGTTGCTGCCGGTGCCGGCAATGCAGATACAGCGGTTTCGGGTGTTGGCGGCAATGCGTTCAATCACGCGGATGTGTTCATTCCAGTTCAGAGTGGGGCTCTCACCGGTGGTGCCCACAGCCAGAAGTCCGGTAATGCCGTTTGCCAGTTGAAAGGAAATCAGTTTTTCTATCCCCGCCTCATCAATTTCATTGTTTTTAAACGGCGTAATCAGGGCAGTATAACATCCAGGCTGCATAAATCCTCCTCTTGTGGCACATCTGAACCGATCCCCATTGCCGGGCAAATCCGCGGGCGGGCTTTGTCGCACGACAGATTTCCACTGCGTTCACCGGACGATGTGATATTTATAATTTATAGGTAGTTATTGTATCGCACGATTTTTATTATTATGAATTTGGCAATCCCCTGTCAAATAAAAAATCGGTATTCAGGGTCAAAGCAAAGAGCAGGGGATTTTTCTTGACAATCTGTGCCGGCTTTCTTTAAGTTTCAATAGACAACGTTCATCTGGGGTACCAGTTGTAAAAAAGCATGTAACGCAATGAGTTGTCAGGATCAGAAGCGTTCAAATACAAATTCAGAGGGGAGTTTTCATGACAACTGAAAAAACGGTGGATCAATATATCGAGGAACAGCGTTTTGCCATCATGTCGAATCCGGAATGCAGCAACAGCCACTACAATCTGGCCACTGCCCTGCTGGGGCTGCGCAAATTCGACGAGGCCGAAGAGGAATTCAAGGAGGCCATCCGGTGCAGTCCCAATTTTGCCGAAGCCTACGTGCAGCTGGGCGGTATCTGTCTGCAGCGTGGCGATATTGACGGATGCCTGGCTTACAATCAGCAGAGTGTGAAAGTCCGCGCCGCGTTTGCCGAGGGGTGGGGCAATATCGGTTTTGTGCAGATGCAGAAGGGCAAAATTGACGAGGCCATTTCCGCACTGGAAAAGGCCATCAAATATAATTCCAATTTTATCCAGGCCTATGCCACCTTGGCCAATGCCTATCTTTTTGATGGGCAGGTGGACAAAAGCATTGCCGCCGGGCAAAAAGTCATAGAAATTGATGAAACTTTTGCCGTGGCCCACAACAACCTGGCCATTGCGTATCTGGAAAAAGGCGATATGGAAAAAGCCTCCCATCATTGTGACCGGGCGCGGCAGCTGGGTTATGAGGTCGCCCCGGAGATTGTTCAAGAGATTGAAACCGCACGCGCCGTGTAGAGACAAATCCAAAGCAACGCCCTTTTTTATTGACAATGCGGGCTGAATCATTTTATAAGAAAACCTTTTGTATTCCATAGTTGTTGATACGGATGGATGATGTAAGAAAGCAGTATAAGGGTCTTATATCTGGATAGACATGTGGCTTAATTTTAATGAAAGGGAGGTATGACAATGGCAAAAAATGAAACCCCCTTGCTCGATCAGCTGGAGAGCGGACCATGGCCGAGTTTTGTATCGGACATGAAACAGGAAGCTGAGTCAAGGGCAAAGAACGCGGACAACATTAACTATCAGATCCCTGTGGATGTCGTCGAAGACCTGCTGGGCGTGCTTGAACTTTCCTACAAGGACGGGGAAACCCATTGGAAGCACGGCGGTATTGTGGGTGTTTTCGGCTACGGCGGCGGCGTTATCGGCCGTTACTGCGACCAGCCGAAAAATTTCCCGGGCGTGGCGCACTTCCACACCATGCGGGTTAACCAGCCCTCCGGCCATTTTTATTCAACCGAATATTTGAAGCAGCTTTGCGACCTCTGGGAGCTCCGGGGCAGCGGCCTGACAAACATGCACGGCTCCACAGGGGATATCATCTTCCTGGGAACCACAACACCGCAGCTTGAGGAAATTTTTTATGAAATGACCCACAAGCTGGATCAGGACCTGGGAGGCTCGGGCTCCAACCTGCGGACGCCTTCGGATTGTATCGGCGCAGCCCGCTGCGAATATGCATGCTATGACACCCAGCACCTATGCAACCATCTGACCCAGGAATACCAGGATGAGCTGCATCGGCCGGCTTTTCCCTACAAGTTCAAGTTCAAGTTCGACGGCTGCCCCAACTGCTGCGTAGCCTCCATTGCCCGGGCGGACATGTCTTTTATCGGTACCTGGAAAGACGATATCCGCATTGACCAGGAAGCGGTCAAGGCCTATGTGGCAGGCGAGCTCAAGCCCAATGCCGGCGCCCATGCCGGCCGTGACTGGGGCAAGTTCGATATCCAGAAGGAAGTCATTGACCTGTGCCCGACCAAATGCATGTGGTATGAAAACGGCAAGCTGGAGATCGACAACAAGGAATGCACCCGGTGCATGCACTGCATCAACGTTATGCCCCGCGCCCTGCGTCCCGGCAAGCAGACCGGATGTTCCATCCTGGTCGGCGCCAAGGCTCCCATCCTTGACGGCGCCCAGATGGGCTCTCTGCTGGTGCCTTTTGTCGAGGTCAACAAAGAGGACGACTACCAGGCCATCAAGGACGTTATCGAATCAATTTGGGACTGGTGGATGGAAGAGGGCAAGAACCGCGAACGCCTCGGCGAGCTCATGAAGCGCCAGGGCTTCCAGAAGCTGCTCGAAGTCACGGGCATAGATCCGGTGCCGCAGCATGTACAGGAACCGCGGCACAATCCGTATATCTTCTGGAAGGAAGAAGAGGTCGAAGGCGGCTGGGAACGCGACATCAATGAATTCCGCAAACATCACCTGCGATAACAAAGGGGGTTGAGCATGGCTTTTATATCTTCAGGATACGATCCCGAAAATCCGATGAAGGATCGGATTACCGATATCGGTCCGAGAAATTACGAGGAGTTTTATCCGCCGGTCATCAAAAAAAACAAGGGCAAATGGCTGTATCATGAAGTCCTGCAGCCTGGTGTGCTTGTGCATGTTTCCGAAACCGGCGACGAGGTGTACACGGTTCGCGTGGGCGGGGCCCGGCTCATGAGCGTTTCCTTGATCCGTGAAATCTGCGAAATTGCAGACAAGCACTGCGAGGGTTATGTGCGGTGGACCACCCGTAACAACGTTGAATTCATGGTTGACAGCAAGGACAAGCTCCAGCCGTTGATCGATGACCTGCAGGGCCGGAAGTTTGCCGGTGGTTCCTACAAGTTTCCCGTGGGCGGCACCGGCGCAGGTATTACCAACATTATCCACACCCAGGGTTGGATTCACTGCCACACCCCTGCAACGGATGCATCCGGGCCTGTCAAGTCGGTTATGGACGCGATGTTCGAGGATTTCCAGAACATGCGGCTGCCCGCCCATCTTCGGATTTCTCTTGCATGCTGCCTTAACATGTGCGGCGCTGTTCACTGTTCCGACATTGCCATTCTGGGCTATCACCGCAAGCCGCCCATGGTTGACCATGAGTATATGGACAAAATGTGCGAAATTCCGCTTGCCATTGCCGCATGCCCTACGGCGGCCATCAAACCTAAGAAGGTCGAGATTGACGGCAACACGGTAAACAGCGTCGAGGTGAATCAAAGCCGTTGCATGTTCTGCGGCAACTGCTATACCATGTGCCCCTGTCTGCCCTTGGCCGACAAGGAAGGCGACGGTATCGTGCTGATGGTCGGCGGCAAGGTTTCCAACCGGATTTCCGCGCCCAAGTTCTCCAAGGTGGCTGTGGCCTTTATTCCCAATGAGCCGCCCCGCTGGCCGAAAACATCGGAAACCATCAAGAAGATCGTTGAGACCTACGCAGCAGACGCCAACAAATACGAGCGCCTGGGCGAGTGGGCCGAGCGGATCGGCTGGGAACGGTTTTTCGAGAAGACCGGGCTCGAATTCACCCATCATCTCATTGATGATTTCCGTGATCCGGCTTACTACACCTGGCGTCAGACTTCGCAGTTTAAGTTCTAATAAAAGTACGATACCCAACCCGCTGTAAAAGGCGGTGAGGCTACAAAGGTGTTGCTGCGCATCAGCCAACGCGGATGCGCAGCAACCCGGCATTTCATTCAACCAATGAGGAAACAGACCAATGGCACTGGACTACGAAGAATGCAAGCAAAAGGTCCTTGATGGCATCGAGAAAAAATCCAAATCCAAGTCCAAGTTTTATTTCAGCGACCTGGCCAAGATGATGGACGCCAAGCCCCGCGAAGCCAAAAAGATTGTCACCCAGATGGTGGAAGAAGGCATTTTGGTGTTCTGGTCAAGCGGCAGTACTTCCATGTATGGTCTCAAAGGCGCAGGCAAGCAGTCCGCCGCTGAGCATGAAGACTAAATCCGTGGCAATACGCGGCATTGAACAGGCCGCATTTGTGATTCGCTATGATTTTTTGAGCAAGCCTGATGGTTCCTGCCGGTGGGCTGGATAGTATTTGATGGAGCCGGCACAAAAGATTTCCCGGGTTTTGATTGCCGCCCTTCGGGGCGGCTCAGGCAAGACTGTTGTTTCAATCGGCCTGATTGCAGCCCTTGCCCGGCAGGGCTATATTGTTGCTCCCTTTAAAAAGGGCCCGGACTACATTGATGCAGGCTGGCTGGCTCTGGCCGCTGGCCGGCCGTGCCACAACCTGGATCCTTTCCTTTTCTCCGATGCCTGTGTCAAAGCATCCTTCTGCAGGCATTCCGCTGATGCGGACCTTTCCATTATCGAAGGCAATCGGGGCCTTTACGACGGCCTGGATGCCCAAGGTACCACCTCTACTGCTTCTTTGGCCAAGCTTTTAAATACACAGGTTATCCTGTGTGTTGACTGTACCAAGACCACCCGCACCATGGCCGCCATTATCCTGGGCTGCCTTCATTTTGACCCCATGGTCAATATCTGTGGCGTAATTTTAAACCGGGTGGCAGGGGCCCGTCATGAACGGATCCTGCGCACCAGTATTGAATCGCGCTGCAATGTTCCCGTATTCGGGGCTATTCCCAAACTCCGCCGGCAGGATTTTCCCGAAAGGCACATGGGGCTGATTCCGACCCCGGAGCATGAGTTGGCAGCCGGCGCTGTGGCGTCTGCCGCAAATGCGGTTTCATCCCATGTGGACCTGGAGCGCGTAGTGGCGGCTGCCCGCAGGGCCGCTCAGATACCTCTCCAGGTGAACGAAGATGAAGATGCAAGCTTCCGGCAAACCTGCATACCCCCAGAACCGAAAAGCCCGGCAGTCGTTTTGGAATCCGGAAAAAATCTCCGAATTGGTGTGATCCGGGATTCGGCTTTCCAGTTTTATTATCCGGAAAACCTGGATGCCCTCAGGGCGCTGGGTGCAGAGATTGTATGCTTGAGCCCGCTTTTGGATTCAGACTTAAAAGGTGTCCACGGGCTTTATATGGGTGGTGGATTTCCGGAAACACATGCCGCCCGTCTTTCTGAAAACAGCGCTTTTCGCCGGAGGGTCAAGGCTGCTGCCGATTCCGGGCTTCCGGTTTATGCCGAGTGCGGGGGGCTTATGTATCTCGGAGACGTTCTTGTTCTGGAGGGCGAAACCTATCCCATGGCCGGGGTCTTTCCCCTTGTTTTCGGTTTTTTCCGCCGTCCCCAGGGCCACGGATATACCATTGCGGATGTAAACCAATCCAACCTGTATTTTCCGGCCGGCTCCCGGATTTGCGGCCATGAATTTCATTATTCCCGGGTTCTGGAATTTCGGGGCAGGCAATCGGATCTGGTGTTTACCATGGAAAAAGGACGGGGAATCATCAATGGAAAAGACGGGCTTTGCCATCGAAACGTGCTTGCCACCTATACCCATATTCACTGCCTGGGGGTGCCGGGCTGGGCGCCGGCTTTTGTAGCCGCTGCCCGGGACTATCAGCAGCAGGATGGCCAATAGTGCCCGTATGATGCTGTTTTGAGATAAAAAATCAGCCGGCAAATCAAAGAAAAACCCCATGGGGCGTGCCATTGTCCGCCTGCCCCATGGGGTTTTTCTTTGATGGATGATTGATTGAAAAGTGCTGCTTTCAGGCAGACTTTATTCGTCTTTTACATGGCATTCGTTGCAAGTCTTTGGGCCGTCCTGCTCTTTGTGGCAGCCGACGCAGTTGACGTGAACGGCGGTGTAGTAGGAATTCAGTGCCTCTGCATCAGGCGCAGGGCCCATGAAATCCTTCGGGGTGCCGGCGCCTGTGCCGTCGTGGCATTCAAAGCAGCCCTGGACGTCGTCGCCGGGTTTCAGATCCGCAAGGGGTTCGCCGTTTTCATCATGGTGGCATTCACCGCAGCCAATGCCGAATCCATCCGGATCGGCCTTGAGATGCGCGCCGTGGTCAAACTCAACAATAGGCATGCGGTGCTGCTCAAACGCTTCTTGATTTTCCATCTTGATTACATCCGGGCAGCTGTCTCCGGTGCCGGCATAAAGGCCTGCAGCCAGAAATACCGCGACCATGCATGCAGCTGCTGTCAGGATCGCAAATCGTTTTTTCATTCTGTCCTCCTTGCACCAAACTGGTTAAAAGCATATTTATGTGGAATCGCCCACCTATAACAATCCGCAAAATTTTCTTTCTTCAGGTATTCTTTTATAGCAGCATTTCGCATGCCTGTCAATTGTATTTGATGAAGCCTGAAATCCGGCATCAAACATCTTTATTGCCACCGTTGCCAGTGCCGTCGGTTTTCTGCTCATCCGGGTCTTCTGCCTGGCGGGATCTGCCGAAAACCCGTGCGCCCATGATGCTGATTTCATAAAGTACCATCATGGGGGCGGCAAGCATGATCTGGGTGATAACATCCGGAGGTGTAAGAAGGGCGGAACCGGCAAAAAAGATCAGCAGGGCGTATTTTCGGTTTTTTTTCAGAAAGGGCACGCTTACCAGGCCAAGCCGTGCCATAAACGTGATGACAATGGGCAGTTCAAAAACAAAGCCAAAGGCCAGCAAAAGCTTTGAGGAAAAGCTCAAATACTCCCGCATGGACGGCAGGGGCCGGATGGTTTCAGAGGCAAAGCCGAGCAGGAATTTGAAACCAAAGGGAAAAACCAGGAAATAGCCAAACAGGGCACCGCCGATAAAAAAAAAGGCAGAGACAAAAACGATGGGTATCATCAACCGCCGCTCGCTTTTATACAGGCCCGGGGCCACAAACATCCAGAACTGGTAAATCACAACAGGGGCGGCCAGCATCAGGCCGGCCAGCAGCGACACTTTCAGGTAAGTGAAAAAGGCTTCCGGAATTCCGGTGAAAATCAGGGTGTCGCCCTGCTCCATGACACGGATCAGGGGCCGGGTCAAAATCTGAAACAGTCTTTCCTTGAAGACGTAGGCGATGACAAAGCCGCCGAATATGGCGATAAAGCACCGGATCAGCCGGTCTCGCAACTCCTCGAGATGCTCGGTTAAAGGCAGTTTTTCTTCTTCATCCATGGCCGTGTTCGTTTTTTTGGCTCTGGGTTCGGGTTTCCGGGGCAGAAGAGGGTGAAGATGCATCGGTATCTTTGTCTTCCGGTGTGCTCTCAGGCGATGTGCGGTCCGTGGAAGCGGTTACGAATTCCTTTTTTTCAGAATCTGGCGAAAAATTGTCATCTGCGGAAGGCTTGGGTCGATCCTCTATCTGGTTGACGTCTTTGGCCACATCCTCGAAAGGTTTTTTAACGTCCTTGAATTCGTTGTCCACCGATTCTTTCAGGTCCTGTGTTGCGTTTTTGAATTCATTGATCGCTTTTCCCAGGGACCGGGCAAGATCCGGCAGTTTTTTGGGCCCGAATACAATCAGGGCCACGGCCAGAATCACAATCAGTTCGGGCATGCCGATACCGAACATGGCAATGTTCTCCTTGTTAAAGTAAGCTCTTCTATATGAGCCGCTTGGATCTATGTGATGAGATGGGCGGCGATATGTTTGATTTCCGGAAAAATCAATTCATTGCAGGCCAGTTTGCACGCATCCAGGCTCCCCGGAAGGCAGAATACGGCGGTTTTGCCAACGATACCGGCCGCGGCCCTGGACAGCAATGCTGCGGAATCGATTTTCTCAAAGCTGAGCTGGGTGAAAAGTGTTGAAAACGCGTTCATTTTCTTGTCAAATAAGGGACTGACGGCTTCAATGGTGACATCGGAAAAACCCATGCCCGTACCCCCGGTTAATATCAGGGCATGCAAGCCATGACCGGAGACGCTGTCGGCCACTGCCCGGACAATATGCTCCCGGCTGTCTGAGACAATGCAATAGCGGGCAACCCTGTGGCCTTCTTTTTTTGCCTGCTTTTTTATCCACAGCCCGCTTTTGTCATCATCGGCAGTGCGGGTGGTGGAGACCGTTATCACGCCAATGTCAATATTTTTTGGTGCGTGGTGAAGATGCTGCTTTCGTCCCATGAGAATTTTTGACCTTATGAAATTCGCCCCCGGCGGGCGGTTATCCGGCAATCAGGTCCACCCGGTCAACACCGTCGTGTTCGGTGAGCAAAACATTGACCGCTTCGGTTTTGCGGGTCTGGACAAGCAGACCGGTATAATCGGGCTGAATCGGCAGCTCCCGGTGGCCGCGGTCAATGAGCACGGCCAGTTCTATGCGTTCGGGTCGGCCAAAGTCGATGATCGCATCCAGGGCGGCCCTTATGGTGCGGCCGGTATAGAGAACATCATCCACGAGAATGACCTGTCGGTGATTGACGTCAAAACCAATGCGGGTGGACCGGACCTCGGGCTGATGGCCGATACCGGTCCAGTCATCCCGGTACAGATTAATGTCCATTTCCCCGGCAGGTACGTCCATGGCAGCCATGTTGGCAATCTGCTGCCGGATTCGCTTTGCCAGAAACACTCCTCTTGTGTGGATCCCCACCAGGGCGAGATTCTTTGCGTCTTTGCGGGAATTGAGAATATCTGCAGCCATCCGGCAGAGCGCATCTTCAATGTCTTCCGCAGTGTACAGGGTTTTGCCCGTATTCATTGCAGGCTCCTCATTTTCAGCCGCATTTGTCTGGCCGATCGCCGTTTAACGGGTTTGTCTGCCATAAAACAATTGAAAATAAACGCAGTCTATACTATTGCTGCCCATTAGATCAAGATTTTGTTTTTCTGGAGATAAGATGGATCTTTCCTGCAGCGGGGTGATTCTGGCCGGGGGGCGGAGTTCCCGGTTCAACGGCATTAACAAGGCATTTATGGACCTGCACGGGCGGCCCGTGATAGAGCCGGTTGCGGCCCTGCTGGGACAGATGTTTTCCCGGATGCTGATCATAACCCATGATCCC
Organism: Desulfosalsimonas sp.; assembly: GCF_046483245.1. Taxonomy (GTDB): domain Bacteria; phylum Desulfobacterota; class Desulfobacteria; order Desulfobacterales; family Desulfosalsimonadaceae; genus Desulfosalsimonas. Next base: position 33,445 of record NZ_JAWODO010000005.1, on the reverse strand, counting down.
CTGGCCTACCTGCCCTGGGATGCCGGTCTGGTGACGGATTTGTTCTCAGCGCGCAGTTCGCTTACCGGAATTCATGCCGGGCTGTTTTATTCCCCGACCCCCTATATTTTTTCTGTTGCCTGTGATACCCCCTTTATCCGGAGATCCGTGGTGGAACTGGTGTTATCCGAACTGGAGCCGGGCGTCGATGCGGTCATGCCCCAGACCCCTGCGGGTTTGGAGCCCCTTTGTGCCGCGTATGCCAGACAAAGCCTTGCCGTGGTGGAGCGCCATCTCCGGCAAGAAAAATTCAAGATCCGGCGGGTGTTTGAAAATCTCCGGGTCAAGGTGATTCCGGCGGAAAAAGTCATGGAGGCAGATCCAAATCTGGATACGTTTTTTAACATTAACACACCGGCGGACCTGGAAACCGCAAGATCCCGCCTTGAAAAACAGAAAAAAGGACCTTAATACAATGGACCAGAACCGGCTTATAAACCAGATCAAGACATCTGGGGACTATGACCGGGTGGGCATGATCCTGACCCACCAAGGCGTTGTCCGGGCCACCTCCAGGGACGGCCGCCCCGTGTCCGGGGTGCGGCTGGAAGTCAACCGGGACCGGATCAAGGAGATTATTGATACAGAAAAGCAGCAGCCCGGGATTGTGGAAATCCTGGTGGAAATCACGGAAACAGCCGAGCTGGCGGTGGGCGATGATATCATGCTCATTGCCGTGGCCGGCGATTTCCGGGAAAACGTGCTGGCCTGCATGGCCCGGATGATTGATGCGGTCAAAAAGCGCGTGACCGCCAAAACCGAGTATTTTGAGTAAAAACAGCAGGAGGGCGCTATAGATGGCGCAATTTACCCACCTGGATCAGCATGGACGGGTGCGGATGGTGGATGTGGGCGGAAAGGGTGTCTCCAGCCGCCAGGCCGTTGCCCGGGCCGTGGTTTCCATGCAGGCCGCCACGTTTGAAAAAATTGTGTCCAACCAGGGCCGCAAGGGAAATGTCCTGGAAACTGCCAGGATCGCCGGTATCATGGCCGCCAAGCAGACCCATTTGCTTATTCCCATGTGCCATCCCATTCAGATCCGGCACGTGCAGGTGGATTTTTACCCGGACAAGGATGCCGGCTGTTTTGAAATCCGGGCCGCAGTCCGGGCAGACGACCGAACCGGTGTGGAAATGGAGGCAATGACAGCCGCATCTGTTGCAGCACTGACCGTCTATGACATGTGCAAGTCCCATGACCGGGCCATGACCATTTCAGAGGTGTGCCTTGTGGAAAAATCCGGCGGCAAAAGCGGTCATTTTGTCCGGAGTCCCGAATCCTCGCAGGATTCAGGCGCGTGAATTTCCGGGTGTGTGATTTCTGATGCGTATTTCCGTTTCCCTTGAAATTCTGTACCTGGCTGCCGGCATAGCTGCCGGTGCTCTGGCCGTGCTCCTTGTTTTGGGCATTGTCCTGTACAGGCTGCGGGCCCGGCACAATCAGCTATATCGGCGGTACACCCAGTGCCGCACGGAGTTGAGCGCAGTCCGGGAAAAATCAGCCATGCTCGAACAGGCCCGGGACCGGATGGCGGAAAGTTTTTCTGCCCTGTCCGCCCGGGCCCTGCAGGCAAACAACCAAGCATTCATGAACCTGGCCAAAACTACGTTTTCCCGGTACTTAGACGCGGCAAAGACAGACATGGAAGGCCGCAGCAGGGCAGTTGGCGACATGGTTCAGCCCCTGGTCGACACCCTGGAAAAATACGAGCAAAAGGTCCGGGAAATGGAGCAGGCCCGCCAGCAGGCCTACGGCAGCCTCACAGAGCAGGTTTCCTCCATGGCCCGCACCCAGCAGGATCTGCAGCGAGAAACCGGACGGCTGGTGCAGGCCCTGCGTCTTCCCCAGGTACGGGGACGCTGGGGGGAGATGACGTTGCGCCGGGTGGCCGAGATTGCGGGCATGCAGGATCATTGCGATTTTTACCAGCAGCCCTCTGTTGCCACTGAAGACGGGATGCTGCGGCCGGATATGATTGTCCGGCTGCCGGGGGGGCGTCAAGTGGTCATTGACGCAAAGGTGCCCTTGTCGGCTTATCTCGATTCTCTCGATAACGGGGATGAGGAAAATACTCAACAACCCCTTGACCGCCATGCAGCCCAGGTCAAAAGTCACATGAACCGCCTGGCCCAGAAGGCTTACTGGCGGCAGTTTGAGACCACACCCGAGTTCGTGGTGCTTTTTATGCCGGGGGAGAATTTCTTCAGCGCAGCCCTGTCCTGCCAGCCCGGCTTAATTGAGGAGGGGGCGGCCAAAGGTGTGATTCTGGCAACGCCCACAACCCTGATTACATTGCTCAAAACCGTGGCCTATTCCTGGCGCCAGGAATCAGCGGTGGAAAACGCCAGGGCGGCCATTGATCTGGGAAGCGAACTTTACGGGCGGATTTACTCCATGGTCCGGCATTTCAACCAATTGGGGCGGGATCTGGATAAAAGCGTTGCTGCTTACAACAAGACCGTTGGCACCCTGGAACGCCGGGTGCTGGTATCCGCCCGCCGTTTCCGGGAAATGGGCGTGGTGGAAGATGACCGCAAGGATTTAAATCCGCCCGGGCCGGTGGACAACAAGGCCAGGCAGATGGAAACGGACAGCGCGGAGGAAAATGACACGGATGAGTAATGAACGGCGGTCTGTCCCGGTTTTTGTGTTTCAGCGGCTGATAGCCGCAGCCTTATTTGCCGCCCTGTGGGCGCTTCCGGCACTGGCATGCGCGCAAATGACCGAAGTGCCGGCATCCAGACATCCCGTGTTTGCCGATGATCTCGACTATGCAGGGCTTTGCCGGGCCATCGGGCAAACCATTGCCTATTACGAAAAATTGCCCCTCTCCCGCAGGATGGCTTACGGCCCGGATACTTACGCGGTGGAAGATTTGATCTCCGGATTGCGCCGGTTTGAACAGTTTATTGAAAAGAAGCCTTCTGCAGGTGGGGTAAAGAAATTTTTGCAGAAAAACGCCCGGGTCTATGCCCACGTCGAGCAAAGCGAGCCGGTTTCGGTTCTGTTTACAGGCTATTATGAACCCGTGATCGAAGGCAGCAGAAAAAAAACGGATTTGTTCCAATATCCGGTCTATGCCCGGCCAAAGGACCTTGTTGAGCTGGATCTGTCGGCATTTGATGCCGGATGCGACAGCCGTTTTGCCGTGGGCCGCCTGGCAGACGGCCGGGTGGTGCCTTATTATGACCGGCGCACCATTGATACAACCCATGTGCTCCAATCCAGGGCGGAGGTGATTGCCTGGGTGGCAGATCCGGTAAAGCTGTTTTTCTTGCATGTGCAGGGCTCCGGCCGGATCCGTCTGCAGGACGGGGACATGATCGGCGTGCAGTTTGACATCACAAACGGCCGGCCTTACAAGAGCATCGGCAAATACCTGATAGACAAGGGGAAAATTCACAGGTCCAACATGTCCATGCAGGCCATTGACGCCTATCTTGAAAAACACCCCGGGCAAATCCGGGAAGTGTTGTTTTCCAATCCCAGGTACGTGTTTTTCAGAAAAGCCCGGGGCGGCCCGAAAGGTTCCCTGGGCGTGGATCTGACCCCCGGCCGTTCAGTGGCTCTGGACCGCGATGTTTCCCCTGCAGGGGCGCTGTTGTTTCTTTGCGCTAAAAAGCCGGCACACGAAAATTCTGCCGGCAATAGGGATGCCTGGATACCTTTTTGTCGCTTTGCCTGCAGCCAGGATACGGGAAGCGCGATTTCCGGCAAAAAGCGCGCAGACCTGTTCTGGGGCTCCGGGGCCTGTGCACGCATGGCCGCAGGTCACATGCAGCACCGGGGGCGGATTTATTATCTTGTGATTCTGCCAAAATCCGGATAGAGGCCCGCCTATGGCGCCTGCTTTCGGGTGGCGGTTTCAAATACCATGAGCAGCCCGCCAAGCAATGCCAGCACGCCGCTTGCCATAAACAGGGCCGGCGCCCCGATAATCTCGAAAAAAATCCCGTTGACAAAAAAACCGATCATGATGCCCAGGCCGTAGGTGACGGCATTGTTGACCGCCTGGCCCAGGGTTTTGGCCGCCGCCGGGGTCAGTTCGTCGATGTAGAGGATGCTGGCCACATGAAAGGCCCCGTAGGAAAATGCGTGCAGCATCTGAGTGACAATAATGAGCCAGGCTGATTGGGCGCCTGCCACCACAAACCATCTCAGGCAGGTACACGCAAACGCGGCAATGAGCACCCGTTCATGGGAAAAGCGCTGAAATATGGGCCTGGAGTAAATCATGATCCCGATTTCGGCAATAACAGCCAGGGCCCAGGCAAAACCGATAAACGTGCTTGTAAATCCCAGGTTTTCCAGGTGGATGGAGAAAAATCCGTAATATGTGCCGTGGCTGGCCAGCATCAGAAAGGCGGCCATCAGAAAAAAAACCACGCGTTTGTTCCAGAGATACCGGGCGCCTGCGGAAAAATCGGGCTTTTTCCCTTTTGCGGTTTGCGGCACCTTGAAGGCCAGAATGGATTGCAGCAAAGAGCCGGTCAGGATCAGGGGGATGATGATTTGCACGGAAAAAATGTCAATGGCCCGGCCTACGCCCGTGACCATCAGGATAAAGCCGATCGACCCCCAGGCCCGCAGGTTGCCGTAGCGGTTTTTCTCCGTATCCAGAAGGTCCATTGAAAATGATTCCAGAAAGGAAATCAAGGGCGCGTAAAATACCCCGTAAAAGGCCGTGATCACAAACATGGTCGTAAAATCCGTGAAGACCAGATAAAATGCCCATATGGCTGTGCTGGTAAAATGGCAGAAAATAAATATGGGCCGGCGCATGGAAAACCGGTCTGCCAGCGCTGCCCAGATCAGGGGGAAAAGGGCGGTGGTCAGGGTGCGCATCGCTGAAATGGAGCCGATTTCAAACCCGGAAAATCCAAGCCGGTAGCAATATAAGTTGAAATAGGGCAGATAGATGCCCAGCACCCCAAAGTAAAGAAAATACAAGGTGCTCAGGGTATATTTCAGGGGTATAGGGGATCTCTGTCTTGGAACAATCATTTGCTTTCAGGCCAAACCGGTGCGTTCTGATCTGGATTGGCATCCGCAGCAGCCGTCGCCTCGCTGTCGAGCATTACAGACAGCCACCTGGCTTCCGGGCTGTTTTCCAGAGCGATTTTAAAAATCATGGTCAGGGGAACGGACAGCAGCATCCCTACCGGGCCCAGAACCCAGCCCCAGAACACCAGGGAGAGAAACACCACCAGAGTGGAAAGGCCCAGGCCGCTTCCCATAAATCGGGGTTCAAGCAGGTTGCCGATAACCACGTTGACCGCCACAAAACCCAGGGCGCAAAGGGCCGCCGGCCAGACGCCCAGCTGGGCCAGGGCCAGCAGAATCGGGGGAACAGCTGCGATAATGGAGCCGATATTGGGCACATAGTTGAGCAGAAACGCCAGAAGACCCCAGAGAAAGGCAAAATCCAAGCCCAGTAAAGAAAGCCAGATCCAGATGAAAATGCCGGTAGCCAAGCTGAAAAGGGTTTTTAAGGCCAGGTACCGGTTGACGCTTTTGGTAAACCGGCTGAAGTTGGCCAGGGATTTTTCCGGGTCTTTGATTGCGGAGCGGATTTTTTCCGGAAAACGGGCGGCTTCCAGGAGGATGAAAATCACGGTCAGCAGAATTAAAAACGCGTTGGTCAGCGCCCCGCTCAGGCCGGTCAGTGTCCGGGAGACCATTTGCATGGCCATTCCCGGATCCAGGTATTCCCGAAACATCTGTTCGGAAACCGCAATGCCCCGGTCATTTAGCCAGGATATGAGCTTTGAGGATTCGGCCAGCAGGCGTTTCTGGTATATGGGAAGGGTGGTGGTGAATTCGCCCACAGAACCGCCCACAAACTGGATCAAAAGTGTGCCCAGAGCAATGATAATGGCCATGATCAGGCCGATGGCCGCGATTTTGGGCATACCTTTTTTCTGAAGCCAGAACAGAAGGGGCGTGAAAATGATGGCAATGAATACCGACAGCAGAAACGGTACCAGAATTCCGGCGGCCGCACGCATTCCCGCCACGATCACCACAAAGCAGGCCGCGCCGATCATGAAACGGATTTCCCGTGAAAGGGCGGATTGGATTTCCATGATGTCTTTTGTCTCCGGATCAGAGGTTGTCCATATATCCAGGATATTTCGATTCCTATCAGAAAGGCGGGCATGCGGCAAGCCCTGTATCCGGTTTTGCCCGGCAGGCCTTGACATTGGCCCCGGGATTCCGTATTACCCATGGAAAAGGTTTGTTAAAGCGTTTTGCATTATCTAAAGATATTGCATCGTAAAAAGCTTGTTACCGCGTCCGCTGTTTGTCAGGAAGGAAGCCCTGGGGCCGGCGCCGGTTTTTTCGCTCCTGACCGTTTCCGGGCTTCTTCCATCCAGCCCCGGGCAATTTGAAACTTTACTCGCCCCGGCATTGGCTGAATCTATCCCGGAAACGCTCAATGTCGCTTCACAAACCGACCCCGCCCCCGGGCTTCCCTGGAAGGGTTCTTGCCGGGCCAGCTCACGGGACCGGGCATGAAAACAACGCTTTTTAAGACTTGGATGTGTTGCTTCCGACTCCCTTGGTGTGAAGCTTTGTACACAGTCGGCCATGATGCCGGCCGGGGGTGGTTTGCGAGTCGCATTGAGCGCGCAAGCGGTCAGCAGGGAGCAAACCGCCACCGGGCCGGCATCATGCGAAAATTATAGAACCAAGCACGAACAGCAACTTTTTTGATATTACTTAGGAGTCCCGAAATCTCTAAAACCGGCAACCAATAAAAAAATATATCATTGATTTTACTAAACACTGCCTGTAAAAAAGACTTTTTACAGGCTTATCAAAGATGAAAGGAAACACAATATGCTGCAGTATCGGGTACTGCGGGCTGCATTGATTGTCCTTGCGGCAGCAACCCTTTGCATGCCGGCCGCAGCGCCGGCGCAGGACGATGCCGGCAGGCCCCGGGCCGTGGTGGAAAATGCCGCCCATGACTGGGGCGCCGTTTATGCCGGTGAAAAGATCATTCACTCCTTTGTTATCGCCAATCAGGGGGATGCGCCCCTGGAGATCGGATCCGTGCGTACCGGGTGAGGGTGTGCCACGGTCGAAAAACCCGACCGCATCGCTCCCGGCGAGGAGGGAAAATTAAAACTTCGTGTTACCACCGGTTCCGGCAATGCCGGCCATGATCTGAGCAAAACCATAAAAGTAGATACCAATGATCCGGAAAATTCGCAGCTTGAGTTAAAGATTTACGGCAAAGTAAGGGCTTATGTGACCGTCTCCCCCCGCAGGGTTATTTTAAAGGGGCGGCAGGGGGAAAGCATTGCCCAGACAGTTAAAATTTTTCCGCAGACTGACAAAGGCCTCAACATCACCCGACTTTCCGCGGCCCGGGGGGTGGATATTGACTATCGCCTCGACCAGATCAGGGAAAACGGAAAAAAAGGCTATGTCCTGCACGTGGAAAACCGACGGGACAAACCGGGCCGGTTTTATGATACCCTTTTTTTGAAAACAGACAGTGACGTGGCCGGCACCATTTCCATTGTGGTCTCGGGTCTGCTTCGGCCCGGGGCCCCGGAAAAAAACAGACAGTAAGGTTGATGGCGCCGTAAAAAGTTCAATATCTGCGTTACGCGCAATTTCTCAGAATTTCACGTACGGATAAGTACGCTGCATTCTTCGAAATTGCGCAAGCCTTGATCTTGAACTTTTTACGGCGCCATCTAAAAACTTACTTTTTACGAAACCATCAAGGTTAAGGCATGACAGCATTAAAGGTTGCGGCCTTTGACTGTGACGGGGTCATGTTTGACACTGAAGCAGCCAACCGGGCCTATTACAACGACATCCTGACCCATTTTTCCAAACCGCCCATGACCGATGCGGAGTTTGCCTACTGCCAGATGCACACCGCAGATCAGGCCATAGCCCGTCTTTTCCCGGATGCCGGAGAATTTGCCGCAGCCCGGGCCTTTCGCAAAAAAAGGGGCTACGGCCCCTACATCCGTTACATGAAAATGGCCCCGGATTTAAAGGATGTGCTTTGCTGGTGCAGAAACAGCTTGAACACCGCAGTGGCCACCAATCGCGCAGATACCATGAACCGGGTTTTGGAAGAGCACGGCCTGGAAGGTTGTTTTGACCTGGTGGTCACGGCCATGGACGTGGCCAACCCAAAACCGCACCCCGAGCAGCTCTATGCCATCATGGATCGTTTTCAGTCAAGCCCCCAAGAGGTCCTCTACATCGGGGATTCGGAACTGGACCAGTACGCGGCTGAATCTGCGGGCGTGGTGTTTGCCGCCTGCGGCAATCCCGGCCTTTCTGCCGACTATCACATTGATCAGTTATCTGAGATCAAGTCCATCATAGCCAGCCGGCCATAACAACCCGGCAAAAAAGATCCGGATACAGCCCATGAGTGATGAACAACGCATTTACCTGGTCGACGGCAGCACCTATATTCACCGGGCCTATCACGCCATCCGGTCCCTTTCCACCTCCAGGGGGTTTCCCACCAATGCGGCCTACGGGTTTGCCCGGATGCTGATCAAGCTCATCCATGACCGGGACCCCAAATATGTGGCCATGGTTTTTGACAGCCGGAAACCCACGTTCCGCCATGAGCTCTACCCGGACTACAAGGGCCACCGGCCCGAGATGCCCGAAGACTTGGCCATGCAGATCCCGGTGATCCACGAGATCACCGAAGGTTTTAACGTCCCGGTTTTTCTTATGGACGGCTATGAAGCAGATGATCTTATCGGGACCCTGGCCCGCCAGGCAGAGGCGGCGGGATTTGAAGTGGTCATGGTCACCGGGGATAAGGACATGATCCAGCTGATCACCGACAAGGTCACCATGTGGGATCCCATGAAGGACCAGGTCACGGACAAGGCCCGGGTGATGGCTGAAAAGGGTGTGGAACCGCACCAGATGCTCGATCTTCAGGGTCTTGCCGGTGATGCTTCCGACAATATTCCGGGCGTGCCCGGAATCGGGCCCAAGACCGCTGCCACACTGGTGCAAACCTACGGAAGCATGGACGAACTTTATGCCCGCCTGGATGAAATCCGTGCGGGCAAGCAGCGGGAGAAACTGGAGCAATTTCGGGACCAGGCGTTTTTGAGCCGAAAGCTGGCCAAAATTGTCACGGATGCGCCCATTGCCTTCAACCCCGGGGATCTGGCCAAAAAAGCCCCGGATGCCAACCATCTGGCCCGGCTGTTTCGGGATCTGGAGTTTCGAAAGCTCCAGGAGGACTATCCCGTGGTCTCGGATTTGTCTGCCAAGGATTACCGTGTGGTGCGTGATGCTGCCGCCCTTGAGGCCCTGACGGAAAAACTGGAAAAAAGCCCCTTTTTTGCCATTGACACGGAAACCACTTCAACCGAGGCGGTGCGCGCCGATCTGGTGGGCATTTCCGTGGCCATGGAAGCCGACTGTGCCTATTACATCCCATGCGGCCACACCGGTCCGGATGCCGCCTCCCAGCTTTCAAAAGTCGAGGTCTTAAAAAGGCTCGCCCCGGTGCTGGAAAACCCGGAAATCGGAAAAATCGGCCAGAACATCAAGTATGACTGGACGGTTCTGCGCCGCAGCGGGGCAAATCTGGCTGGCGTGATCTTTGACACCATGCTGGCCTCCTACCTGATCAACCCGGAAAAGCGGGCTCATGGATTAAACCAGATTGCCATGGATTATCTGGATCACCGTATGATCACCTATGACGAGGTCATCTCAGCACAGGGGGCCAGGCTGGAGAGCTTTGCCCAGGTGCCTGTGGAAAAGGCGGTGACCTATGCGTGCGAGGATGCCGATATTACGCTTGCCGCGTATTTCAAGCTTTCTCCCATGCTTGAATCCGCGGGTTTGAGCGATCTTTTGTCCGGCATTGAACTGCCGCTGGTGCCGGTGCTGGTGAAAATGGAGGAAACCGGTATCCGGGTGGACAAAGACCGGCTGCAGGCCATGTCCGGGGACCTGGCCCAAGAGCTTGAGCGAATTGAAGCCGATATTTACACCATGGCCGGTGAGGAATTCAACATCAATTCCTCCCAGCAGCTTGGCCGTATTCTTTTTGACAAGCTCAATCTTCCCACCCAGAAAAAAACAAAGAAAAAAACCGGTTATTCCACGGACGTGGAGGTGCTCACCGCCCTGGGCCGGCATCATGACCTGCCGGCACTGGTGCTGCGCCACCGGATGCTGGCCAAGCTCAAGTCCACATACGTGGATGCGCTTTTCGGGCTCATTAACCCGGCAACCGGCCGGATTCACACCTCTTTTAACCAGACCATAACGGCCACGGGCCGGCTGAGCAGTTCCAATCCCAATCTGCAAAACATTCCCATCCGCACCGAGGCGGGCCGGGACGTGCGCCGGGCGTTTATTCCCAAACAGGGCTGGCATTTCGTGGCAGCCGATTATTCTCAGATCGAGCTTCGCCTGCTGGCTCATTACTCAGGCGATGAAATTCTGATTTCGGCCTTTGCCAATGATGAAGACATCCACACCCGGACCGCGGCCGAGGTGTTTTTCACGGATCGGCAAAACGTGACCCCGGAACTGCGCCAGCAGGCCAAGACCATCAATTTCGGCATCATCTACGGCATGGGCGCGTATTCCCTGTCCAGGGAGCTGGGCATCACCCGGAAAATGGCCGGTACCTATATTGATCATTATTTTGAACGCTACAACGGGGTGAAAAGATTCATTGACCAGACCATTGAAGAAGCCCGCCATACAGGGCGGGTTTCCACACGGTTCGGGCGGATCCGCCATATCCCGGATATTAACAGCAAAAACGCCAATATGCGTGGTATGGCCGAGCGCGCGGCCATCAACACCCCCATCCAGGGCACGGCGGCCGATCTTTTGAAGCTGGCCATGATCCGGGTGGATGCGGAGCTTTCACAACAGGGACTGAAAACGGCCATGCTGCTGACCGTGCATGACGAACTGGTCTTCGAGGTGCCCGAAGATGAACTGGAAACAGTTGAGCAGCGGGTGCGGCAGATCATGGAAAATATCGCCGAGCTCTCCGTTCCTTTGAAGGTCAACATGGCCGTGGGCAGCAACTGGGCGGCAGCCCACTGATCATCCCGGGCAAAGCTTCATCAATACCTTCCGGGCAGGCGTGCGGGCGGGCGCGGATTATTCAGACCGGGATTGATCGGGTTTTTCCGAAGGGGTTTCGCGCACGGATTTTTCCACGGTCCTGTAGATATTGCGGAAATGGTCATGGAAGCTCGAAGGCGAGACGGTTCCCACCTCAATGAATTTTACCACAATTTCCTTGACGGTTTTTAAAATCAGTTCGTCTTGTTTCATGATTCGGCCTTGTTCAACGGGGTTTGAAAATACGGAGTTTAACCACTCCCTTTCTTACCAGAAAAGACCTTGCCGTGCAATTGCTTGACAGGCCGGGCCGCCTGGATTAATAATAAAGTCCTTATGATTTAAGCCAATTGGATAAATTTTGAAAAAAAACGGGCTGCCGGTTTTGAAAAATCCATGAAAATCAGGCCTGCCCGGCCAATGCGGATAACAGACAATGAAAAACATGAGTAAAATCGGAAGAAACGACCCGTGTCCCTGCGGCAGCGGCAAAAAATACAAAAAGTGCTGCATGGGCAAACAAAATGCCAATCCCCTTGATATCGGCAAATGGTACCGCCAGAAATACAACATCGAGCTCAAGCAGGCAGCAGACATCGAGGCCATCCGGGCCGCCGGCCGGCTGGTGATCGAGGGGCTGGACATTGTGGCCGCAGAGCTCAAGGCCGGCATGACCACTGAAGAGATCAACACCCTTGTCCACGAACATGCCATGGCCAACAATGCGGTGCCCGCCCCGCTCAATTACCGGGGCTTTCCCAAAAGCGTGTGCACCTCGGTCAACGAGGTGATCTGCCACGGCATTCCCGGCGATTATGTGTTAACGGACGGCGATATTATCAATGTGGATATCACCCATATTTATAACGGCTATTACGCGGACGCCAGCAAAACGTTTTTTGTGGGCACCCCGGGACCGGAGGCGAAAAAAATCGTGGACGTGGCCGCCGGCAGCCTGAAAGCGGCCATGGAAATGCTGGCCCCGGATCGTACCATCGGCGATATCGGATGGGCCATCCAGCGCTATGCCGAGGGCCGTGGCTGCTCCGTGGTAAGAGAGTTTGTGGGCCACGGCGTGGGCTTTGATTTCCATGAACCGCCCCAGGTGCCCCATTACGGGAAAAAAGGCCAGGGCGTGGTGCTGGTGCCGGGAATGGTCTTCACTGTGGAGCCCATGATCAACCTGGGCACAGCCAAGCTGTTTGTGGAAGACGACGGGTGGACCGCCGTGACCGCGGACCGCAAACTGTCCGCCCAGTTTGAGCAGACCTTTGTGATCACGGAAGACGGGTTTGAAAGCCTGACCCCGTATTCCCTGTGACCTGCAGTGCGGCCGCCGGAAACAATGCCGGAAAAACTGAGCAGAAAGAGACTGTCAGCTGCCAATGAGCACCGGATCCAGACAACCAGAGCCCAATATGGCGGACATGCCAGCACTAAACGATGCCGAGGGGGACCGGGTTCCACATGAGGCGGGCTTTGTGATCGACGCCCATGTGCACGTGTTTCCGCAGGCCATTTTTTCAGCCATCTGGAAATGGTTTGACGCCCATGCGTGGCCCATACGCTACCAGCTCGATGCCCGGGCGGTGATCGACTTTCTGATGGCCCGCGGGGTGGGCCATGTGGTGGCCCTGCAGTATGCGCACAAGCCCGGCATTGCAGAGCAGTTAAACAGCTTTATGGCCGAGATCTGCCGGGATTTTCCGGCTCAGGTCACCGGCCTGGCCTCGGTTTTTCCCGGAGAGCCGGATGCCGCCGGGATCCTGGAAAAAGCATTTGATTCCGGCCTGGCCGGGGTCAAGCTGCATGCCCATGTCCAGTGCTTTGACCTCAACAGTCCGGAAATGGATGAAATCTGCCGGGTTTGCAGCCGGGCCAAAAAGCCCCTGCTCATCCATGCCGGAAGGGAGCCCAAAAGCCCGGCCTATGCCTGCGATCCTTATGAAATCTGCGCGGTGGAAAAAATCGAGCGCATGCTCGAAGTCCACCCGGATCTCAGGCTTTGCGTGCCCCATCTCGGGGCTGACGAGTTTTCCGCCTATGCCCGGCTCATTGAATCCAGCGACCGGCTCTGGCTGGACACGGCCATGGCGGTTACCGATTATCTGCCCATTGACAACCCGGTAAAGCTTTCTGATATGCGTGCGGACCGGGTTTTGTACGGGTCGGATTTTCCCAACATTCCCTATGCCTGGGACCGGGAGTTAAGAGAGCTGGCGCAAGCCGGGTTCTCCCGGGATTTTCTCGCCCGGCTCATGTGGAAAAACGCCCGGGATCTTTTTGACATTTCTTTAAATCCCAATGAACCAGATGCTTATGAAACAATCGCCTGACAAGGTGGTTTACGGCAGCCGCAGCGAAGTAACCGGTGGCGGGTTTTATTTTGCCTGTCACCCGGGGGTGCCCTGCTTTACCCGCTGCTGCCGGAACCCGGACATGTACCTGTATCCCTATGACATCATCCGGCTCAAAACCCGGCTGGAAATGGATTCGGAAACCTTTCTTGACACCCATACCTATATGGCCGTGCGCGACAATCCGTGGTTTCCGCACGTGATGCTCAAAATGAGCCAAAAGCAGGGCCGGCCGTGCGCCTTTTTAACCGACCAAGGATGCACGGTCTATGCGGACCGGCCCTTTTCATGCCGGGCCTATCCCCTGGAGCCCGCCCTGTCCAGGGACATGGAGGACAGCCGGCCGGATCGGTATTTTGTCATGCGCCATCCTTACTGCAAGGGCCATGAGCAGCACCAGTACCAGAGCGTGGAGCAGTGGATCGCAGACCAGCAGCTGGGCGCCTATATTGAACACAACCGCCGCTGGGCGGCCATTGATGCTTTGCTGCGCGCCAATCCCTGGGGACCCAAAGGCCTGGAGAATCCGGCCGTGAAAATGGTTTTCATGGCCGCCTTTAACCCGGACCGGTTCAGGGAATTTGTGCTTTCCAGCTCGTTTTTAAAGCGATTTGATATCCCCGGTGCCAGGCGGTCGGCGGTTGAAGCCCGGGATACGGATCTGATGGCCCTTGGATTTGACTGGATCGAGTTTCTGCTGACCGGAAAAGGACCCCTGGCCGAAGCAAGGACTGCGTAAACGGTTTTTCAGTGGACTTTTTGGGACGGGCTGCCGGTATCCAGCAGGGCCCGGACTTTTCTGAGCAGTTCATCGGTGGTAAAGGGCTTTTGCAGAAGCTGCATGCCCTCGTGGAGTACGAAATTGGTGTGAATGGCATTTTCGCTGTATCCGCTGGAAAAAAGCACCTGGATGTCCGGGTTGAATTCCTTGATGGCTTCATAAACCTGCCGGCCGTCTTTTGCGGGCATGACCACGTCAAGGACCGCCATATCGATTTTGTCACGGTTTTGGGCAAACAATTCAATGGCCGTCTCACCGTCTCCTGCGCAAAAAACCTTGTACCCGGCCCGGCTTAGCACGGTCTGCATCAAATCGCAGACCATTTCATCGTCTTCTGCCACAAGGATGGTTTCGGTTCCGCCCTTGACCCGTCCCTGGAGGTTGACCTCCACTTCCGTGGCCCGTCTTTCTGTTACCGGCAGATAGATTTTAAACATGGTGCCCCTGCCCGGCTCGGAGTAGACATTGATCATGCCCTGGTGCTGGCAGATGATGCCGTAAGCCGTGGACAGGCCCAGGCCATTGTTTTTCTCCCTTGGCTTGGTGGTAAAAAACGGTTCAAAAATCCTGGCTGTTGTTTGGGCGTCTATGCCGCAGCCCGCGTCTGTGACGCTGATCAGCGCAAACCGGCCCGGTTCGGCCCAGTCATGGGTCCGGCAGTACTGGCCGTTGATCAGTACATTTTCGGTTTCAATGGTTACGGTGCCGCCCTCGGGCATGGCATCTTTTGCATTAAGGCATAAATTAAGCAGAACCTGCTGGATATGGGCGGCATCAACGCGCACCCGGCCCACATGCCGCCCCGGGATATAGTCGATTTCGATTTTCTCTCCGATCAGACTCCGCAGCATGGATAGGGTTTTTTCAATGAGCCCGTTGATTTCCACGTCTCTCATCTGCATGACCTGCTTTCTGCTGAATGCCAGCAGGTGGCGGACCATGTCCGCGGCCCGGCTGCCGGCGGCGCTGATTTCATTTAAATACGCCCGGGTCGGGTGGTCTTGTTCCAGTTCATCGGCCATCAGGTCGGCATACCCGTTGATGATCTGGAGCAGATTGTTGAATTCATGGGCGATTCCACCGGAAAGCTTGCCCACGGCCTCCAGCTTCTGGGTATGCCGAAGTCGTTCTTCGAGTTTTTTGCGCTCTTTTACAGCCTGCTGGAGCTGATGGGTTTCCTCCACGCACATGAGTATGCGGGAATCCGCCTGGTTTTCTCCATTGTCGATGCACATGGCTGAGACATAAATCGTGTTGGCAAACCGGGTCTCTCCGGATTGTTTGTTAAGGTGGGCTTTGCGGCGGTGGCAGGCGGTGTGGCGCTCCATGGCTTCTCTGATGGCCCGGTTGATTTCGCATTGCTCGCAGGCAGGGGTGTTTCCGCACCCCTCCGGATAATCTTCGGCATTACAGCAGCACAAAACCTCGCCCGGCGGCTTTCCGGCCACGTCGTCCAAAGGCTCGGGAGAATCCATGCTTTCGGGCATGATCAGTTTCTGCACCCGCCGCCGGCTGTCGATGAGCAGTACAAGTAGATTGGTGTTTTCGTCAATCTTCGGAAGGGGCGGTTTGGGATCAAGGGACGGGTTCATGGGTCTCCTCTGGCAGTGCCATGTTGGCTGCCTGTGGGATGCAGGTGACAGAAAGGCGAATTTTATCTGCTGAGATTTATTTTTAGAAATATACCCTAAAAAATTAATTTATCTTAAAAACGCAGCAAAGGTCAAAATCTTTTTATTGGATTTTGAATCCCCTATCCCTTGTTGCCCTGGGGCAATAAATGGCGTATAAACAGATCAGGTCAGCAAGGGAAAAAAGGGCGGTACCATGTGTCTGGACGCGGCCGCGCGCCAGCCAAAGCTGTTTAAAACATGGCAGAAACGACCGTCAAGGGGAGCGTCAATGGTAATTGCCGCTCCTGTGAATGGGTGATCAAACACCACCCGTACCGCTGCCAGCAAAAGCCTGGAGCAGCCGAAGGTTTTGGCAAAAAACCGGTTGTGACGGCCGTCTCCGTGGGGCTGGTCTCCGATGACCGGATGGGAGATATGATGCAAGTGCCGCCGGATTTGATGGAGCCGGCCGGTTTCCGGACGGACCAGGATCAGTGAGTAGCGGCTGGTGGGATACCGGCTCACCGCATAGGGCAGTTCAATGAAGCCCAGGCGCAAAAATCGGGTGAGCGCGGGCTGGATGGTGCTGGTGCGTTTTTTCTTGTCTCGGTATTTGGCCAGGGGTTTTTCAATGATGCCCGATTCCGGTGTCCATCCCCGGACCACGGCCAGGTAGAGCTTGGAGACCCCGCGTTCTGAAAAGCATTGGGCCAGGCGTCCGGCGGCCTTGGGGTATAGGCCGAAAATCAGAACTCCGGATGTGGGTTTGTCTAAGCGGTGTACCGGGTAGACATGGCAGCCCACCTGGTCGCGCACCATCTGGAGGGCAAATCGGGTGTTTCTGTGCACCAGGTGGCTTCTGTGCACCATGAGCCCGGCTGGCTTGTTGACGGCCACAAAATGCGTGTCCATGTAGAGAATTTCCATGGATCGGTTTTTACCAGCCAACCCTTGATTTTGCCAGATCCAAATGCAAAATCAGACAAAATTGTCAAAAAAGGATGTTTTATGAAGATTCTGCTCACCGGCGGGGCCGGATACATCGGCACCCACACATGCGTTTCGCTCATTGAGGCCGGTCACCGGCCGGTGGTGGCCGACAATCTGGTCAATGCCAGCGAAGAAGCGGTCCTTCGGGTGGAAAAAATCACCGGCACCCGTGTGCCGTTTTATCAAACAGATCTGCGCAACAAGACGGAACTGCGACAGATATTTGACAATGAGCAGATCGAATGCGTGATTCATTTTGCCGGGTTAAAAAGCGTTGCCGAATCCGTGCAAAAGCCTTTGTCCTATTATGACAACAACCTGGGCGCAACCCTTGCGCTCTGCGAGGCCATGGCGGATTATGGGGTCAGGGACCTGGTGTTCAGCTCTTCTGCCACGGTCTACGGCAGCCCGGATCAGGTGCCCATTAAAGAAGACGCCCCGGTTGCGCCCTTTAACCCTTACGGCCGCACCAAGCTGATGATCGAGCAGATTCTCAAAGATTTAAGCGCAGCAGACCCGCGTTGGAACGCGGCCCTGCTGCGGTATTTCAACCCCGTGGGCGCCCACGTCAGCGGGCTGATCGGAGAGGACCCGGCAGATATTCCCAACAACCTCATGCCCTATATCAGCGGTGTGGCTGTGGGCCGGCTGGCTGAAGTGCAGGTGTTTGGAAATGACTATCCCACCCCGGACGGCACCGGCGTGCGCGATTACATCCATGTCATGGACCTGGCAGACGGGCATGTCCGTGCTCTGGAAAAGCTTTGGCAAAACTGCGGCTGTGTTACCTACAATCTGGGCACGGGCCGGGGCTATTCCGTGCTGGAAATGATTGCGGCATTTGAAAACGCCTGCAACAAAAAAATCCCCTATCGCATCACTGGCCGCCGGCCCGGCGATATCGCCAAGTGCTATGCAGATCCCGGCTTAGCCCAAAAGGAGCTCAACTGGCAGGCCAAATACGGCATTGACCGAATGTGCGCCGATACCTGGCGCTGGCAGTCCATGAATCCGGACGGGTATGGGAAATAAGCCAAGATTATTGCCGCAGCAGCGTATCCTTGGCGGTTGTGGCAACGCTTTTGTGGCTTTGCGGGTTTTCAGACATTCTCAAAGGAGGCTTGCATGACCAAAAAAATTTTCATCACCGGCGCGTCCTCGGGCATCGGCCGGGCCGTGGCCCTGGAGATGGCAGGGCGCGGATACGGCCTGGCGCTGGGCCGTGGTGGCAAGGCTGCTAAAGATCCTGCCCACCGGCGTGATCGCGCGTATGTAAAAGAATCTTTTTAAAGGCGTTATGCCTGCATATCGTACCTGTAAAGTGCCTGCAAAGCGAGCGATTTGGACCGATTTTCGCATGTGGGGGGCAGGGGTGGTTTGTCTGTCTGCGGCTCGGTTTCGGCGATCGTTCCGGGGCTTTGGCTGGAATTTTAAAAACTCGGGCGGATCGCCCTCAGACAGTTTAAAATTCCGGGCGCCAAAGCCCCGGAACGATCTTATGCCGAAACCGCTCCAATGCATCCAGACAAACCACCCCGCCCCCGCCACATGGCCGGCGCACTGGAAATATCCGGCAATAATTGTTTGTTGCGGACGGTTCCTTTGCTTTCAAGTAGCACCCCGGGTTTGATCATTCCGCACGGGTATCTCCAATGTATTTTTTCCAGGAGGATCGACTACGGCAATGGGTGCCAAGGAAGCCGGGAGGGCGGTGGGGCGGGTTTTTGAAGCGACATTGACCGGTTTTGCGGGAAAATTCAGCCAATGCCGGAGCCGGAAAATTTCAAACTGTTTGAGGGCGAAAGCCCGAGTTTTTGAAATTTCGGCGGAGGCGTTGGCTGAATCCGCAAAAACGATCTGGAGCGAAAAAACCCGCCCCACCGCCCTCTCGGCTTCCTTCCTGCAAACTTGCAAGGTTTTGCTGCCGATGCGGGGGAAAAGGATACATATTCAAGGGGGAGCCGGCAGGATCAGAACTCGTCAAAGGCGATCATTTCGGGTTCCACGCCGTAGCTGTCCAGTGTCTCCAGACAGGCCCTTAGCATCATGGGCGGGCCGCAGAGATAGTATTCCACCTCCGAGGGGTCAGGGTGGGACTGGAGAAAATGCGCCTCAAGACTCTGGTGGATAAACCCGGTCATCCCGTCCCACTTGTCTTCGGGCAGGGGGTCTGACAAGGCCACGTGATAGGCGAAATGGTCAAATTCTTTGTCGAGTTTTTTGAATTCCGCGTCATAGAGCATTTCCTGGCGGTTTCTGGCGCCGTACCAGAAAGTCATGGGCCGGTCGGTTTTCACGGACAGAAGCTGCTGACGGATCTGGCCGCGCAGGGGCGCCATGCCCGCGCCCCCGCCGATAAAACACATCTCCCGCCGGCTTTCTGCCACCCGGAAATCACCGAACGGACCGCTCAGGCTCACCCGGTCGCCGGGCTTGAGACTGAAAATGTAAGACGAGCCCACACCCGGCGGGGCGCCGGCCTGGTCTGGTGGCGGGGTGGCAATGCGGATGGTAAACATCAGCGGATTTGCTTCAAACGGGGGATTGGCAAGGCTGTAGGCCCTGTATACGGGCTCTTCGCTGACAGCCTCAAGGCTCCACAGGTCATACTGGTCCCAAGCCTGCTTAAAGGGCTGTTCAATCTCAAAGTCTGAAAATGACACCTGAAAGGGCGGAATATCGATCTGCATGTACTGGCCGGCTTCAAATTCAATGGCCCGGTCCTGGTCGATGTTGACAGCCAGTTCCTTGATAAAGGTGCCGATGCTTTGATTGGAGGCCACGGTGCCTTCGTATTTTTCAATGGCAAAGATTTCCGGCGGAATTTCGATTTCCATGTCCTGGCGGATTTTTAACTGGCAGGACAGCCGTATGTTTTCCTGTTTTTCCCCCCGCGATAGGTGGGGCAGCTCCGTGGGCAGGATATCGCCGCCGCCGACAATCACCCGGCACTTGCATTGGCCGCAGGAACCGCTGCCGCCGCAGGCCGAGGGCAGGTAGATCTGGTTTTGGTTTAAGGCGGCCAGAAGCGATGTGCCGGCTTTGGCTGAAACCGGGTTTTGTTTGTCCTCGTTGATGACGATCTGCTGCTGACCCTTGCGCGCCACCCGGGATTCCACGAGCAGCAGCAGAATCACCAGTACCAGAATGATCCCGGAAAATGTGCCGATGCTGATCAGGTAAATCAAGTCTCCCCCGTGTTACATGGTAATGCCGGAAAACAGCATAAAGGCCATGGCCATCAGTCCGGTAACAATCATGGTAATGGCAAATCCTTCCAGCCCGCTTGGCAGATCCGCGTAGCGCAGTTTGATGCGCGCTGCGGCCATGGCCACAATGGCCAGCATCCAGCCCACACCCGCGCCAAAGCCGAAGACCACCGATTCGATAAAGGTCAGGTTGCGTTCCACCATAAACAGCGAGCCGCCCAGAATGGCGCAGTTGACCGCAATCAGGGGCAGAAAGATGCCCAGGCCCGCATACAGGGCAGCGGAAAATCGGTCGATGATCATCTCAATGGCCTGGACCATGGCGGCAATCACCGAGATAAATATGATGAGCTTTAAAAAACTCAGATCCACATCCGGCAGCCCCGCCCAGGCCAGGGCACCGGGGGCCAACAGTCCGTGGAATAGCAGCCAGTTGACGGGCGTGGTTACGGTGAGCACAAAAATAACCGCAAAGCCCAGGCCGACGGCGGTCTCGATGTTTTTTGACACCGCCACAAACGAGCACATCCCCAGAAAATAGGCCAGCAGGATATTGCCGGCAAAAACGGAATTCAAAAACAGGCTGAGAAGTTCGACCATACCTTTTTTCGCTATTTTCTTGAATTAACAAGGTATTTCTGCAGCCAAGCCATCAGACCGATGATGATAAAGGCCGCAGGCGCCAGCAGCATCAGGCCCATGTCTTCGTAGCCGGCCGCATACAGACGCTCGGGCACCACGGTGTATCCAAAAATGCTTCCTGAGCCAAACAGTTCCCGGATCAAGGCCACGCTCATCAGCACAGATCCGTAGCCCACACCGTTTCCCAGCCCGTCAATAAATGCCAGGTGCGGCGGGTTGGAAAGGGCAAAGCCTTCGGCCCGGCCCAGGATGATGCAGTTGGTGATGATCAGGCCCACAAATACCGATAAAAGCTTGCTGATTTCAAAATAATAGGCCCGCAGAAATTCGTCTGCCAGGATCACCAAAGAGGCAATCACCGCCAGTTCCACAATTATTCGGATATTGCCGGGAATCACGTTTCGCAGAAGGGAAATGATCAGATTGGACAAGCTGACCACAAATGTCATGGCAAGGGTCATGACAAAGGCGGTCTTTAACTGCACGGTCACGGCCAGTGCCGAGCAGATGCCCAGCATCTGCATGTTGATGGGGTTTTCATACCAGGCCGGCCCGGCAAATGTTTTAAATGCTTTGGTACGGGTCAGTTTCATTTGTCCCCCGAATCAATTGGTTCCTGAAGGCGGCAGCTCAGGCGCTGTTTGCGAAAGCACAGGGATACCGGTTCATATCTGGACAAGGTTTTTTCAAGCCCTTGGGAAAGAAACCGTCCCGTGAGGGTGGCCCCGCTGATGCCGTCGACGTAATGGGGCTTTTTTTCCTCCGGGACCCGTTTGCCTACGTCTCCCTTGGCAATTTGCACGGCCACAAACCGGCCGGTGCGGTCCACAATTTTTTTGCCTTCAAAATTTTTCTGGAACCACTGTTTTTCGATTTCCCCGCCCAGGCCCGGGGTCTCTGAGTGCTCATAGACCGTAAAGCCGGCCACGGTGGAACCGTCGTTTTCCAGGGCCATGTAGCCGTAAATTTTCCCCCACAGGCCCTGGCTTTCAATGGGGATGATATAGTTTTGAATTTCTCCGTTTTTTGTATACAGATAGATGGTCAGAACCTGTCCGTGGGCCCCGGCCCCGTCCTCTGCGGGTTCTGCAATTTCGCCGGCGGCAGACACCCGGATCTCATCAATGTTTTTTTCGTATATATCCCGGATCTGCTCCGGGGTGTAAGTCTTGTCCCGGAATGCCAGATCCACGGTGTAAAGGACGTTTTTCTGCCGGTCACTGAGCCGGTTTTTCTCCTGCATCGGCTGCAGCCCCGTGGCTGCGGCAGTCAGCAGAATCCCGCAGACCAGGCACATCCCCAGGGCAAAGCCGATGGATTTGATGGTCTCAGACATGGGGAATCCTTTTTTTTACCCGCAGCCGGATTTCCGTGTACTCCAGAAGCGGTGCAAACATGTTCATAAACAAAATGGCCAGCATCACGCCCTCGGGAAACGCCGGGTTGACGACCCGGATCAGCACGGTCAACGCCCCGATGAGAAAGCCGTAGATCCATTTGGCCCGGTCCGTTCCCGGTGCGGTGACCGGGTCTGTGGCCATGTAGGCCGCTCCAAAGGCAAAACCGCCGGCCACCAGATGATAAAAGGGGTTGACCGAAAACCAGGGCAGTGTACCCGGGGATGCCGCCAGGTTGAGCAGAAAACCGGTGGCCAGCAGACCGGCCACAGCTCCCAGTATGGTGCGGTAGCTGGCAATGCCGAGCAATATGAGAAGTCCGGCCCCCAGAAGAGAGCAAAAAGCCGATGTGCCACCAATGGTGCCCGGGTACTGGCCCCAAAACAGGGTTGCAAACGTGTAGCCCTGGTCGGTCAGCATTTCCCGGATGCTGTTAAACGGGGCCTGAAGTTCGGTCACAGCCAGGGGTGTGGGGCTTGTGACCGCATCCACGGCCCCGGCGGTCTTTTCCTTTGCAGCCACCCATACGGCATTTCCCGACATCTGGGCCGGGTAGGCGAAAAATACAAACGCCCTGGCTGTCAGCGCCGGGTTAAACAGGTTTCTGCCGGTTCCGCCAAACACTTCTTTTCCGATAACCACCCCGAAGGTGATGCCGGCGGCCACCTGCCACAGGGGAATGGTCGGCGGCAGGGTCAGGGGAAATAACAAACCCGTTACCAGAAATCCCTCGCTGATGGGATGTTTTCGGATGGCGGCAAACAAAAGCTCCCAGAAAAGCCCCACTGCGTAGGATACCAGGATGATGGGCAGCACAATGCCCAAACCCGTGGCAAATGAAGGCATAAACGCGGTGGACATCTCAGATGCCAAGCGGCTGTGGTATCCGGTGTTGTAGATGCCGAAAAGCAGCGGCGGGATCAGGGCCACGAGCACAGAGCTCATAAACCGTTTCAGGTCCAGGCTGTCGCGCACCAGGGGGCGGTTTTTCGTGGCCTCTGCGGGAAAGAAAAACACGTCTTCAATGGCTTCAAACAATGGGCCCAGTTTTTCCAGCCGGCCCCCGGATTCAAAATGTTTGCGGGGCGCGTCAAATATTTTGCGCAAATTTTTCTCAATCCATCCCATGGGCTAAATCCGCTGCCTGAAATAGGCCTGTTTGGTTTCCTGAAAGGTCTGGCACAGTTCGATTTTCGACGGGCATACATAGGAGCACAGCCCGCATTCCACACAGTCGAGCATGCCGTGGGAAAGGGACTCCTCGATTTCCCCCGCCCGGATGCATTTATAGGTGAACTGGGGCAGAATGTCGACCGGACAGGCCCGGGTGCAGTTGCCGCAATTCACGCACGCACGCCCGGATCCGTGCATGTCGGCATCCACGGGCAAAGGTTGGGGGTTGAAAAGAGACAGAAACGTGCGCGAACATGTGGGCTTGTTCCACCCCGGGCGCATGAATCCAAGCATCTCTCGCTTTCCGGATTCCGTGATGATGCCCAAGGCGGTTTCATACAAGCCGAGATGAAAATCCGGACCGCTGGAATAGCCCCGGAACAAGCCGCCGGCAACCCATCTGCAGCCGGAGTTTTCTCCGGGATCGGCCAGGATTTGCAGGGGCGCGCCGAGACGGGTTTGCCGGTAACGGCCATGGACGGACTTCCCTGACACGGCCACCGTGCGCCGGACCGGAAATCTTCCGGTTTCCAGAAACTCGCCGATTAGTCGCACGTCCTGGCCGCTTACAAACCAGGCATGGTTGTCCTCCGGGCGGGTCTTGGCATGATAATGGACCACTGCCGGATCATCAAAGGGATAGCCCCCTGAAACCCGGTGGGTGATCATGTTTTCAATTTGTTCGTCGCCAAAGGCGGTATCTGCAGCGCAGCAGACAAACACGCTGCTGCACAAAATCTCCAGGGCCTTGATGCCGGTCTGGAAAAAACGTTTGTCTTGGGGGCTTTGCAGCCAGGTGTCCGGTGGCGGGTGAAATGGGTCCTGGTTGGTGGCTGCCACCCAGATGGCCGAAGGACTGCGGCCCGGGTCCGCCACCCCCCGGTAGACTATATCTCTGAGCAGGGGCCATACACCGCCTTTTAACAAAATCTCCGTCAGGGCGCCGGGGGTCATCCGGGCGAGTTTATCGGCCGGATACGAGATGAAATCTTCAGCGGTTTGCTCTTTGTCCAGCCGGATGACAATCTCGCGGATCACCCGCCTGGGCCCGTGGACAATATCCTCGATTTTTCCTGCCCCGGGCGCGGCAAATACAATATCGGTGTTTTGTTTGTCTTGGTAAAGGGGCGTGCCGATACTCACCCGGTCGCCTTTGGATTTCAGCAGTCGGGCTTTTAGCAGAGGGATGCGTTCAGGTGCGGATGCCACGGTTTTGGGTTCCGGGGCCTTGTCCACGGAATGCTCCGGGCGGCCGGCAATCTTGAGTCCGCAGGATATCTGGGCGCTTGGGCGTTTCATGGATGGTTTCGATCTCCGGGTTTCCGCACTTTGCCGGGCGCACTGGCAAGTACAATGGAAATGGTGTTTTCAGTCCTGCCTAGTATAACTGCAATTCCGGATCCTGCAAAAATTTTCCCGGCAGGCATGCTTTGTGCGATGATCGGCCGGGTTATCCCACAAAGGGGCGGCGCAGCACCGTGTCTTTTTTCCAGCGCTGGTCATTTTTGTACGGATACGCAATGTTATAGTGCAGGCCCCGGCTTTCCTTGCGGTGCATGGCGCACCGGATGATCAGTTCGGCCACAATGGCGATGTTGCGCAGCTCAATGAGGTTGGGGGTGACCTTGAAGTTCCAGTAGTATTCCTGGATTTCGTCGCTGATGATCTCGATTCTGCGCCGGGCTCGGGCCAGGCGCTTGTCCGAGCGCACAATGCCCACGTAATTCCACATGAGCCTGCGGATCTCATTCCAGGTGTGGGCGATGACAATGGCCTCATCGCTGTCCATGGTTCCCAGGTCATCCCACACCGGAATATCGGCGATATCGGAAAAATCCGTCTCCCGGATTTCCTCTGCAGCCCGGATGGCCGCCTGGTGGGCGTAGACCAGTCCTTCGAGAAGGGAGTTGCTGGCCAGGCGATTGGCCCCGTGCAGACCCGTACAGGCGGTCTCGCCAATGGCGTAAAGGCGCTGGATGCTGGTTCTGCCATGGATGTCCGTGGATACCCCCCCGCACATGTAATGGGCCGCCGGCACAACAGGAAGGGCCTGACGGGTCATGTCAAAGCCGAATTCCAGACATTTTGCATACAAATGGGGAAAGCGCGAGCGCACAAACTCCGGGTCCCGGTGGGAGATGTCAAGAAACACGGCCTCATCGCCGCGTTTTTTGAGTTCCGAGTCAATGGCCCGGGCCACCACGTCGCGGCAGGCCAGTTCCCGCTGGGGGGTGTAGTCGGCCATAAAGGCGGAGCCATCGGAGTTGCGCAGAATTCCGCCTTCTCCCCGTACGGTTTCGGAAATCAGGAAATTCTTTGCCTGTGGATGAAACAGGCAGGTGGGGTGAAACTGGACAAATTCCAGGTTTGCCACCGCCGCCCCGGCCCGGTAGGCCATGGCAATACCGTCTCCTGTGGCGATATCCGGGTTGCTGGTATAGGCATAGACCTTGCCGGAACCGCCCGTGGCCAGCACCACGATGCTGGCCAGAAAGGTGTGGATTTCACCGGTATCGCGTTTGAGCACGTATGCGCCGTAGCATTGATCCTCGTGGCCGGTGATGGTCTGCCCGCGCTTTAGCCGGGTGGAGCGGGTGATCAGGTCAATGGCGATATGGTTTTCAAATATGTCAATGCGCTCGTGATGCCTTGCCCGGTTGACCAGGGCTTCTCCCACGGCCCGGCCCGTGAGGTCGTCCACATGCACGATCCGGTTAAATCCGTGGCCGCCTTCCCGGCACAGGTCCAGTTCCAGCCGGCCGTCATTGCTTTGGTTAAAGCCCACGCCGATTTCTGTCAGCTCCCGGATCCGTTCCGGGGCCGAGCAAACTACCATCTCCACCACGTTTTGGTTGCACAGCCCGTCTCCCGAGGCCAGGGTGTCGGCAACATGGGATTCAAATGTGTCATCCGGATCCAGCACCGCGGCAATGCCGCCCTGGGCGTAAACCGTGTTGCTGTCAGTGAGGCCTTTTTTGGTGACAATGGCCACGCGGCTGTGTTCGGCGGTTTTCAGGGCAAACAAAAGCCCGGCCACCCCGCTTCCGATGACCAGAAAGTCAAATCGGTGTTCCATAGATGGGCTCTTTTTTTATCTCAGGCCAGGGCGCTTTTTCCTGGATGCGATCCGGTTTCCGATGATCATTCCCAGCAGCAAAACCCCGGCCCCGGCCAGGAACCATTTCAGGCCCGCGGAGAAAAACGCGTCCGATACCTGCTTTTCCAGGGTCTGGATCCGCTGATCTTTTTCTTCCAGGGTTTTTGTGAGGCTGGCGTGCTCGTCTTTAAGCTTCAGATAATCTCCGGATTCCTCCTGAAGGGTGGCATATTGATTTTCCAGGGATTTGAGTTCCTCCCGGGTGCTTTTCAGCTCATCGGCCAGTTCCTGATTGCGTTTGATCAGGCGCTGGTTTTCTTCGGTTAAAGATTTTACCTTTGTGCGCAATGGCCCGATTTCCTCCTGCAGGGAGTCGGCAACAAGGCTTTTGGGCTTGGAGCTTGTGATATAACGAGAAAACACCCAGCCGGTGGTATCATCTGAGAGGCGAATACGGGTCCAGTTATCCTCGGTTTCCAGGGTTTCCACAGTCCGGCCGGATTTGAGCATCTTGACGATCCGGTAATTCAGACCGGGACCGGTCCGAAGGGTGATTTCCATCAAATCACCGATATAGCGGGTCTCGGCATGGGACGGAGCTGCCATGCATATTGACAATAATCCGAGAACGAAAACAATGGCCGTTTTTTTCATATCCTTACCGGTTCCTTTAAGGTTTGATGTAAAAACAAAACATACCCAATCTGCCTGCGCGGTGCAATACAAAATTCCGGCCCCGTTTCCGGACAAGCCCAGGGTCAGGCTGAATTTTTTCGTAAAAACGTTCAATGTCGCTTCAAAAACAAACCCTGACCCTCACTCTGAGCTTGCCTCCTGCCAAACATCAAGTGGTGCAAAAATCTTTCTATGGACCGCAGGCATGCAGATGCGCTGCAAGGTTTGAAAGCCGTCTCGCGGGCTTGTCGTTTTTCAGGGCAACGCCGATAGCCTTGGCATTGCCCACCAGCACAACCAGGTGCCTGGCCCGGGTGATGGCCGTATAGAGCAGATTGCGCTGGAGCATGACATAATGCCGGGTGATCACGGGCAAAATCACGGCCGGGTATTCCGATCCCTGGGATTTGTGAACGGTAATGGCGTATCCAAGGCTGAGTTCATCGAGTTCATCGGCCCCGTAGGAAACCTGCCGGCCGTCATAATCCACGCGGAGAACCGGATCAATCGGTTCCGTGCCGGTGATGATGCCGATATCGCCGTTAAAGACGTCCTTGGCATAATTGTTTTTCAGGTGCATGACCCGGTCGTTGACGCAGAATTCGTGATCCAGGGCCTTGATCCCTTTTCTGCCGGGATTGAGGGTCTTTTGCAGCTTTTGGTTCAAGCTGATGGTGCCGGCTGCACCCTTATGCACGGGTGAAACTACCTGGATGTCCCGGCCGGGGACAAGACCGTAAATATCCGGCAGGGTTCGGGTGGCAAGATCCACGATGGCTTTTGCCGCCTCCTGTGGTGTGTTGGCCTCGAGAATGCAAAATTCCTGCCCGCTGCTGTTTGCATCCATGTTTTCGGGCTCAGGCGTGCGGCCGCGCCGGATGTTGTGGGCGTTGCGCACAATGGCGCTGCGGGCGGCCTGCCGGAAGATTTCAGTTAAAAAATGCACCGGAATACGGCCGGATTCGATGATATCAGCCAGCACATTTCCCGGCCCCACAGGAGGCAGCTGAAATACGTCGCCAACAAGGATGAGCCGGGCATTGAATCGCGTGGCGCACACAAGGTGGTACATCAGCTCCGCATCGATCATGGAGGCTTCGTCGACAATGAGCACGTCTGCCTCAACAGGATCGTCCCGGGACTTGTCAAAACAGCCGGTTTCAAAATGATAGCCCAGCAGCTTGTGGATGGTGTGGGCGTTTTTCCCGGTGATTTCCGTCAGGCGCCGGGCAGCCCGGCCCGTAGGCGCCGCCAGGCAGACCCGAAGGCCCGCGCTTTTGAAAATCGCGGCAATGCACTGCACCAGGGTGGTCTTCCCGGTGCCCGGCCCGCCGGTGATCACTGAAACCGGGGAGGCCAGCACCCCTTCCAGGGCCTGTTTCTGCTCATCTGAAAGCCGGACGGCAAACCGGTCTTCCATTTGTTCTGCCGGATCAATGCTATTTGAAAGAGCCGGGTCCGGACAAGAAGACATCATGGCCGAAAGGCGCATTGCAATGCCGGTTTCAGCCTCGTGGAGCAGGGAGAGATAGATATGTCGGCATCTGTCGTCTGACTGGTCCAAAACCGCATTGCCGGCTTCCATGCACACCTTGCCGGCTGCAGACAATTGTTCCAGCCCCAGCCCGGCGGCTTGGTGATCGATTCCGAATGTTTGTTCAAGTTTCCGAAATAGCGTGTCTTCAGGGTAAAACATGTGACCGGAAGATGCGCTCTGGTAAAGCAGATGCTCGATGCAGGCCGCAGCCCGCACCTCCGGATCGGGTTGCAGGTCCGCCTTGCCGGCAATGGCATCGGCGATCATAAAGCCCTGGCCCGGCAGGTCTTCTGCCAGCCGGAAAGGATCCCGGGTGAGCACTTCCATGGCCTCAACGCCGTACTGTCTGAATATCTTTCCGGCATATGCGGCCTCTATGCCATGCTGCTGCAAAAAGTCCATGATATCGCCAATGATTCTGTGCTGTTGCCATTGCCGGCCGATATCCACAGCCCGGGTTTCACCGATACCCGAAATTTCACGGAGCCGCTCGGGCTGGTGGTCCAGGATATCCAAGGCTTTTGTGCCAAAAGCTTCGATAATGCTCTCGGCAAGGCCCGGACCGATGCCCTTGATCAGACCGGAACCCAGGTACTGCCGGATTCCGTCCACGCCTGAAGGCCGGGTGATTTGGGCCTGCTGAAACGCGAACTGCTCCCCGTAGCGCGGATGGGTTACCCATTTGCCCAGGATTTTCACCGCCTGGCCCGGGGCAGCCCCTGGCAGGTGTCCCACAATGGTTACCCCGGCATGGTCAGGCCCGGCTTCCATCTGCGCAACCGTGTAATGGGTATCTGTGCTGTGAAATGTGATCCGCCGGATCCGGCCCTGCAGTTCCATCATGGCTTTGGGCTACCTGTCATCGCGTGCAACGGCAAAAGCGTTATCATAGCCCGCCCGGATCAGTTGCAGTTCGGTGTCCCGGGCTTCTGCCAGGGAGGCAAACCGGCCCACCCGGACCCGGTAGAAGGTGGCATCAGCGCGGTTGACCTCGGTGATGGTCACCGGATTATAATCCCCCGCAAGGGTGTCACGAATGGATTCTGCCAGGTCCTTTTCCGAAAATGCCCCGATCTGAATGGTGAAATCCCCGGTGTGATAATCGCCGTGGCTGCCGGATGCCTTTTGGCGCTGCGGATGGTCTTTTTCCAGCACTGCGATTTCCACCGGTGCTGTGCCCGGCCCGATCATGTTGATTTGTCGGGCGGCATGGCGGGACAGGTCAATGATCCGGCCCTTGACAAAGGGGCCCCGGTCGTTGATGCGCACCACGGTCTGCTTGTTGTTGCGCTTGTTTTTTACCAGCACGTACGTGCCCATGGGAAGGGTTTTGTGGGCGGCTGTGCGCGCGTCCATGTTATAGGTTTCCCCGTTGGCGGTTTTCCGGCCGTGGAAGGGGTGGCCGTACCACGAAGCGTATCCGGATTCGCGAAACCCGCGGGAGTCGGGTATGGGATGATACCACTGACCGTTTATCTGATAGCTTTTGGATGTTTTTTCCGCCGGCGGCGGGGTTGTCCGGCATCCGGCAAGCCATAGGCCGGCGGCTGCCGCAAAAGCCAGAATCAGGGCAAACCGCCGGCCCGTACCCGGAGACAGGGTCATAACAGAAAATCCTTTGGTTCTTTTGGGGCCAACCGATTATTTGCCAAGGGCGATGCGCAGCACCTGGCGCATTTTCTCCACAAAATGAAACTTGATTTCTTCTTTGACATTGGCCGGAATGTCTTCCATGTCCTTTTCATTGAACTTGGGCAGTATAATGCTTTTGATTCCGGCCCGGTGTGCGGCCAGCACCTTTTCCTTGATTCCGCCAACCGGCATGACCTGGCCCCGGAGAGTGATTTCCCCGGTCATGGCCATGTCCTTGGATGTGGGCGTGTTGGTCAGAAGCGATGCAATGGCGGTCAGCAGGGTGACGCCTGCAGATGGCCCGTCTTTGGGCACCGCGCCGGCCGGTACGTGGACGTGCAGGTCGTGCTTGTCAAAAAAATCTTCGGGTATCTTGAGTACGCGGGCATTGGCCCGGATATAGCTTAGGGCCGCGTTGGCCGATTCCTTCATCACATCCCCGAGCTGGCCGGTAAGGGTGAGCTTGCCGCTGCCCTTCATGGCCGTGGCCTCGATAAAAAGAAGATCCCCGCCGGCCTCGGTCCATGCCAGTCCCATGATCACCCCGGGGGTGGCAACCCGTTTTTTGATCTCGTCAAAGGAATAGCGCACCGGTCCGAGATAATCGCGAACATCCCGGCGGCCCACCTTCACAAACTCGGCTTCCTCTTTGGCGATCTTTGTGGCCGCGCCCCGGCAGATGTTGGCCAGTTCCCGTTCCAGGTTGCGCAGGCCCGCCTCCCGGGTATAGCCGGAAATAATGTGCTTGACAGCTCCCGGGGTGATGTTGATCTGATCGGCTTTCAGGCCGTGGGCGGTTCTCTGGCGGGGGATGAGAAAGCGCGTGGCGATCTTTAGCTTGTCTTCCATGGTATACCCAGACAGCCGCAGGACCTCCATGCGGTCGAGCAGGGCCGGGGGGATGGTGTCCAGGATATTGGCCGTGGTGACAAACATTACCTTTGAAAGGTCAAATGCCACGTCCAGGTAATGGTCTGTAAACGAATAGTTTTGCTCGGGATCCAGTACTTCCAGAAGCGCAGATGAGGGATCACCCCGGAAGTCTGCGCCCACCTTGTCGATTTCATCGAGCATGAACACCGGGTTTTTGGAGCCGGATCTGCGGATGCCCTGGATGATGCGGCCCGGCATGGCCCCGACGTAGGTGCGCCGGTGGCCGCGGATTTCCGCCTCATCCCGGATGCCTCCCAAAGCCATGCGGACAAACTTGCGTCCCAGGGCCCGGGCAATGGAGTTGCCCAGCGATGTCTTGCCCACTCCGGGCGGACCCACCAGGCAGAGAATCGGCCCCTTGATTTCCGGGTTGAGCTTGAGTACGGCCAGGTATTCCAGTATCCGGCGTTTTGCCTTTTCCAGGCCGTAGTGATCGTTTTCCAGGACCTTTTCCGCACTTTCCAGGTCCAGGTTGTCGTCTGTGGTTTTGTTCCAGGGAAGGGCGGTCATCCAGTCCAGATAAGTCAGGGCCACGGAATATTCGGCCGAGGACGGATGCATTCGGCTCAGCCGGTTTAATTCCCGCTCGGCCTCTTTTCTGGCTTCTTCGGGCAGGTTTTTTTCATGGATCTTGGTGCGGTATTCCTCCACCTCGCTGCCGGACTCATCCATTTCCCCGAGTTCCTGCTGGATTGCCTTGAGCTGCTGGCGCAGGTAATATTCCCGCTGCTGCTTTTCCATGTCGCCCTTGACCTGGGACTGGATCTTGTTGCCGATTTCCAGGATTTCAAACTGGTAGCTCACCAGCTGGGTGACCTTGCGCAGCCGGGACTTGATGTCAAAGAGTTCCAGCACTTCCTGCTTTTCCTGGACACCGGAATCTATGGTGGAGGTGACCATGTCGGCCAGCGTGCCGGGCTCCTCCAGGGACTTGGCCATGGAGCCCATTTCGTCGGGCAGGGCCGAGGACAGTTGTACCACCTGCTGGTACTGGGAAACCAGGTTGGACATCATGGCCTCGGTTTCCTTGTCCCGGGCTTCCTCGATGCGGACATGCTCCACCTGCGCCTTGAGATAGGGCTGGGTTTCCAGATACTCCCGGACCTTGAACCGGCCGATGCCCTGGAGCAGAATCTGGGCGCGGTTGTCCTCTGCCTTGGCCATTTTCAGGATCACCGCGCTGCTGCCCACTTCGTAGAGATCCTCTGCAGTATATTCGTTTTTGGGGTCCGTGTGCCGGGAGGCCACCACGCCCACCAGCCGGTCCTTGGACATGGCCTCGTCAATGAGCTGGATGGATTCCTGCTGCATGACAATTAAGGGCAGGACCATTTTGGGAAACAGCACCATGTTAAACAGCGGGAGAATGGGCAGCTGCTCGGGTATATTGTCAAGGTTCGGAGTTTGTTGATTCGGGCTTTGTGCCATTTATTCGCCTCCAGATCTGTCCGTGTGAAATGGATATAACGATTCAGTCTAGTCAGAGCTGATCGGAATGGTTTGCCGTTTCTGGGACGGCAGTTTGGAGACCTCGATGTAGAGAAATCCGTTTTTGTGCCTGGCGGTGATATTTTCTGTATCCACCGGAGCCTTCAGGTAAAGGATTCGCTCAAACGGGCCGTACTGGATTTCGGCCAGGCGGTATCGGCCGTTTGGCGCCGGCGGGGGTCCCTGCCGGCGGCCGGAGATCCGTATGGCCCTGGGGTTGACCTCCAGTTCCAGGTCCTCCTTGTCCACACCGGGCACCTCGGCTGTGATGTAGATCTTTTCCGCTGTTTCGTAGATATCGAGCTGAGGTTTCCAGGTGGCCTGGGAGGAAAAGGAAAACATCGGGCTCATGGATTGAAACAGGTCCGAAATGTTTTTTTGGAAATTGGATTCGTTAAAATCATTGGTGAATCGAATCTTGATGTATTCCATCAGCCGAACTCCCCGGATTTGCGATTAAAAGTTTCAAGGTTGCCGGCCTGCTGCAGGCCCCTGCGTTTCTGTTTCATTAAATTAACACCGGTTGGCGGATTTGTAAAGTTTTCAGGGGGCCACGTTTGGCCGGCAGCCGGCGGCATTTATTGTTTTGCCGAAACGCTGCGCTCGGAGCGGCCCAGAACCCAGGCCACACCGCAGCCGGCCATGAAGCTGTGGCGGGTTTCCACCAGGGGGCTGTCTTCAAATACGGCACCGGCCAGGTTGTCGTATCGTACAAACATGCCCACCCAAGTGTTTTCAAACCGCCGACTGGCCGAAATCAGCAGGGAAGAGCC
>NZ_JAWODO010000053.1:0-18084 GCF_046483245.1 Desulfosalsimonas sp. | reverse complement strand
AAGGAACTGGATCAGAAACTCAAAGTATGGAATGCTTTCCAGTTCGAGCGCGTGGGCTTTACCCTGCGGCCCGAACTTGTGGCCCTGCAGGACGCCAACGGCGATGCCGACGCCTTTGCCGCCAAGGCCAAAAAGATTGCTGAAAACTCGGAATTCAATCTCATTCTGATGTCGGAAAATCTCGATGTGATGAAGGCCGGCGTGGAGGTCTGCAAGTTTAAAAATCCCCTGATTTACGCGGCCACCAAGGACAATTTTGACGATTTCTCTGCACTGGCAAAGGAAAACGATTTGCCCCTGGCCATCAAGGCCGATTCTGTGGAAGGCCTCACAGAGATGACCGACAAGCTTCGGGATGAAGGGTTTAAAAAAATCGTCATTGATGCCGGATCCAGGGATGTCAAGCAGGCCTATGAAGACCAGGTCAACATTCGCCGGGCAGCCCTGAAAAAGAGCAATCGTTCGGTTGGGTATCCGACCATTGTATTTCCGTGCGAAATGGCATCCAATTTGGACATGGAAACGCTTCTGGCCTCCATGTTCATCGCCAAGTACGGCGCCATTTGCGTGATGTCGGATTTTGCCAGTGAATCCCTGTTTGCCCTGCTGCTCGAACGGCTCAATATCTTCACCGACCCGCAGCGGCCCATGACAGTGGTGGAAGACATCTACCCCATCGGCAACCCGGATGAGAATTCACCGGTGCTGATCACCACCAACTTTGCTTTGACCTATTTTATTGTCTCCGGCGAGATTGAAGGCAGCAAGGTTCCGGCCTGGCTGTTGGTCAAAGACACCGAAGGCCTGTCCGTGCTCACCGCGTGGGCGGCCGGAAAATTTGCCGGCGATGATGTGGGCATGTTTGTGAAAAAGTGCGGCATTGCCGACAAGGTCAAAAACAAGGAGCTGATTATTCCCGGTTATGCCGCTTCCATTACCGGTGAGATCGAAGAAGAGCTTCCGGACTGGACCGTGACGGTCGGGCCGCGGGAAGCCCCGCACCTTCCGGCATTCCTGAAGCAAAGACAATAACCGAGAATCCGGCCCGGACCTATTGTCTGTGCCGGACGCAGAACCAACAAAGGGAGGTTCTCCATGCTGTTGATAGGCGAAAGTTTGAATGTCATGTCCAAGAAAATTGGCAAGGCATTAAAGGAACGGGATCCAGCCCCCATCCAGGAGGAAGTCAAGGACCAGGAAGCCCGGGGAATGGATTATATAGATATCAACCTCGGCCCGGCCAAGAAAGACGGCACCGAACTGATGCCCTGGGTGGTCAAGACCGTGCAGGAAGTCACTGAGCTGCCCCTGGCCCTGGATACTTCCAATATTGATGCCATTGCAGAAGGCCTGAAGGTCTATAAGCCCACTGCCCAGCCGCCCCTGATCAACTCGATCATGGCCCGGCCCGAGCGGTATGAAAAAATGCTGCCCATTGCCGCAGAGTACAATGCCGATTTCATCGCACTGATGTGGGGCCCTGAAGGGTTGCCCAGGGATGAAAACGAGCGGGCGGCGCTGTGCGTGGAACTGCTGTATGCAGCCAATGAAGCGGGTATTGAAAATGAAAAGATCTGGGTCGACGGCATTGTCACCCCGGTCAACATTCAGCAGGAACAGCTGGTGAGCCTGATGAATTTTTACATGATGCTTCAGGATATCGCTCCGGGCGCCAAAAGCACCTGCGGGCTGTCCAATATCTCCAACGGCCCGCCGGCTTATCTGCGCCCCATTTTGAATCAGACCTACATGGTCATGCTGGAGCGCTACGGCATGTATTCTGTGATTTCCGATCCCTTGGATGAGAAATTGACCGCCATTGCCAAGGGAAAACATCCGGAAATCGTGGACGTGATCCAAAAAGCCATGGACGAGCCCGTAGATGCCAGCCAGTATGAAAAAGAACTGGCCGACTATGTCAAGACCGTGGATGTGATCCTCGGCCGCAAGCTCTATTCCGATTCCTGGCTTGAGCTGTAATTTTTCCGGATTTCGTTCTGAAAATCAAAAGCCCTGACTCTCTTTTTGGGAGCAGGGCTTTTTTCTTAGCCCGATCATGGACCACGCGCTGTTTTTTCCGGGGGGTGCAGGCAGTGCCGGTAATTTGCTTGACTTGTGGTACAAATTGGGTAAAATAAAATATTTAACGGCGTCAGAAGGCGTCTTATGGAATTTTTTGATTGTACAAATTTGCCGCTGTGATTTGCGTTTTTTGGGTGCGCGGCATTAATACGGGTAGCAGTGACGAAGCCACGAAGGTTTGTATTTCCCGGCAAAGGGAATGAACACTTTGTGGCTTTTTTGCTTTGAAATGGATGATGACCGATGATTTGCCAATATTGGATAATGTCCGTATGTTTGCAGGCATGATAAAAAAAATGACCACTCTGGCTGCCGTCTTGGCGGTGGTTTGCCTTTTGGTGGCCGGGATATTGGGGCATGGAGCTGTCGTTTGGGCTGATGAGCCGGAAAATGACCGGAGCCTCGAACGCGATACCAATGATGACGGGCAAGTGGACCAGATTGCCCATTTTGACAAATCCGGCCGCCTGATCAAGCTTTTGGTGGACCAAAACAACGATGGGGACATGGACGGCTTCCAGTATTATGAAAACGGCCGCCTGGTGCGCATTGAACGTGATACCACCGGCAACGGCAAAATCGATGTCCGTGATTTTTATGACAATGATCAGCGCACCCGCCAGGAGCGGTTCGATGACCAGGGCCGGGTTCAAAAAACCCTCCAGTTTGATAGCAAGGGCAGGGTGACCAGACAGAAGACCGACTCTACAAAAGACGGTCGCCTGGACACGGTTATGGAATATGAAAACGGGCAGCTGGCGGTCAAAAAGCAGGATACCAGCGGCAATGGCGCCTTTGATCTCCTTGAGACATACCGTAGCGGGAAAATACAAAAGCGGCGGATGGACCAAAACGGAAACGGCCGCTGGGACAAACAGGTTTTTTTCCAAAACACGCAGCCGCAAAAGGCGGAATACGACACCAACCAGGACGGGAAATTTGACCGGGTCGTTTTCTATAAAAACGGCAAACCCGCCAGGGTGGAAAACGATGCCGATTATGACGGCCATCCCGAGCAGACCGTATACCTGGATGAAACCGGCAATGCCAAAAAGATGGTCATTGACGCAGACGACGACGGTGTTGCAGAAAAGACCCGGTATTATGAAAATCAGAACCTGGTGCGGGAGGAAAAAGACACCAATCATGATGGTCAGACGGACTGGCGCCGGTTTTACACCGGGGAGAAAAAGTGTCAGATTTTTCAGGACAAGGATCATGACGGCCGATTTGAAACAGTTGTGTTTCTTGATTCCGGCATTGGCGCACAGATGGTGGAAATTGATAAAAACGGCGACGGCCGGCCAGAGCGCCGGGCCTGGTATGATGAAGGCGGCCGCCTGATCAAGCAGCAGACACGGGACGGCGATGATGCCGGGTCTTTGAACATGACCTGGTATTATGACAAAGATGAGCAGGTGGTTTTCGCGGAAAAAGATTTAACCGGAAACGGGGCGCCGGATGCCTGGTATTCGTATGAACAGGGGCGTCTTTCCGAAATCCGCCGGGATACTACGGGCGACGGCAGCGCAGATGTTTGGGAGACCTACGGGGAGAATCAGCAGTTGTTGAAGCGTTCCAAAGATCTGGATTATGACGGCGTGGCCGATATTCACACTGAGCCCGGCGAAGAAGCAGACGGATAGATTAAGATTCGGTAGAAGGAGAGAAGAACAATGACGCTTGAATTTATTGCAAAGGGCGGAGTGCTGGTGATTCCCATTTTGCTGTGTTCCGTGCTTGTGCTGGCCATTTTCCTGGAGCGGGTGATCCGCTTTACCCTCATGCGCGCCAGGGGTGCAGGGCTGGCTGAGAAAGTCATCAGCCTGCTCAAATCCGGCGATGCCCCGGGGGCGGCCCGGATGGCGGAACAAAGCAATTCCCCCATGGGCCGGGTATTGCGAAAGGCAATGGATTACCGCAACGAAGACCGGGAGGTTCTGGAAACTGTTATCATTCATGCCACCGAAGAAGAAGTCCGGGGTTTGTCCAGGTATTTGCAGGCCCTTGCCACCATCGGCAATATTGCGCCTCTGCTGGGCCTGCTGGGAACCGTCATCGGCATGATTAAGGCCTTTATGGTGATTCAGGAAATGGGTGGCAAGGTCAATGCCGCAGTACTGGCTGGCGGCATCTGGGAGGCCATGCTCACCACCGCCCTGGGGCTTGCCGTGGCCCTGCCGGCCATGGTGATCCACAGCTATCTGCTGGCCCGGGTGGAGCGCTACGAGGCCCGGCTTCAGGACGGTGCGGTCACTTTTCTTACTGCCCTGACCGGACGCAACTAAGGAGGCAGCCATGCTGGTGCACAGAAAGAAAAAAGAGCGTTACCGGATGCAGGCGCCAATGACACCCCTGATTGATATTGTTTTTATGCTGCTGATTTATTTTCTGCTGACCACCAATTTTATTTCCGAGTCCGGCATAGACGTCAATTTGCCGGAATCCAGCTCTGCGGCTGCCCGGGAGACCGACGAGATCACGGTTTATCTGGACCGGGATGACAAGATCTATATCGGAGAGGAGCCGGTGGCCTTAAATGATCTGCAGCAAAGGCTTGAAAACCGGCTGAGCGCTGCATCCGAATCCAGCCTGGTGATGGTCAAGGCAGACCGGTCCGTGGATCTTGAATCTGCGGTCAATATCATGGACATTGCCCGGGCCGCGGGCGCCGGGCGCCTGTTTTTGGCAACTGAAAAAACCGGCACTAGGCCTTGAGTGCAGACCATATGGCCGGGTTTAGGAAATATTTCCAAAAGATCAACTGGCTGTTCTGGATGCTGGTGATTTTCTCTGTGGGCGTGCATCTGTGTTTGTTCTGGCAGTTTCGGCAGGTATCGCCTTCTTCTGCGGAAAAAGTCATTGAGGTGACCGTTGATACAGCAGCAGAACCTGAAGGGTCGCCGGTGCCCAACCCCCCGGCCCGCCCTCCGGATCCTGCGCCTGATATGCCGGCCCCGGAGGCCCCCCGGCTGCCGGAGATTCAGGCCGAGGATACAGCTGTGCCCGAAGAAAGGCCGCCGGAGGTTGTGTCCGAGCAGGTGGCCCAATGGCAGGGCCCGGAAACGTTTGAAACCGTTGATGACAGCCCGGAGCCGCCCAAGCCCGCAAAGGCGGATGCCGATGTTATGGCCGCCTATTTTTCCGGTATCCGGGCGGCCATTGAACGAAACAAGCAGTATCCTGCCGCTGCGCGACAGCGCCGGCAGGAAGGCCGGGTGATTGTGTCATTTGATGTGGACTCCAAAGGCCGGGTTTCAGATCCGGAGGTGGTGGAAAGTTCCGGATTTTCCAGCCTGGATAACGCTGCTGTGGAAGCCGTGCGCGCTGCCGGGCCTTTTGATCCGCCGCCCCCGGATGCCGGGGATCCCCCGATTGGCCTGGAGATTCCCATTGTCTTTCAATTGCGGCGGTGATGCCGCGTTGTGCAGTTTTATAGGAGGTTATATGAAAATATTGATTTGTGGCAAGGGCGGGTGTGGCAAAAGCACCCTTTCGGTGATGCTGGCCCGGGCATTTGATGCCATGGGCCGCCAGGTGCTGCTGGTGGATGCAGATGAGTCCAATTTCGGCATCGCCCACTTGATCGGTGTGGACCCGCCCATGGACTTAATGGAAAGCCTTGGAGGCAAAAAGGGGTTTAAGGAAAAAATAAACGCACCCATTTCCGAAAATCCCCAGGGCGTCTTTCCCATGGAACAGTCCATGGTGGATCTGCCCGGGGATTGCGTTTCAGAAACCGGCAATATCCGCGTGGTTTCCATTGGAAAGATCCATGATTACAAAGAGGGGTGCGCCTGTCCCATGGGCATGCTTGCCACCCGATTTCTCGAAAGCCTGCGGGTGAACCCCGGTCAGGTGGTGATCGTGGACACAGAGGCCGGGGTGGAGCATTTCGGCCGGGGCGTGATCGGGTGCGCGGATGTGATGCTTGCAGTGGTGGATCCCACTGCGGAATCCCTGAAGTTGGCCGCCAAGATGGCCGAGATGGCCGGGCATGCAGGCCGGCCCCTTTATTTTGTGATCAACAAAAGCGAGGCGGAGATCGAGGGCATGATCACCTCCCGGCTGGATCCGGAAAAGGTGGCTGCAACGATTCCCAAGGATCATGATCTGTTTGTGGCAAGCCTTCAGGGTATTGCCATCACCAGGGCCGGGGAACATGCCGAAGCTCTGGCCCGATGGCTGGAAGAAGCCTCCTGGCAGGCCCGTTAGGGATGCCGGGTTGCCTCAGCTTCCGTCGCGCAGATCGTCCATTTCTTTGTTGTACTGCTCGATCTCTGCTTTCAGGGCGTTTTGCTCCTCCTGATAGGCCCGGATCTTTTCGTTAAGGGCCTGGACCTTTTCCCTGTGGGCCCTGACCTGCTTTTTGCCTTTGAGCTGTTTTCCGGCATCCTTTAATTTTTTTTGCTGCCGGATCAGATCCTGGTATTTCTCGTCCAGGGCCTGCTTTTTGGCTTCCAGTTCCAGGCGTCTTTCTTCCATGTCCTGGAAGGTTTTGGATTCATCTGCCTTTTCCTCGGCCCCGGGTTTTGTGGCTTTGGTACCATCTTCGGCCCTGGCCGGCCGGACCGGAATTTCCCTGGTGGCTTCTGCCGTGTTCCGGTATGATTCCGGCACGCTTGACAGGTCGTTGGTGTAACGGGTGACGCCGTTATTGTCCGTGTACCGGTAGATCCGGGCCTCGCCCGTGGTCCCGGCGACCAGCAATGCGGCGGCAAGAAAGATGAAAAATCGGATTTTGCGCATTTTCATACCTGTGTTGGGGTTAGGGGTGCACGGCTGTTTGAAGAAACGG
This sequence comes from Desulfosalsimonas sp., assembly GCF_046483245.1. Classification (GTDB taxonomy): domain Bacteria; phylum Desulfobacterota; class Desulfobacteria; order Desulfobacterales; family Desulfosalsimonadaceae; genus Desulfosalsimonas. The sequence goes on along the minus strand of NZ_JAWODO010000053.1, from coordinate 11,204 downwards.
GAATCCTGTTGATATATTACTGTATCTTTTGTATAGGGAGGGTGTCAAGACGGTCTTTATTTGTTCATTCGGGAAAAGTCAGGGTTATGAATAAAAAATACAGTATCGGAATCTGTTTGTTTCTGCTTGTTTTGGTCACTGCATGCGCACCCAAGGACAGGCCGTTTCGCGATATTTTCAAAGACGGGCAGCCGGGGCAGGTCCTGTTTGAAAAAGCTGAGCAAAAATACGGGCAGTCGGCTTATTCAGATGCCGCAGAGCTCTATTCCCGGTACCTGGAGGAAAATCCAGACGGGGCCCGGGCTGCTGATGCTCGTTTCAAACTGGGAATGATACAGATGCACACCCGGGATTACGGTCGGGCGCGTGAGTTGTTCCGGGATCTGATCCGGGTGATGCCGGACAGCGATGCCGCCGGACGAGCACGGGTGGGTGTGATGCGATCGTATATGGAACAGGGAGACTTTCAAGGGGCCTTGGCGTATCAGAGCCAGCTTTCGGAAGACCGCCTGGATGCCAGCCGGCAGCTCCGCGTGGATTTGCTGGCCGGTGATGCCTGGATGGCGCTTGGCCGTTTTGACAGGGCATATGAAATGTTTTTGTCCGCATTTGACCGCGCTGGCAAGCCGCAGCGGCCACAGGTGGGTAGGCGTTTGCTGGCTGCGGCTTTTCACATGACTCCAGAGCGGATCCAGGCCGAACTCGACAGTCTGGAGGGAAAACCGCCCAGTGGATATCTCATGTATCAGCAGGCAGTGCGGCTGGCCGCAGAGGCCCGCATTGGCGATTCTTTATCGGTTTTTCAGAAATTTGCAGACCAGTTTCCGGATCACCCTCTGGCTGCAGAGGCCCGGGAGGAAATCCAGCGGATCAGTGCCCAGGCTTTTTTCAAAGACAACCGGGTGGGGTGCGTGCTTCCCTTGTCCGGCCGGTACGAGGTTTTCGGCCAGCGGGCGCTAAAAGGCCTGGAACTGGCGGTTTACAAGGCGGGAAGCCGCATGGGTATTTCTCCCCCGGTACAACTGCTGGTGCGGGACTCCGGATCTGATCCGCAAACCGCGAAAAAAGCGGTTCAGGAGCTGGCTGATCAGGGGGTGGCGGCGATTATCGGCCCCATGACCGGCGGCTCCGCTCCCCTGGCCGAGGCCCAGGAAAAGGGGGTGCCCATTATTGCCCTGAGTCAGAAGTCCGGCGTGACAGAAGCCGGGGCTTACGTGTTTCGCAATTTTCTGACCCCGGAGATGCAGGTGGACGCCGTGGTCAGCCATGCAGTGCAGCAGCTGGGCTGCCGTCGTTTTGCCGTGCTTTACCCGGATGAAGCTTACGGGGAGACTTTTTTTCACCAATTCTGGGATCAGGTGCTGGCCAGGGGCGGGCGCATTGTGGGGGCGGAATCCTATGATCCGGATCAGACCGATTTTGCCGAACCCATTCAAAAACTGGTGGGGCTGTATTATGATCTGCCCGAGGAGTTAAAGCCCCTGGAGCCGGATTTGGCAGAGTCTGAAAGTCTGATCCGAACGGTGATGCCTGAAAGCCAAATGCCTTCACAAACACAATGGGCCGGGATTTCGCCATTGGCACCGAAAACAGCCGGGGACCGGCGGATTCGGCCCGAGCCTGAAGAGGATGACAAACCGCAGCCGATTGTGGACTTTGATGCTGTTTTCATCCCGGACAGCCCCGAAAAAGCGGGTTTGATCATTCCCCAGCTCCGGTATCACGATATCAATGAGGTGTATCTGCTGGGCACCAATCTGTGGCATTCTCCCAGGATGATACAGATTGCCGGAAGACAGCTGCGAAGGACTGTGATCCCGGAGGGCTTTTTTGCCCATAGTCAAAATCCGGCCGTAACGGAGTTTGTCTCCGATTTTGAAGAGATTTACGGCGAGCCTCCGGGGTTTATTGAGGCGGTGGCCTATGATTCGGCCATGATGATTTGCCGCCAGCTGGCGGAAAAAAAGCTCGCCAACCGGCCCGCCCTTCAAAAAGCCCTGGTTGAGATGTCCGCCTATGAAGGGGTGACCGGAAAAACGCGTTTTTTATCTTCCGGCGAGGCGGAAAAACGTCTGTACCTGCTGGATGTCATTGACAGCCGGTTTGTGCAGATTGCCCCTTAAACCGGCATCTATGGATGGACCAGGCTGCCCTGGCCGGTGGCCTCCAGCACGGTCTGCCACAGCTTGTCGCCGGCAACTACATGCTTTCGCTTGCCGGCGGTCAGCGGCACCGGCACGTGGACGAAATGATCGTTCCAATGGCCGATGATCATGTTGGTCTTGCCGGCAATGCCGGCATGCACCGCATCCCTTCCCAGAAACGTGCAATACACGTGATCATTGGAATTGGCCGGCAGGCTGCGGATCATGTAGCTGGGGTCAATATATTTCAGCGATATGTCCATGTCCCTGGCGGCAAAGTATTTTTGGATCTGTTCCTTTAAAAACAGCCCGATGTCATGGAGCTTGATGTTGCCGGAAGGATCATATTCCGCCTTGTGGGATTCGAAAAATTTCTGGCCTGCGCCTTCTGCAATCAGGATAACCGCGTGCTTGCGCTGGGCCAGGCGCTCCTGGAGCTTTGTGATCAGGCCGTTTGGTCCTTCCAGGTCAAAATCGATTTCCGGGATGAGCACGAAATTGACATCCTGCTGGGCCAGGGTGGCCGTGGCTGCGATAAACCCGGAGTACCGGCCCATGAGCTTGATCAGCCCGATGCCGTTGGGATAGCCTTCAGCCTCCTTGTGGGCCCCCTTGATGGCACCGGTGGCAATGTCCACGGCGGTGTCAAATCCAAAGGACTTGGAAACCATGTGAATGTCATTGTCAATGGTTTTGGGCACGCCGATAACGCTGATCTTCAGACCCCGCTGCCGGATGGAGGCATCGATTTTGGATGCCGCCATCAGGGTGCCGTCGCCGCCGATCATAAACAGGATGCCGATGTTCATCCGCTCCAGGCAGTCCACAATGACTTCAATATCCTGGGGGCCCCGGGAGGAGCCCAGGATGGAGCCGCCCATTTCATGAATGTCCACTACGTTTGCCGGGCTCAGATCCTGGACATCGTGCTGGTATTCGGGTATAAATCCCTGAAGGCCGTAGCGGATGCCGTAAATATGTCTCACCCCGTAGGAGTGATACAACTCCAGGACAATAGAGCGGATGATGTTGTTTAACCCCGGGCACAGGCCGCCGCAGGTCACCAGGGCGCATTTGAGCTTGCTGGGATCAAAATAGATTTTTTTTCGGGGCCCGGCCAGTTCAAATGATGGCGGGATTGTGCCTTCCTGGATGGCTTCTGTGATTTTTTTGGCCTCAAGTTCGATTAACACCCGCTCATTGTCGTCCTTGAAAATCTCCTGCCTGGAGCCGTTTAATTCCTTTGCAATGGGAGATTCGATCTTGGCCTCGCCCAGGATGTCGATACGGGTGTCCATGTCCATGTTAATATTGGTGTATATCGTCATTTAGCTTTTTTCCAAACAGGTCTTTGTATTGTATGCAAATTCGGTTTTCTTGCGCTGTGGCGCAATCAGACCGGGTTGAATTTCAGTGCGCCTTTTCCCAGGATGTCATGAAGATGCAGGGCCCCCACGATCGTGCCGTTTTCATCAATTGCCGGCAGCACGGTGATTTGATGGAATTCCATGATGTTTAAGGCCTCGTAAAGCGGCGTTGCCGGATGCACATGTTTGGGGTTAGGCGTCATCATGGTATCCACGGTGTTTTCATACACCGATATCTTCTGCACCACCATGCGCCGGATATCCCCGTCTGTGATAATGCCGGAAAGCCGGTTTTCCCGGTCAACAATAAAAATAACCCCAAGCCGGCACCTTTCCATGTCTGCCAGTGCTTGTTCCATGGATGTGCCGGCGGCTGCCGTGGGAACTGCCTCGCCGGTGAGCATGATATCGGCCACCCCGTAAGACAGCCGGCGGCCGAGATTGCCGCCGGGGTGAAATTTTTGAAAATCACTGGTGTTGAATTTGCGTTTTTCCAGAAGCACAACTGCCAGGGCATCGCCCATGGCCAGTTGGGCCGAGGTGCTGGCCGTAGGTGCCAGTCCCAGGGGGCAGGCTTCTTTTTCCACGCCTACGTAAATGACCAGGTCACTCTGGGCAGCCAGGCTTGAGCGGGAATTTCCGGTAAAGGCCACCACCGGGCAGCCCACACTGCGGATGCTGGGAATCAGGATGTTGAGCTCATCGGTTTGCCCGGAGTTGGAAAGGGCGATAAACACGTCATCTGCAGACACAATGCCCAGATCCCCGTGCATGGCCTCCACCGGGTGGAGAAACAGGGATCTGGTGCCGGTGCTGTTTAAGGTGGCCACGATTTTCCGGGCGATTAACCCGGATTTCCCGATCCCGGCCACAATCACCCGGCCCCGGGACTGATAGATCAGGTCCACCAGCCGGTTAAACTGGTCATCAAGATGGGCCGCAAGTTTTTCAATGCCTTCGGCCTCGATTCGCAGGACTTCGCCCGCTCGTTTTCTATACATGGCAAAGCCCTTTCGGACCGGGGCTGGCTGATAAGCATATCAAAGACAATATATTGATCCTTTCAAAAGGTAAATCATATTCACTCTGTCAGTTTTCCAAAGAAAAATCAACCCTGCCCATCTCCGGGGGCGGTTACGGCGCCTGCCGGCTGGAGACGGCCCCGGATTCGGCCATTTCAGCCATTTTATGGATACTGCGGGTCAGATGCCATCTTCCCTGGGCAAAGACCCCGTAATCCGCCCCGCCCATGGCAGAGGCAAACCGCACGGAGTTGGCGTAAAACAGCCAGGTTTCGGTCCACATGCGTTCAATGGGTTCGTCAAACGGGCTGGCTCGGGATTGTGGACCCCGGGCGGCACCTGTTTGCCAGGCTTTTTCCAGGATCTGCGTGGCTGTGCGCACCTGCTCATTGGTTGTTTCAACGGTGTTGGCCAGACGATTGAAATGGCCCTCAACCCAGCCGGTACTGTGACAGCTCAGGCAGACCTGCTGCAGGGTCCTGGTGCGCTTTTGCTGCTCCTGTTTGCTGATGAGAAATTCTTCTGCCGGCGTGCCATCAAGGGCTGTGGGCAGCGGAAGGCCGTCTTTGCTTTGGATCTTTGTGGTGTCGGCAGACTGCGGATGGGCGTGGGCATAGGGCAGTCCGAAAATCCGTCGTCCCAAGCGGTCGTTCATTTGATGGGTTCTTTCGGCAATCACCCGGTTGTTTGCATCCGTGAGCAGGCTCACATGACATGTGGCACAGGTGGGTGCCTCAAGATGCTCTCCCACAGTCCAGGGCACTGCGGAAAAGTCCCATTTTTCCGAAGCCTTGCCGGCATTGTAAATATTGCCGTGCTTGCTGACCCTGTAGACCTTGTAGGCCGGCACGTCCGGTCCTTTGTGGCATTGGGAGCAGGTTTCGGGTTTGCGGGCCGTCTCAATGGCAAACCGGTGCCGTGGATGGCAGGCCGAGCAGGCCCCCCGGCTGTCGTCCGGGTTGATCCGGCCGACGCCCTGGTTGGGCCAACCCCGGATCACCGGAAATTCCATGGGGCCCATGGATGTCTGCCGCTCGGCGGTTTTTTCCACGGTCAGTTTTGTGCCGTGACAAAACAGGCACGAATCTGCGTTTGTCTGTTCATCAGGTTTATGTTGGGAAAGGCCATTGTTATCATCTATGGAAAGCCGGCCGTTGACGGCCGTGATCAGCGCGTCATAAAGGGAATTGTCCATGAGGTTGCCGTGGGCTTCGGCCATGAGATTGTTGGAAAATTCTTCTCTTTCCCGGCTGTGGCAGACCGCGCAGTCCTCCGGGGTGACAACGGTGTGAACCTTCTGTCCGGCATGGGCAAAGCTGTCCGCATGGGTTTCAGGGCGCAGGGTGTGGCATTCCGCGCATCCCACCACAACGGTTTCCAGATGCCCGGCAATCGCATCAGCAGAAATCCGCCGCTCAAGCTGGTCTTTTTCCATGGCCTGTGCCGGTGTGGTTTGCGACATCCGGCTGTTTTGCCAGTCGGCCACAATGGCCGGGGTCGCGGTTTTGTGGCAGCCCAGGCAGGACCGGCTCTGCGGACTGATTTCTGCTTTTTCCCGGGCCAACCCCGGAATGGTGAAAATAAGCAGCATGCCCACGGCCGCCCATGCAACCCAACGTGCTTGTCTCATTGTCTTTTTCCTCGCCTGTGCTGGTGTTCAGAGTGTTTTGCCCGGATCACTACGGTCAATCCTGTATGCTTCTACGGGTTTTCTTACTGCAAAATACAGTCCATCCCCAATGTATCTTCCAGGATGATTTTTTTATACCTAAATTCAACAGTAAGCTCCAAGATTTTTTTGGCAACCGTGTCTTTTAGGTGACAACCCGTTTTGCGTCAAGGAGGTTTTACCATGTTTCATGATCCTGCATACAGCCCTGCCGCCCCGTCTCGCAACAGTCATTCGGAGCCGTTATACGCAGATATCCAACAAACCGTGGAGGCCCGCAAAGCTGCAGAGAAAAAATTTAAAAGCGGCAGAAGGAAATTTGATCCGGTCCAGCAATACATGGCTGATATCCGCAGCCACGGACTCATTAACCGGGAACAGGAACGCTACCTGGCTGCAAGGGTCCAGGATCACGATGATGACCAGGCCGCATATGAACTCGTGGTTTCCAATCTTCGGCTGGTGGTCAAGATTGCTTTAAAATTTCAGCGGTTCTGGAATCGCAATCTGCTCGACCTCATCCAGGAGGGCAACGTGGGTCTGATGCAGGCAGTGCGAAAATATGATCCCGATCGCAACGTCAAATTTTCCTATTATGCCTCCTTCTGGATCAAGGCTTATATCCTGAAATATATGCAGGACAACTGGCGCATGGTCAAGGTGGTGACCACCGAAGGCCAGCGCAAGCTTTTTTACAAGCTCAAGCAGGAACGCAGAAAACTTTCGGCCATGGGTATTGATGCCGATTCCAAGCGCCTTTCACAGCGATGCGGGGTTGAGGAAAAAGATATCGTGGATATGGACCAGCGGTTGCTCAACCGGGACATTTCCCTGGATGCACCGTTAAACGAAGATTCGGATACGGATTGGGTGGATTTTCTCAGGGTCGATGAGGATAAATCCATTGAAGAGGAGGTTTCCGAGCGGCAAATCGATAGTATGGTGAATCATAAGGTGCGGGAATTTCGGGAAAAAATTCCTTTCCGGGAGCGTGAGATCCTGGATTTGCGGATTTATTCCGACTCTCCCATGACCCTGCAGTCGCTGGGCGATCGCCTGGGGCTTTCCAGAGAGCGGGTCCGGCAGCTTGAAAAACAGATCATGGAGGAACTCAGGCACTACCTGAGCAATGAAATCCGGGATTTTGAGGAATACGCCGTTTTTGCCCGGGTGGCCTGACGCTTTTTTTTGCGTGTATTTTCAAAGTACTGCCGCCGCAATGTCGTTTGTGTTGACATGCGGCGGTTTTTTTTATAGAAAATAAGAGAGTATGGCCTATGATCATTTGCATTGCCTGCCATTTATGATCCACTCCGGGATGAGGGACGGAAAAAGACCTCCATGGAAACCAAAAAGATCGTCATTGTTGAAGATCATCAATTGTTTCGCGACGGCTTAAAAGCCATGCTGGACAGCCGCAAGGACCTGGAGGTAATCGCAGAGGCCGAAGACGGTCTGCAGGCCCTTGAAGTCATTCGCGAAAACACGCCGGATTTGCTGCTGCTGGATCTTTCCATGCCACGGCTCGGCGGCATCAGTGTGATCAAGGAGTCCAAGCGTCTGTATCCGGAGGTTGCCGTTCTGGCGTTGACCATCCATGAATCCGATCAGTACGTGCTTGAGGCGTTTAATGCCGGTGCCAACGGCTACTGCATCAAGGATGCCAGCCGGGAGGAACTCCTGGTGGCCATCAACAGCGTGCTCAAGGGCCGAACCTACATTAGCCCGGGCATAGCCGATAACGTCATGGAAGGCTACATTGAAGGCCGCAAGCAGATGAAAACCCGCTCTGCCTGGGACAACATCACCCAACGGGAACGCGAGGTGCTCAAACTTCTGGCCGAGGGGTATCTGAATAAGGAAATCAGCGGCATGCTCCATATCAGCGTCAAGACCGTGGAAAAGCACCGTTCCAATCTCATGGGCAAGCTGGATCTGCACAGCGCCGCAGCCCTGACCTCGTTTGCCATTGAACAGGGCCTGGTACACAAAGACAGTTACCCCGGTTAACAGGTACGCTCCCGGGCTTGTTGGGGCAGGCTGACAATCACCTGGGTGCCTTTTTCCGGCCGGGAGTGGATTTCAAAATTTCCCCCGCACACATTGGCTCTCTCCTGCATGCCCTGAATGCCGTGCCCGCTCATGGGATCCAAAGCGCGGAGCCGGGAATCCGGATCAAATCCGTTCCCGTCGTCGGAGACCGCCAGCTGGATGCGGCCGCCGTTTTTTTCCAGCACCAGCCGGATGTTTTCCGGATTTGCATGGGTTGCGGCATTGTTCATGGCTTCCTGTAAAATCCGGTAGATCACGATCTTTAATGGCTCATCGATATTTTCTTCCTGAATCCGGATTTGCTGCTCCATCCGGATATGGGGGTAGAAATACTGAAATTCCCTGCAGAACCAGGTGATAGTCGCCAGCAGCCCCAAATCATCGAGGATGGTGGGGCGCAGGTTGGCGGAGATGCGCTTTGTCTCCTTGATTGTCGTCATCAGATAAGAAACAATGCTTTCCAGGGACAGGATATGATCGGGCGGATCCGGGGGCATCTGGGATAATTTTTCTTCCAGGCTGAACTTGATGGCCGCAAGGCTTGCCCCGAGGCTGTCATGGAGTTCCCGGGCAATTTTCTGGCGGTCGGCTTCAAGTGTGTGCAGCATCCTGTGGGAAAAATGCCGAAGCTTTTCCTGGGAATCCTGGAGTCTGGCCTCGATTTTTTTGCGGTGCTCGATTTCTTCTCTCAGGGTTTCCACCGTGTGGGTGAGTTCTGCGGTACGTTCCGCCACCCTTTTTTCCAGCTCAGTGCGCGCTTGCTCCAATTCCAGGCGCTCCTGCTTGCGCTGGGTAATATCATGGAATACCCCCACCGCACCGGTGATATGCCCTCTTGGATTGCGTATGGGAGCGGTGTTGACCAGCACGTGCCGGCATTTGCCGTCGGGAAGGCCAACTGCCAGTTCATGGTCCACGATCATCTCTCCCTGGAATACGGATCGGGCCAGGGGCAGGTCCACAGGATCATAGGGCGGAGAGCTGTCATGGTATCCGGGTCCCATGGTTCCGGATATTCCGTTTGCCGGGGTCTGCTGGTAAAATTTTCTGGCCGCGGGATTGGTCATGACGATGCGGCATTCTTCATCCACCACGATGATGGCTTCCGGGGCGCTGTGAATAATGGCCTGCAGGGCCGTGCGTTCGGTTTCCAGCTGGTCCATGAGCCGGCTTCGCTCGGTTTCGTCCCGGACCACGGTGACCGCGCCCGCAATTCGACCCTGGTGGAGCAGGGGCACTGCGTTGAATTCATAGATCCGTTCCCTGCCCTTGGAATCTGTTCGGATAAATTTTTCATCGTGCACCTTTTCCCCGGCAAGGGCTCTGCTGCAGGGTAGTTGATCAAAGGGTACCGCACGATTGTTGGGATAAAGCAGGACTTTTTTTTGAATAAAGATTCGCCAGGGCATACCCGTGGGATCAAAACCCATCATATGGATTGCCGCCGGGTTGGCCATGACCGGAGTGCCGGCCGGGTCGTATACAATCACCGGCTCGGCAAGGGCGGAAAAGACCTGGGAGATTTCTATTTGCTGCAGGATACCGGCATGTGCGCTGCGGCCGGGAGCTTTGTTTTCCCCGGCAACACCGGTTTGCCCATCTGGCTGTTGTTGCATCGGCCCGGGTTGGAAGGCGGATTTTTGTGCACCCGGGTGAAGCTGGTAGGAAAAACCCCCGATACGGCCATCCTGTAAATGATGGGACATGATTGCGCCGAAAATCGGTCGGCCTTCCGGTCCTGGTTCCGGCACACTGTCATCAGAATCCGAGTTTGCGGAAAAGCCATTGTTGCCGCTGCAGAGGACTGCATGTATGTGCTGTTGGGTAACGTCGGCCTCCGGCGCCACCCCCAGCAGCCGGCGGGCGGCGGGGCTTAGATACATCAGATTCCCGAATGCGTCGGTAACCGCAGCCAGATCCCGGAAACGGGCAATAAGTGTAGCGATTAGATCATGCATATGAATTGTTTGACATCAAATCTGTGAGTATTTCACATTCCGTCCAATGCCAGCCGAGTGCAGGGCTTTAAACACCGCTTTGCCGATCACCGCCTGGGACTTATTTGAAAATATAATTCTTTTTCCATGGATCGCGAATATTTGTCCGGGCATGGGCAAGGGCCCGGTACAGCGCGCCGCAGGACAGTTCCGCACAGTGGTGTGAGGATTCAGGCAGCGTCTGGAGATAATTGATAATATCGCGGGGAGTTATGGTCCAGGCATCTTCCAGTTTCCGGCCATGGACCATGCGGCCGATGGTATTGGCGCATGCCCGGGTATTGATGCATCCGTCGATCTGAAAGGAAATTTCCTGGATGCGGCCCTGGTCAACGGACAAAAATACTTCAACGGTGTCACCGCAGTCGCCGGTGTTTTTTCCGTAGCCGTCCGGCCGGGTCGGGCGTTCCAGGTAGTCCGGGCAAAAAGCCATTTCCAGAAAGGCCTCAGAGTGGTCACTGAAAAAATCAAATTCCTTTTCCATGAATCGAGTTCCTGCGTTGCTGTGGATTGATTTGCATTTCTGCGGCCGCCCAAACAATCTGTTTTCATTTGTTGGGGCGGCCGGGGGCCTTGCATTTGTCAAAAATTGCAGGGTGTCCCTGCGCGGGGTCCGGGGCAAGGCCCCGTCCTTTGTTTCCGCGTGGTGGTACGGGTCAAGACGGTGACGGGAAGTGTCGGAAGAGCTCCGCTGAAGCGGAAACCCCTTTCATGGCAAAGGGGGGGTGCAGGGGGGCAACGCCCCCTTGCTGGGGTGTAGGGCAAAGCCCCGCTCCTGTCCTTGCCACAAGCGCGACCGTTCAATAGTCAGCATGGCCCAGCCATTCGCCCCGCGCGCGCTATTGGGTCGAGCTGTGGCCTTTGGACAGGGAACACCCCCGCGAGCCTGATCTGGGTCATGGTCTGGTCGTCTCGGTCGATCCATGAAACCCGACTTATCCACAGGCTCGCCC
>NZ_JAWODO010000052.1:0-6763 GCF_046483245.1 Desulfosalsimonas sp. | reverse complement strand
GGCGTGGCAGAAGGACTCCAGATGCGCCAGCGACTCCGGCGCGTCGTCCCCGCGCACAAACGAGACCAGGGTCACGTCGTGGCGCCGGGCTAGGTGGCGCAGGACGTAGTAGGCGCGGATCTTCGCCAATTATGGGCGCATCTCCAAAGGCTTTTGAAAATTTTTCCGTGTCAATGGTGGCAGAGGTGACAATCACCTTCAAATCCGGGCGGGTGCGGACCAAGCCCCGGAGAATTCCCAGGAGAAAATCAATGTTGAGGCTTCGTTCATGGGCCTCGTCCACGATCAGGGTGTCATATTCGTTTAAATACTTGTCCCCTTGCGTTTCTGCGAGCAGAACCCCGTCTGTCATCATCTTGATCACGGTCTGGTCGCTGACCCGGTCGGAGAACCGGATCTTGCAGCCCACGCCGGCCCCGGTCTGCTGGCCGAGTTCCTCTGCGATGCGGTCTGCCACGGTCACCGCGGCAATGCGCCGGGGCTGGGTGCACCCGATACGGCCGTCCATACCCCGGCCGGCCTGCAGGCAGAACTTGGGCAGCTGGGTGGTTTTGCCCGAGCCGGTCTCCCCGGAGATGATCACCACCTGATGGGCGGCAATGGCCGCTGTGATCTCATCCTGCTTTTCCCATACAGGCAGATCCGGGTTGGCTGAAATTTCCGGAAGATTGTCCATGCGCTGTTTTCGCACGGCAATGGAGGCATCAATGCGCTTTTCTGAACGCTGAAGAATTTCTGCCGGATCTTTGGGCTTTTTTTTGCCGGCATTGCCTTTTTCAAGACCACGGATTTCGCGCTCCACGGCATGCCGGTCGCAGTGAAGGGCGCGGTCCATCTTTGATCGAAGCCGGGCGATTTGTTTCCGGATTTGTTGATTCGTGCTCATACGGCAATTATTGGCTGGTTGAGTTGTATCCCAAAAAAAACATGCAAGCCGCCTTTTCCGGGCAAACCGGCAAAAAACAGATCACCTGCGGCATGCAAGGGCAACATAGCGAGCCTTTTGGGCAAAATCAAGGAACACCCAAAATTTCAAAATAAAAAATAGATTTTTTCCACTTTTATGCACCTGTAAAATATGTTAAACGGATTGTGCACAACAAAAGGCATTCCTGCATAACCGCCAATTCGGATACGCGCAATGATCAAGCATTTTGACCGCCGGATTTTTCCGGTCTGTTTTCTTGCGTGCTTTCTGCCTGCAGCTGCAAGAGCAGAAACCACCCCTTTTGTCAAACAAACCGGAACATGGCTCTGCCAGACCGGCTATGCCGGATGGGCTGGGGCGGCCGCAGCACTACTGGTCTTTGTGCTGGCCTGCTTTCTGATCCTGCTGCTGCGCCAGCAAAGCAGGATCCGGAAAATGAAAGCCGAAATCAACCGGCAGCGGAAGACCGCAGACAAGGCCTTCCGGCAGCAGCAGTCAATGGAAGACATCCTTAATCATCTAAATGATTATGTGTTCTTCCACGATCTTTCCGGCAATTTCTATGAATTCAACAGCGCCGTAAGACGGGATTCAGACTACTCGGCCACCGAGTTAAAACAGATGAACCTCAGGAACCTGGTGCGCGACCCCTATATCCCCCAGGTGGACGACTATCTCCAACGGCTCCAGAAAAACGGCAAGGACCATGGCTACATGCGGCTGGTCAACAAGGACGGAAAAGACCTGATCCTGGAATATACCAGCACCCTGATCCACAAACGCGGCGGCGAGGTTGCGGGCGTGCGCGGCATTGCCAGAAACATCACCGAACAGCACAAAACGCGCAAGGCCCTGAAAAAAAGTGAAAAAAAATACCGCACCATTTTAAACACCATTGAAGACGGTTATTACGAAGTGGACCTGGCCGGTCATTACCGGCTGTTAAACCGTGCAGTGCTCCGCATGCACAATTACACATGGGAGGAGCTCAAGGGGCAAAGTTATAAAAAGCTCATTGACGAAGAAGACGTCCAGTCCGTATTTGAAACCTTCAACTACGTCTACCGAACCGGAAATCCGGTCAAGGCATTTAACTGGAAAACCCGCAGAAAAGACGGCAGCATCCTGCACCTGGAAGCCTCGGTCTCCCTGCTCTACGACAATAAAGGAAAACCCGCGGGTTTTCGGGGGATCACCCGGGATATTTCAGAACGCATCCAGGCCCGGAAAAAAACCCGGCAGCTCGAAGCCCGGCTTCAGCAGGCCCAGAAAATGGAGTCCATCGGCACCCTGGCCGGAGGCATTGCCCATGATTTCAACAATGTGCTGTTTCCCATCATCGGATATACGGAACTCGCCCTCCAGGACATCCCTTCGCAAACTTCGGCTGCTGCAAATCTGGAAAAAGTGCTCCAGGCTGCTGACCGGGCCAAGGGGCTGGTGCGCCAGATTCTGGCCTTCAGCCGCCAGAGCGCCGAGCAGGATCCGGAACCTGTGCGGGTTGAGCCAATCATCAAGGAAACACTGAAACTGCTTCGCAACACCATCCCCGCATCCATTGAAATCCACTCAGACATCCAGCAGGATGCGGGCGCTGTGACCATTCACCCGGCCCAGCTCCATCAGGTGATAATGAACCTGTGCACCAACGCCTATCACGCCATGGAAAACCAGCCAACCGGAAAACTTGAAGTCAACCTCAGGCGGGTGCGGGTCACTGCTGAAAACACCGGACTCCATGCCCAGCTTGATGCCGGCACCTATATCTGCATCACCGTATCCGACACGGGATGCGGCATGTCCGCCGAGGTGATGGAAAAGATTTTCGATCCTTATTTTACCACCAAATCCCAGGACAAAGGCACCGGCCTGGGCCTGTCAGTGAGCTATGGAATTGCCCAAAACGCCGGGGGAATCATCATCACAAACAGTACACCCGAAAAAGGAAGCCGCTTTCATGTTTACCTTCCCGCAGCCAAAAGCAGCCAGGACCGGCAGTCCGACCCGAAACCCGACACTTGCCTGCCTGAAGGCAGTGAACGAATTTTGCTGGTCGATGATGAAAAACGGGTTCTTGAAGTCGAACAAATGACCCTGCAAAAACTGGGTTACCAGGTCACTGCGTTTTCTGACAGTCCAGAGGCGTTTAACGCCTTTAAATCCAAACCGGATCATTTTGACTTGGTCATCACCGACCAGAGCATGCCGCAAATCAGCGGCATTGAGCTGGCACGGAAAATCCGGCAGATCCGCAGTCATGTCCCGGTTATCCTGTGTTCCGGGTACAGTGAAAAAATCACGCGGGAAACCATCCTGGAAGACGATATCCAGGCCATTTTGCTCAAACCCATCTCCAGGCAGGAAATGGCCGGGGTCATTCGGAAAACTCTTGATTCCATGGGGCAAATACCTGTAAAAGAACAAAAGTGACAAAAAAAGCAGGAAAGCAATGAATTGATGAATCTGCAGAATGTAAAAATACCATCCGAGATTCCCGTACTTGTAGTCGATGATGAGACGCCCATCACGGAAATGCTTTTTCAGGCCCTGTCCAAGGCCGGCTACACATGCCGCACGGCCGCAAACGGGGAGCAGGCCCTTTTGATTATGGCTGAGAACCATTTCGATGTTGTGCTCACTGACATCCGCATGCCGGGCATGAACGGAGTGGATCTGCTGAAAAAAATCAAGGCCGCCTATGATAGCGATGTCATGGTCATGACCGGATTTACCGAGGACTATAATTACGAATCCATTGTCACGGCCGGGGCAAGCGATTTCATCCAGAAACCCATCAGCTTCAAGGAGTTGATGATCCGGCTCAAGCGCGTGCTGCACATGCGCTATCTGCTCGTGGAACGGGACCATATCAATACGGAACTCCAGAATTCCGTCAAAAAACTGGAAAAATACTCTGTTGAGCTCAAAAATGCCTTAATCGAGGTGGAAGACGCGCATGAGGAACTGCAGTACGCCTACCTGGATACGATCAACCGCCTAGTCAGCGCGGCGGAATACAAGGACGAGGAAACCGGCGATCATATTGTGCGCATGAGCCGCTACTGCACCCTGATGGCTGAAAAAATCGGTCTTGCAAATGAAACCGTCAAGCTCATCCAATACGCCTCTCCCATGCATGATATCGGCAAAATCGGCATTCCCGACCAGATCCTGATCAAGCCCGGGCGGCTGACCGCAGAGGAATTTGAAACCATCAAGACCCATACCACTATCGGCGCCAGCATCCTGGCCGGGTCCAGGGCGGATGTGCTCAAAACTGCCCATGAAATCGCGTTAAACCACCACGAAAAATGGGACGGCTCCGGCTATCCCAGGGGCCTGAAAAAAGAAGAAATTCCCATCAGCGGGCGCATCGTGGGCATTGCCGATATTTTTGACGCCCTGACCTCCAGGCGCCCTTACAAGGACCCCTATCCTCTGGAAGTGGCCGTGGAAATCATCCGCTCAGAACAAGGGGTCAAGCTTGACCCGGACCTGGTGGCGGTCTTTATAAGCAACATCGACCAGGTGGAACAAATCCGCCGGGAAGTGGGGGAGATTGAAAACGCATCCCTGGCCGATTTTGCCTGGAGCGAACGCGACCAGGCCGTGCACATGGACCGGCTCATCGCCCCAAGGCTGAAATAGACCCAAAGATCCGGCCGTTTTGCTGTTCTCTTTTTATTGATGGCGCCGTAAAAAGCTTTTTACCACGTCCGCTGTATTTTACAGGAAGGAAGCCCCGGGGCCGGCGCCGGTTTTTTCGCTCCTGACCGTTTCCGGGTTTCTTCCATCCAGCCCCGGGCAATTTGAAACTTTACTCGCTCCGGCATTGGCTGAATTTATCCCGGAAACGCTCAATGTCGCTTCACAAACCGACCCCGCCCCCGGGCTTCCTTGGAAGGGTTCTTGCCGGGCCGGCCCACGGGACCGGGCATGAAAACAACGCTTTTTAAGACGTAAATGTGTTCCTTGCGACTCCCTTGGTGTGAAATTTTGCACACACTCGGCCATGATGCCGGCCGGGGTGGTTTGCGAGTCGCATTGAGCGCGCAAGCGGTCAGCAGGGAGCAAATCGCCACCGGCCGGCATCATGCGAAAATTATAGAACCAGGCACGAACAGCAACTTTTTTGATGTTGCTTGGAAGAAGCGTGTTTCAGCAGCAGCCGGGCCCGCATTGGGGCGGGGCCTTCTTTCCGTCTGATTCCACAACACAGCAGCAGGAATCGCCGGTGCGTCCCAGCATGCTGTTGATCACCGCTGCGGCGCATCCCACCCCGGCATCCACGGTGATTGCGGCCGTGGGGCAGTTTTGGGCGCACGCCCCGCATTCCATGCAGTCATCCCGACTGATGATTTCGGCTTTGCCGTCTGCCAGGGCCAGCACCTCCCGGGGGCAGACCATGGCACACATGCCGCAGCCTGTGCACAGCTCCGGATTCAGTTCCAGGGTGGTGACGTTTTTCAGGTATGTAAAAGATGTGGTCCCCATAGTCTTGTTCACCTTTCTGTCTTCTTTTACAATGGTTCTGCTGCCATGGAAATGCAAGTCCATCCTGCGGATCAGGAGATAAAGCGGGCAGCTGTCCAAAGCACCAGGCCCACCACTGCTGCGGCGATCATGGCGGGCACGGCCGCGCGCATTTCCCGGCGCACCCCGGAAAGGGAGGTATAAGCCGAAGCACCGGTAAAATTCATGCCCATAAAGGCGGCCGCAGCCGTTGCAATCAGTGCCATGCCCGCGGCTTCGGCCAAAGAAGCGGCCCGGGCCAAATCCGGGGCGGCAGCGGCGGCAATTGCAAACGATGCGACCATGCCGGCAATGGCGCCTTTTGCGGCAAACGCCCGGCCGGGAATCCAGGGCAGCAAAAGCGGGGTCAGCACGGATCCCGCCAAAAGACCACCTGCCAGCATCAGGGCCGCAAAGGTTCCCTGAATGCGCACGTCCGCCCACCAGGCACCGGAAAACCCGGCTCCGCCCAGCAGGAAAAAAATCACTATCAAGGCAGCCATCCATTTTGCGGCCGGGATGAATTCCATGGGAATGAGTACCGCGCGTTCGCTCATGGGAAAGTTCTTGGTGCGCATCTGCCGGGAGGCCTTCATCACGCTGTCCATGAATGCCGGCAGGTCATCGGCTTCCACAGGGCTGTAGATCACCGTAAATCCGCAGGCCCATCTGACCTTGTGAGCGGCCACCCCGGGTGCGGCAAGCTGGGGCAGGATGACCTGCCGGTGGGATACGATTTTTGCAAGCCCGCTTGATTGAATCCGGCTGACCAGTTCGTTTGTGCCAAAGGTTTTTTTGCCCGCAGCGCACCAGACATTGATTCCGTTGGTATCCAGCACCGGGCTGTTTTCATCCGGCGGACCCGTCCGGCCCGCTTGATCCGACGGTCAGCAGCCGGAGGATGAGACCCCGGATCCTATTCCGATTTGCACACCCCCTGACGACAGGCTCAGGTCCGGATGCTGGTTTGATTGATTTTGTAGCAGACTTTGTTTTGTCATTTTTTAATACCGTTATGCAGGATTGCACAAAATACGGACAAACCGGCCTGAGGTCAATAATTTCCTGGCGAGGGGATGTTATGCAAAAAACGGTTTTGTGATGGTTTTCGCATGAGTCGTGTCGGGTGTGGTTTGTTTGTCTGCGGCTCGTTTTCGGCGATCGTCCCGGGGCTTTGGCTGGAATTTTAAAAACTCGGGCGGATCGCCCTCAGACAGTTTAAAATTCCGGGCGCCAAAGCCCCGGGACGATCGCCGAAAACGAGCCGCAGACAAACAAACCACACCCGACACGACTCATGCGAAAACCATCACAAAACCGTTT
>NZ_JAWODO010000002.1:0-12550 GCF_046483245.1 Desulfosalsimonas sp. | reverse complement strand
ACCGTCAGGGGGTTTCTCCCCACCCGTCCGATCCGGTCCACGGCCGAGGCATCGGTGATATAACCGCACATGCCGTGCTGAACAACAAATTCCCGACTCACGTAAGCAGACCCGTAAACCTCCCGTCCCGCCTCATCCACAATGGCAAAACACATGGCAGGCTTGACATCCACGCCCCGGGCATCCACCACCAGCCCGGTAAACGGCCTGTGATCCGGGTCCAGGGCTGTGCGCCCCAGATTCTTCATCTCCAGCTGAACAATTGATTCCGGCAGTATCAACTGTGAAAAGGCACCGGAAAAGGACATCCGGCGGACCAGTTCCACTGTACCGTCCGACCGGTAAACCGTATTGCCGACCTCCGAGGATTTCAGCAGCTGTTCAATTTTTGCAAGCATCCGGTCATCGTCTGCAACCAGCGCCCCCACCCGGCCGTACCGGCTCAAACGCAGATCTTCAACGGTTTTGAGCAGGTGTGAATAGGCATCGCGTTTGGCGCTTCGGGATGCAGACGCCCATCCGTCGGCAGTATTGGTGGCTTCCGGAAAAGATCCGCCCACCCCCTTTGCCTCAACAATTCGCCGGGTCCAGTTAATGGTGCCGCTGCCGGTGGTTTCCACCAGTTCGTAATCTTCAGTCCACCCCGGGCAAACCTGGGTGAAAACCATTGCGGCAATCAAAACAACGATTTTAAGAACCTGTTTCATGAAATTGTCTGAATAATCAAATGAACTATGGATTCAATGTCATCAGGGCCGAAACACGGGACCCCGGCATCCATTTTTACATCTGTTACAAGGGCGGCCAGTTTCGGGTCCTCCAGGCACACCGGCCCGGTGCGGCTGTTTTCCCGGTACACCTCAATTTTTGGCAGATCCTGTTTTTTGTAACCTTCTGCCAGGACAATGTCCATGTCTGAAAAATAGGCCGCGACATAATTTTTCAGCCGGTCGGCGGCACGCGGCCGTATCCGGGTTTTCAACAAAACGATCTGTTCGTCCCCGTCAACCATAACCGTGTCGGCTCCGGCACTGGCATGCCGACAGCTGTCCTTGCCGCTCTGATCAAAGACCATTTCATGCATCACATGCTTGATGGTTCCCACCCGGTATCCCTTGCATTTAAACACCGGAATCATTTTTTCAATCAAGGTTGTCTTGCCGGAGTTGCTGCCCCCCACAATCGCCACAATAGCTGTCATCACGCAAACCCATTCGCTGTTTTCCCGCTTGCTGCCGGAGCCGATTTTTTCCTCTATGCCATGATTTGGCTTAAAATGCCAGTCTTTATAACCCGGCGCACCGGGCAACAAAACTTGACTGGGTGCCGCAGGAAGCTTAAATTGATGAACAATTGAAAATTTCAACCACTGGAGCAGTTTGTGAAAACATCCCGAAATTCATTGCTTTTAGGCATAATCGCCGCAATCCCGGGACTTGCCATACTTGCAGCCCTGTTTTTTCTGCCCCTGACGCAGCCGAATGCCCAAAACGACCCGGAAAATGATCCCGGGCAAAAGGCCGATGTTTCGCTCACCCGGCCTGAGCCGGATTGGTGGGAAAGCCGCCGGCTGATTTATTATGATATTCCGGCACGGGTATTGTTTTACCTGCCGGACGGCAGCCGGCGCGACGCAGAGGCTGTCGCCCGGGCAGTATGGAATGAATTTGAACGCATTGGCCGCATTTTCAATCCATCTGATCCGCAATCCGAGGTCAGCCGCCTCAATACCGCGGACAAAACAGCGCCGGTGGCGGTTTCAAATGAGATGCATGCGGTTTTCCGCATTTCAAAGCGCCTATGGGATGCCAGCAGCGGGGCTTTTGACCCCTCCACCGCCCTTTTGAAAAAATTGTGGCAAAACGCGGTCAAAACCCAAAAAATCCCTTCCAGCAGGGATATTCAACGCATACTGGCCTGTACGGGCTTTGACAAGGTCACGATCATGGACAATCCGCCGGCTGTGATGTGCTCGGCCGGCGGCATGAAATTTGATTTCGGCGGCATTGCCAAGGGCTTTGCCCTGGACCAGAGCCGGGGCGTACTCCGGAAGAGCGGCATTCATATGGGCATGGTTCAGCTCGGCGGGGAAGTGGCGGCTTTCGGATCCCGGCCCCGGCGTCCCTGGCGCATTGGCATCCAGCATCCCCGGGACATGGAAAAAATCTGGAAAACCATCTCGTCCTCGGCCGACATTCGGGTGTCGACCAGCGGTAATTACCGTCAGCCCCTTGTCATTCAGGACCACACTTTTTACCACATTTTCAGCCCGAAAACCGGCCGGCCGGTTTCGGAAAAAATCGCCGGGGTCACCACGGCTGATTTCGGCGGCAGATCAAGCGCCCTGCTGGATGGGGCGGCAACGGCCATCACAGTGCTCGGAACCGAAAAAGGTATGCAACTGGCCGAAAAATTAAGCATTGAAGCCCTTGTATTGAGCATAGACTCAAAAGAACAAATTCAGGAGCAATTCACTCCGAATCTGCCAGATAACATGGATACCAAAAGCAAAAGCCGGCAATGATTTCCCGCAGACCCGGATATCCAACAACAGAGAGGTGTTTATTCCCATTGACACTGTATTGCATTTATAGTATCAACTGAATCAAATTTTTGAAAAATTTCCAATACGGCGGTTGCCGGCAGCACTGATAGTGGCACGCCAAACTACAACCCTGCCGGCCCTTTAATACAAAAACCGTTTTATGGTTACCATGGCCTCCAGCGCCATGCTGGGCCCTGTCCCGTCATATTCACCAGTATCAGGCCGAATTTAAGAATATAAGGGAGAACATGAATGGAACAAAATGAACAAGCCCCTGTGGCCGGCTCCGGCCAGGCGCCGGTCGGCTCCGTTATGGTTGTGGGCGCCGGCATTTCCGGGATGCAAAGCGCTCTTGATCTTGCCAATTCCGGATACTATGTTTACTTGGTGGAAAAAACATCCGCCATTGGCGGCCTCATGTCCCAGCTGGACAAGACGTTCCCCACCAATGACTGTGCCATGTGAGTCATCTCGCCCAAACTGGTCGAGGTCGGCCGGCACTTAAACATCGAATTGCTCACCAACACTGAACTGCTGGAACTAAACGGGGATCCCGGGCACTTCAAAGCTCACATCCGGGAGGAACCGCGCTATATTGACATCGACAAATGCACCAGCTGCGGAGAATGCGCCAATGTCTGCCCCATTGAAGTTCCCAGTGAACAGGACTTTGGCATTGCCACCCGAAAGGCGGCCTACAAGAAATACGCCCAGGCCATCCCCGGCGCCTATGCCATCAGCAAGCGGGGAACGGCTCCCTGCAAGGCCACCTGCCCGGCACACGTCAGCATCCAGGGATACATTGCGCTGATCAACCAGGGCAAATACCGGGAAGCTGTAGAGCTGTTCCGGGACGCACACCCGTTTCCGGGTGTCTGCGGCCGTGTCTGCCACCATCCCTGCGAAAGCGTTTGCACCCGAAACGATTATGACGAGCCCCTGGCCATCCGGGAACTGCACCGATTTCTGGCGGACTGGGAAAAGCAGGAAGACGAAAAAATCCTGCCCGAAGCCACTGAAGAAAAACGCAGCGAAAAAGTGGCCGTGATCGGCTCCGGTCCGGCAGGCCTTGCGGCCGCCTCTTTTCTGGCCAGAAAAGGCTACGGGGTCACCATTTATGAAAAATTGCCTGTGGCCGGCGGCATGATGGCCGTGGGCATTCCCGAATACCGCCTTCCCAGAGATATTCTGCAGCGGGAAATCGATATTGTCCGCGACCAGGGCGTTGAAATCAAAACCGGGGTCACTTTCGGCCATGACATCACCTTTGACAGCCTGAAAGCAGACGGGTATTCAGCCGTGTTCATGGCCATCGGACTGCACAAGGGACGCAGCCTGGGCATTGAAAACGAGGATGCCGAGGGTGTGCTCCAGGGCGTGGATTTCTTAAGGGAAACCGCCCTGGGAAATGACGTGCCCATCGGCAAGGACGTGCTGGTGATCGGCGGCGGCAACGTGGCCATTGACGTGGCTTTGACCGCCAAGCGAAAAGGCGCGGAAAACGTCACCATGGTCTGCCTGGAAAAACGCGAGGAAATGCCGGCATGGGAACATGAAATCGAGGAAGCCCTGGAAAGCGATATCAAAATCGTCAATTCCTACGGCCCCAAGAGCTTTTTTATCAACAACGAGAACCGGTTTTCCGGCATTGAGTTTAAAACCTGCACCAATGTATTTGACCAGGACGGCCGGTTTAACCCGGAGTTTGACGAAAGCGCCTGCGAGGCCTTTTTCGGCGATACACTCATTTTGTCCATTGGCCAGGCAACCGACACCTCGAATCT
The DNA here is from genome assembly GCF_046483245.1 of Desulfosalsimonas sp. GTDB lineage: Bacteria > Desulfobacterota > Desulfobacteria > Desulfobacterales > Desulfosalsimonadaceae > Desulfosalsimonas. The sequence continues at coordinate 8,221 of NZ_JAWODO010000002.1, read as the reverse complement.
CGAGGGCCAGAATGTGCCCATGAACGCCCGGGGCCTGGAGGGAGATCCGGTCACGCTTCAGACCACCATGGAATGGGTCTTTTCCGGGGGCGACGCCTTTTACGGCCCCAAGTCGGTGGTTGACGCTGTTGCCTGCGGCAAGGAGGCGGCTGAAAGCATCCACCGCTATATCAACGGCCAGGATCTGCACGAGGGCCGGGAAAAAGAATGGACATATGACAAGCCGGACGTGATCAACGAGCCCCATAAGGACCGCGTACCCGTGAGATGCCTGGACCCGGAGGCCAGAGAGTGCAATTTCCTGGAAGTCTCGTTTGGCTACAATGAGCAGGAAGCCCAGGCCGAAGCTGACAGGTGCCTGAAATGCGGGATCTGCTCGGAATGCTACCAGTGCGTCAAGGCCTGCCTGGCCGACGCCATCGACCACGAGCAAACAGTACAGGAGCGCGACATCGACGTCGGCTCCCTTGTTTTGTGCCCGGGAAATGACGTGTTTGATCCTTCGGACCTGGAAGACACTTACAAGTACAAATCCAGCCCCAATGTAATTACCGCCGCCGAGTTCGAGCGGATTTTGTCGGCATCCGGGCCCACCATGGGCCATCTTGTGCGGCCATTGGACCACAAGGAACCGGAAAAAATCGCATGGCTCCAGTGCATCGGCTCCCGGGACACCAACCGGTGCGGCAACGGCTACTGCTCATCTGTCTGCTGCATGTATGCCATCAAAGAATCCATGATCGCCAAGGACCATGCGGAACACGATCTGGATTGCGCTATTTTCAACATGGACATCCGCACCTTTGGCAAGGATTATGAAAAATACTACATGCGCGCAAAGGACAACGCAGGGGTGAGGTTTGTCAAGTCCCGGATTCACACGATCACCGAAATGCCGGAAACCGGCAATCTTCTGCTGCACTACGTGGACGAGGCCGGCAACATCGTGGAAGAGGAATTTGACATGGTGGTGCTTTCCGTGGGCCTCCAGGTTCCGCAGTCCACCATGGAAACAGCCAAACGGCTCCAAATTGACTTAAACAAATACAACTTTGCCGAAACCAGCCCGTTTGCCCCGGTCAACACCTCCAGAGACGGTGTGTTTGCCTGCGGCATCTTCCAGGGGCCAAAAGACATTCCCACCTCGGTCACAGAAGCCAGTGCCGCGGCCTGTGCCGCAGGCCGGAATCTGACCGAATCCCGAAACACCCTGTTAAAGGAATTGGTCCGGCCCGATGAGATTGATGTGGAAGGCGAAATTCCCAGAATCGGCGTGTTTGTGTGCGACTGCGGCATCAACATCGCCGGCGTGATCGATGTCCCCCATGTGCGGGAATATGCGGAAAAACTGCCTTATGTGGTTTATTCCGGTGAAAACCTGTTTACCTGCAGCCAGGACGCCCAGGACCAGATGAAGGAAATCATCCAGGAACACAACATCAACCGGGTGGTGGTGTCCTCGTGCACCCCCAAGACCCACGAACCCATCTTCATGGACACCCTGGAATCGGTTGGATTAAACAAGTATCTCTTTGAGATGGCCAATATCCGCAACCAGGACTCCTGGGTTCACGGCGACAACCCGGAAATGGCAACGGAAAAAGCCAAGGAACTGGTGCGCATGGCCGTGGGGCGGGCCGCCTCCCTGCACCCCCTGCATGAACGCCAGATCCCGGTCACCAAGCGGGCTCTTGTGGTTGGCGGCGGGGTGGCCGGCATGAACGCGGCGCTCGGCATTGCAGACCAAGGCTTTGAAGTGGTGCTGGTTGAAAAGGAAGCCGAACTCGGCGGCCTGGCCAACCGCCTGACCAAAACCATCGAAGGCATGGATGTGGGCGATTACCTCACCGGCCTGGTGGACCAGGTCAGCGCGCACAAACAAATTGAAATCATTACCAATTCCGTGATTGTCGATTTTTCCGGCTTCAAGGGCAACTTCACCACCGAGCTGCTTGTGGGCGAAAACATGGTCAGCCGCAAGATCGAACACGGCGTGACCATCATGGCTACCGGCGCCACCGAGTATCAGCCGACGGAATACCTCTACGGTGAAAATCCCCGGGTGGTCACCCAGCTCGAGCTCGGCACCCGGCTGGAGGAAAAAGGCGCTGCAGACGAGCTCAACACTGTGGTGATGATCCAGTGCATTGGCTCCAGAAACGAGGACCACCCCAACTGTTCCCGGATCTGCTGCCAGAGCGCTGTTAAAAACGCCATTCACATAAAGAAGCTCAACCCGGAAACCCAGGTCTTTATCCTCTACAGAGACATCCGCACATACGGCCTGCTTGAGGACTACTACACCGAAGCCCGGCGGCTGGGAGTAAAATTTTTCCGGTTTGATCCGGAAGATCCGCCCGTGGCTGAAGTTTCCGGGGACTTGGTCAACGTGGTCTTCAACGACCATATCCTGGGCCGGAAGGTCAGCGCGGATGCCGATCTGCTGGTACTCAGCGCGGGGATGGAGGCGGCCGACACAGATGAACTCGCCAATATCATGAAGCTCAACCGGACTCCAGAACATTTTTTCACAGAGGCCCATGTCAAACTCCGGCCCGTGGAAATGGACAAAGCAGGCGTTTTTCTGTGCGGAACAGCCCACAGTCCTCAGCTGCTTTCCGAATCCATTGCCCAAGCCATGGCCGCTGCATCCAGGGCCACCACCATGCTGACCCAGCCCTACCTGACACTGTCTGCGGTGACAGCACAGGTGGATCCGGAAAAATGCGCGTCCTGTCTGATCTGTGTGCGCACCTGCCCCTATGGTGTACCCCATATAAATGAAGAAGGCGTCAGTGAAATTGATGATGCCACCTGTCAAGGCTGCGGCGCCTGTGCCGCGGAATGTCCGGCCAAGGCCATTGAACTGCGCTGGTATGAAGATGATCTTATCATAAGCAAGGTAGACGCTTTACTGGAAGGGGAATAATTATGACTCAGGAATTTAATCCCAGAATCGTTGCTTTCTGCTGCAACACATGAGGATATGCTGCAGCGGACCTGGCAGGTTCCATGCGACTGACGTATCCAACGAGTTTCCGCATCATCCGGGTGCCGTGCGCCGGCAAGGTGGATGTACAGCACCTGCTCCGGGCGCTTGAAAAAGGCGCTGACGGCGTTTGCGTAATCGGATGTATGGAGGGGGAATGCCTCTATAAAACCGGCAACCTGCGCGCCAGAAAACGGGTGGAGCAGGTACAACAAATCCTCAAAGCTGTGGGCATTGATCCGCAGCGGGCTCTTATGTATAACCTCTCATCCAACGACGGCCCGTTGTTTGCCAAGTATGCCGCAGAAATGGATGAACTGATCCGGAAGCTAGGGCCCAGCCCAATGAAGAAAAAGACAAAAACAGCAGCCTGACAATAATCAGGATATATTGAATTCTTAAACCTTCTACCAAAGAGGTCTGTAAATGATTGTTGCAGATAAAAAACCGGTCGAGGAAATCATTGAATATGTGAAGGATTCCAAAAAAATCCTGGTTCTCGGCTGCAATGAATGCGTCACGGTCTGCGAGGCAGGCGGTAAAAAAGAAGTGGGCGTACTGGCCGCCACCCTGCGCATGTACTTTTCCAACCAGGGAACAGAAGATGTGCAGGTTGACGAGCGCACCCTGGAACGCCAGTGCGACCACGAATACCTGGAAGAAATCCGGGATATTGCGGATCAGTACGATGCCATTGTGTCCATTGCCTGCGGCGTGGGGATCCAGTTCACTGCCGAAAAGTACCACTCCATTCCAGTGTATCCGGGCGTCAACACCTGTTTTCTGGGTGTGACCGAACAGCGGGGATTGTGGACCGAGCGGTGTCAGGCCTGCGGCCAGTGCATCCTGGCTTATACCGGCGGCATCTGTCCGGTGTCCCGATGCGCCAAGCGTCTGTTTAACGGCCCGTGCGGCGGCTCTTCCAACGGCAAGTGCGAGATCAACAAGGAACTCGACTGTGCCTGGCAGCTGATCATCGATCGCCTCAAGGCCATCGACCGCATGGATCTTTATGAAAAATTCTTTAATATCAAGGACTGGTCCACTGACCGGGCGGGCGGCCCCAGAAAAGTGGAGAGGGAGGATGTACAGATATGAGCGCGAAAACTCCAAGCAAACTGGAAAAAGTCATGGCTGCCGGTCATCTGGGGGTCACCTCCGAGTGCGGTCCGCCCCGAGGCAGCGACCCCGAGGTCATCCGCCACAAAGCCGAACTGCTCAAGGACTGCGTGGACGCCATCAACGTAACAGACAACCAGACCTCTGTTGTGCGCACAAGCAGCCTTGCCACCTGCATTCATTTAAAGCTCATGGGCCTGGAGCCGATTTTGCAGATGGTCACCCGGGACCGCAACCGCATTGCCCTGCAAAGCGATATCCTTGGAGCGGCCTCTTTTGACATTGCCAATGTGCTGTGCTTGTCCGGCGATCATCAGAGTTTCGGCGACAATCCCCAGGGCCAAAACGTCCATGATCTCGATTCCATGCAATTACTGTGGACCGTCCGGAAAATGCGCGACGAGGGCACGTTCCTTGGCGGAGATGAGATCAAGCGCCCCCCGAAAATGTTTGTGGGCGCTGCGGCCAACCCCTTTGCCGATCCATTTGAAATCCGGGTTCCCCGGCTGGCCAAAAAAATCGAGGCAGGAGCCGAGTTTATCCAGAGCCAGTGCATTTACAACCTGGAAAAGTTCGAGGAATGGATCCGCCAGGCAGAAGACCGGGGACTGACCGAAAAATGCTATATCATGGCCGGTGTCACCCCGTTTAAATCCGCGGGTATGGCCAAGTACATGAAAAACCGGGTACCGGGAATGGATGTGCCTGATGACGTGGTCAAACGCATGGCCGATACCCCCAAGGGCAGCCAGGCCGAAGAAGGCATCAACATCTGCGTGGAAACCATTCAGCGGCTAAAAGAGCTCAAAGGCGTCAGCGGCTTTCATATCATGGCCATTGAATGGGAGGAAAAAGTTCCTGAAATCGTTGAGCGCGCAGGACTGATGCCCCGCCCTGAAACAGACTGATTGCAGATTTTCTTTTTTGTCCTGCAGCAATCCGCCCCGGCAGACGCCGGGGCGGATTTTTTTTGATCAAACCCCGCAAAAGGTGCTATAGACACAAGTCAAACCTCTAATCGGAACCGGATTATCATCAAAATTGAACACACGAAGCCTGAAAACCGCCATTGCCGCCTATGATACGGCTTGGCATCTGGCCATACCAAGCCTGCGGCTCAATGCCCGGCTCAAAGACGGATATGCCCAGCGCCGGCTCAAAACCCCTATGCCCCCGGCCAACCTGTGGATCCAGGCCGCTTCTGCCGGTGAGGCATATCTGGCGTGCGCCATTGCCGACGGCCTTCTGACATCCGGGCTGCGGCCGCAAATACTGGTCACCACCAATACCCGTCAGGGCATGGAGATCCTTGAAAAACACGCGGATGAAAGCCGGGGAGAAAACACCAAACCTGCACTGATGTGCCGGTGGTTTCCCTTTGACCGGCCAACGATCATGGAAAAGGCGGTACGCCAGGTCAGCCCGAAACTCGTGGTGCTGCTGGAAACCGAAATCTGGCCCGGGCTTTTGCATGCCCTGAAAAAAGCGGATTGTCCGGCTGTGATCATCAACGGCCGCATGACAGAAAAAAGCCTTAACCGATACATCCGCCTGCACCGCCTGCTCAACGCCCTGGCCCCGGAACAGGTGCTTGCCATATCCGGTGCAGATGCCGCGCGGTTTTCGAAATTGTTCGGAACCCGCGTTGTCTCCCGGATGCCCAATATCAAGTTCGACCGCCTGCAGGTTGGCAGGCACGCCGGACAAAACAGTACGTTATCCAACCTGCTGGCGCAGGAGGGCAAATTTCTTGTGCTCGGCTCCATCCGCCAGCCCGAGGAACCGCAGGTCCTGAAAATGATTCAGCAGATCCGAACCGCCAACACCGATATGACCATCGGCCTGTTTCCCCGCCACATGCACCGGATCGACTTCTGGAAGTCCGCCCTTTCCCGGATCAACGCCAAATGGGCCCTGCGATCGGATTTAAAAGAACCGGCCGACCCCGGCCATATCCTGCTGTGGGACACCTTTGGTGAACTTTCGGATGCCTACAGCGCCGCAGATGCTGTATTTGTGGGCGGCAGCCTTGCAGCCCTGGGCGGTCAGAATTTTCTGGAACCCCTGGTTCACGGTGTGCAGCCGGTTATCGGGCCGCACTGGGACAATTTCTTTTGGGTGGGGGAAACCATTTTCCGTCAGGGCCTGGTCTTTAAGGAGGACAACTGGCAGAAGGCCGCGGCCCGGCTGCTCCGCCAGCTTGAAACCCGGCCTGATCGCTGTAAAATCAAACACCAGGCCCGGGACTATATCCAAAGCCGCCAGGGCGGTACATCCCGGGCCTGCCAAACCATTGGCACCTATCTCAAAACCCACAACCAATTAAAAAAATTATGAATTTATTTATCCCCGTGGAATGCTGCGGCGTAATTCCAGCGCGATACGCCTCCACCCGGTTTCCGGGAAAGCCTTTGGCGGAAATCCAGGGAAAGCCCATGTTCTGGCACGTATATACCCGGGCCCGGCAATGCCCCCACCTCCAGCAGGTGGTGGTTGCCACAGATGATGAGAGAATTTTCAGTGCTGCAAAAGCCCTGGATGTGCCAGTGGTGATGACCCGCGATGATCATGAAAGCGGCACGGATCGTGTTCATGAGGCTGCAGACCGGATTGGAATCAATGAAAACGGAGTTGTGGTCAACATCCAGGGCGATGAACCCCTGCTGGATCCGGACATGCTGTCTGCACTGATCCGTCCGTTTGCAGACCCGGAGATGGCGGTCACCACCCTTGTCCATCCCCTGGCTCCTGAACTGGCGCAAAACACGGACCGGGTCAAGGCCGCGTTTGCCCCCGACGGGCGGGCATTGTATTTTTCCCGCGCGCCCATCCCCCATCCCAGAAATGCACAAACCGCCGACTATTTCTGCCATATCGGCCTGTATGGATTCCGCAAATCCGCCCTGGATCAGTTTGTCGGCCTGCCGGCGGGCCGGCTGGAACAGATTGAAAAACTGGAACAATTAAGACTTCTGGAAAACGGCATTCCCATCCACGTGGAAATCACCCATGGCAAAAGTCTCAGTGTGGACAGCCCCGGGGATCTGGAGAAAGTCATTGCCAAATTCAAACAATTGTAAACATTTAACAAACCGGGATGCACCGTCCCTGGAAAGGTTTTCTCATGAGCCCCTCCGTATTTGACCGGATCAATGAATTGTTTAACAACCGCAAAGCCCGGAAAACGTTTTTAAAACTGCGTTTTCCCCTCATGGCGGTCTTGTTTGTGCTGATGCTGCCCCTGCTGGAAAAACAATGGTTTCTGCCGGGCCTGATCGTCTCTGTTGCCGGCGAACTGCTCCAGCTGTGGTGTTTTGCCACCATTAAAACCAAAAAGCAGCTCACCACGGGCGGGCCTTACATGTTTGTGCGCAATCCCATGTATATCGGCCGGTTCTTTCTTATTTTCGGCATTTTGATGACAACCGGCAGCCTTTTGATCCTGATTGCCTATACGGTTGTCTATTACTTTTACATGGTCAACCGGGTTAACCGGGAAGAACAGCTGCTGGCCGGGCTTTTCGGCCAGAATTATCAGGAGTATAAACGCGATGTCCGGCCTTATCTGCCCACCTTCAACAGGCGGTTTGACGCATCCCGGCTTTTTGTTTTCGACCGCAGGAGTTTTGCCGACAACCACGGGGTGCGCAACCTCACAGCCGTGGGCATCTGCTGGCTCATTGTCCTGTTTTTCACGTTTATCCGGCCGCTTTAGCGCCGGCGTTTTTTCCTGTGCTCCAGGGGGTAACCCTTAAACACCCAGATAAAACGCCTGCGTTCAATGGCCTGCAATCTGGCCAGACGAGAGGCATCCATCAAGTCAGGCCTCAACTTGTACCAGATTTTATAAACCCCGGACAGGTCGATTCGCTTGAGCATCCGCCCCAGTGCAGACGGCATGTGACGCACATCCAGGCTGGACTGAAAATCAAGCAGCGCCGGCCTGCCGTCTGAACGGAGCATGATATTTCGCCGGTTCCGGATGTCGAGATGCACCATTTTGCGCTGGTGCATCCGGCGGACCAGGTGTTCCAGGTCCGGGAAAAAATTGGACGGAATCTCCTCGGTCCGCACACGGCGAAGGGTTGTACCGTTCACGTACCGATATCCCAG
>NZ_JAWODO010000037.1:0-11411 GCF_046483245.1 Desulfosalsimonas sp. | reverse complement strand
GACCGGGCGGCAAATTTGCCGCCCGGTCGTTTGAGGGAGGATTTTATGGGCAAAGCGCCGGTTCTGTCAACGCCCGGGGAGCATAGGTCATGGTGTGCTCCCAGTTTAACCGGGCATCGGAGAACTCTGCGACCTCAGTGTAGAAATACATGCTGGATTCAATGTTTGATGGCACCGTAAAAAGTCTGATTTCAGATGGCGCCGTAAAAAGTTCAAGATCAAGGCTTGCGCAATTTCGAAGAATGCAGCGTACTTATCCGTACGTGAAATTCTGAGAAATTGCGCGTAACGCAGATATTGGACTTTTCGGCGCCATCAATGTTTCGCTCCTCGATGAAATCGGCCATGGGCTTGATCCACGCGCCTTGTTCCAGGGCCGGGCCCAGATAGAACATAAACACGAGAATCGCCGCAATGCTTACCAGAAGCCCGGCAACACCCCGAAGACCTCCGGGCGCATTTTCAACGCCTGCGCCCGGGCCCGGGTCATTTGATTTGTTGTGGTGATCAACACCGTGGGCGTAACCACCCAGGCCACAAAGATTCCGGGAATGCCAATGGAAAAAATCTTTCCGAAAAGGATTTCCGCGCCCAGCAGCACAAGGCCGGTTTTGATGAAATATTCGGTCTGCACCGCAGGCATGACCCATTTGGGGGTGCCCACGGTTGTGCTGATTTCTCCTCCTGGAAAATTGAAATAAAAAATGAGGTGCCTGCCCGGCATGGCTGAACAGACACGGATTATAGGGTTACAATTTTTCGCCGCTCTTATAAGCAATAAAGGTGCCAAATTGCATTTCTATTTTTAGATATTTGATTTTATCGAATTTAAAGCAAAAGCTGCCATTGCCTTTTCCGGAACTGCCGCCTGAAGGTGGCAGTTCCGCTTTGATGCGTCATCCGGGATTGAAAAAATGGGGACTGCGAACGGTTTTTACCGGCCTATGACCGGTTCTGTAAGCATCATGTAAATGCCCGCAGGCCGTCATGGGTGAGCTTAAGATCCGAGGCCACGTCCTCAAAAGCCCATTTCACCTGTTCGAGTTCATCGCTTTGCCCGTTGTATTCCAGCCGGGGCCCGGCCGGGGCTGCCGTGGCATTTGAGACACTGGGCTTCGGCGTAAATGGCTTTCATGCGGGTGAAATAGGCCCTGTTGTCCTTTTCAATGATGCCGCGCCACTCGTTGGTATCCGGATGATTGCGAAACCATCGCAGCTTTTCCATCTCAAATGAATCAGCCATGTTCATGTAATTTTTCGGATTATGGGCCGCACGCCTATAAGAAAAATCCGGGAACCGATCGCGCAGGCCGTTTAAGACCTCGCGGCTGACAAACGAGGTGGACATGGCCTCGGGCAAAAAGGCCTCGGGCGAAAGCAGCTCCACCATGTGCGGCCGCAGCAGGTCCTTGACGTAATTTCGGGTGGCACTGGCCGTGCCGATGAAAATTTCCCTATTCTGATACACGTCGACAATGACGATATTGCACAGGGCAAAGTACTGAACAAGGGAAAAAGCCCCGCAGAAAACAAAAAGAAGGCAGCCCGCGCCAAAATAAAACCTGGTTTTCATGGATCTTCGATGCATGTGTCAGGCAACCCTCTTATATGCCAATAAAAAACATAAATATTTGTATTTATGAAATATTATATCAAGACAAGTAACCGCATAGTTCACACGCAAACAAAAATAAAATCAATAGACAGGTTTTTTCTCTGAACCGATTCCATCCGGGCTTGCGCCTGAAATTTTTATCCCGTTTCATTCCAACTTTTCTTTACAGAAAAATCATGCTCTGATATAGAAGCGTTTAATTACATAAACAGCATTCTCATGATTAAACTCAATACAATATAGTAACAATCATTCTACTAGAAAAACTGTCAACATTAGGCTGTACCATATTTTTTATCAACCTTTTCCTTTCCACCCCTTTACAAAGCAAGGAGGACACACATGGCCCAGGCAGATGCGCCCAAAGGGAACCCGGCGGTTGTCGGTCTCGCCGGATTCGGCATTACCACCCTGATTCTTCAGTTCCATAATGTCGGCTGGTGCGGGATCGGCCCCGTGCTGGCCCTGGCCTTTATTTTCGGGGGACTGGCACAGCTCATTGCCGGATACCTGGAATTCAATGTGGGAAACAATTTCGGCTTCAGCGCGTTTTGCTCCTACGGGGCCTTCTGGATCTCGCTGGGCATCATTTTCATGCTCAACCACTTCAATGTCTATCATGCCAGCAGCGAGGACGTGGGCTGGTTTCTGATCTGCTGGACCCTTTACACCTTTATCATGTGGATTCCGGCCATGCGGATTCACTCGGCCATGGCCGTGACATTCACCCTGCTTTTAATCGGTTTTATCCTTTTAGACATTGCCCATTTCGGCTACGACCAGTTCACGGTGATCGCCGGCTACGAGTTGATGGCCTGCGCTGCTTCGGCCCTGTACATGATGGCCCATGTCATTTACGCCCAGGTCTTTGGCCGCGACGTGCTGCCCGTGGGCAAACCCTGGATCCAATAAAACCGCTCTAAACTTTTATCACCAGGAGGTGAAGCCATGACCCGTCGTGCTTATTATCTCGCAACCATACTGATTGCCGTGCTGCTGGCCTTTCCGGCGGCAGCCGCCGAACCGGCAACCAAGGAAGAATGCGTGGAAATGTGCCGGGAGGCCGCAGCCCTGATCAACTCCAAGGGCGTGGATGCAGCTGTTGAAAAAATCAGCGACCAGCGGGGACCGTTTGTTTGGAAGGACTCATATGTCTTTCTCATGGATCTGGACGGCAAAATGCTGGCCCATCCCTTCAAGCCCGAACTGACCAAAAGGGACCATGTGCTGCTGATAACCGACCCAACAGACAAAGCCCTTTTCGTGCATTTCGTCAATCTGGCCCGCAGCCGGGGTGAAGGCTGGGTGGAATACATGTGGCCCAAGCCCGGCAAATCCACCCCGCACAAAAAGATCACCTACATCTACCGGGTACCGGATACGGATCTGTTTGTGGGCGCAGGGGTTTACGTCAGCGGAATGATGTATTGACAAACAAAAGCGGCGCTGTTCTGATCCGGGGTGCTGCCGGCACCCCGGATCAATGCCGGTTTCAGATTGTCTATTTATAGAACCTCTTGAGCACTGAAGGTTTTACACCCGCATAATACAGACACGAAAGCAGGTTGTTGCGGACAATGCCGTAAATCAGGCCCTCTTTTTCCCAGCGCCGGGCAGATGTTTTCACGGGCTTTGGGATCAGCCGGATTGCCAGCCGGTTTTTCTTTAAGCGCTGCATGATCCCGATGTCTTCCATGATCGGGATATGGGCAAATCCGCCGATCTGCTCAAAAACCCGTTTTTTGACAAACACGGCCTGATCGCCGTAGGCAATGCGGGTCAGGCGGCAGCGGACATTGGCCAGGATTTCAATCAGGCGAAAGATTCTTTTTGAACCGGCGATGCCAAGGGAAAACGCGCCTGCGGCAATCTCCGGCCGGCGGCAGGTTCTGATCACATCACCCATGGCCCCTGCCGGCAGATGGGTGTCTGCGTGGAGAAAAAGCAGGATGCCGCCGCTGGCGGCTTTTGCCCCGGCATTCATCTGGGAGGCCCGCCCGGCCGGGGCAACAAGGGTGATGACCTGATTGGTGTCAAGACCATTGATGGTGGAGCCTGCCGGGTCTCCGTCAACGATGATGATCTCAACGTTGAATCCCCTGCACGCGCAGGCCAGATGCCGGATTGTGCGGTTTATGGTTTCCTGCTCATTTAAAACCGGCACGATGATTGAAACCACCGGGGGCAGCAGAATCCGGAAATCTTTGGTATTTTTCATATATTCCCGCACAGATTTGCTGTTTTCAGGTTTCAGACGATCTTCATCTGCCCGAGCACATCCCGGGTGTGCAAAAGCCGGTCCTGAAAACCGCCACCACCTGCCAGTTGCACTGCCAGGCCCCGGAGGTCTTCAGGGGTGTCAATATCGGTGAGAACAGGCAGTACCGCCGGACGCTGTCCCTTTTTTTCAAAGCGTTTCAGGGTCTGTTCAAAGACGTCTGAAGAACCCCAGTCAATGGCGTCAAACGCCTTCGGAAAAATACTGCCGGACCGAAACCCCACCAGATAATATCCGCCATCCTTTGCCGGGCCGAGAACCGCGGGGCTGGTTTCCAGGGCCGAAAAAGCGCTTTTGAGGATTTGTTCATCAAGCCCCGGAATATCCACGCCCACCAGGACGATACGGTCAAAGCCATCGGCTGCAGTGCAGCAAAGCGCGTGATGCATGCGTTGGCCCAGATCCGCTCCCTGCTGCACATAAAGGGCAATATGGTCTCTCAGCCAGCCGCGCACAATGTCCTGATGATTTGCGGGATAATAAAAAACGCGCACCTGGCAATCCATGGCGCAGACAGCCCCCAGGACATCCTCTGCAAGCGCCCGATACAGCAGCAACGCCCCGCGCGCGCCAAGGCATCCCGCCAGCCGGGTCTTGACCAGGCCCTCCACCGGGGCCTTGACAAAAACGATAATACAGTGTTGTGGATTGAATTTTTTCATGATTGGTCTTATTACAATAAATAACCACCAGCCATTGGTTGTCAAAACACCGCAAAGGAGTTTTTTAACACAGTGAACATGCTTCTTCTCGACAATGCAACAATGATCCGGCTCGGATTTTTTCTGGGGATCTTTTCCGCCATGGCCATATGGGAGGCAAAAGCCCCCCGCCGGGTGCTGCAGCAAAGCAAGCCGACACGATGGACCAACAATCTGATTTTGACCTTTTTAAACACTTTTGCGGTGAGACTGGTGTTTTCGGCAGCAGCCGCGGGCACTGCCCTGCTGGCGGCTGAAAAAGGATGGGGGCTGTTTAACACACTGCCCGTGCCGGAATGGATCAGCGGACTTTTATCGGTGCTTGTTTTGGATCTGGCCATTTACATACAGCACGTAATCTTTCACAAGGTTCCGATTTTCTGGCGTCTTCACCGGATGCATCACACGGATCTCGACATTGACGTCACCACGGGCGCAAGGTTTCACCCCCTTGAAATCATTATCTCCATGGCCTTGAAAATGGGACTTGTGGTCGCCCTGGGCGCGCCCGCATGGGCGGTTGTGGTCTTTGAGGTGCTGTTAAACGGCACCTCCATGTTTAACCACAGCAACATCAACATGAATCTTGGCGCTGACCGCTGGATCCGGCGGTTTATCGTGACCCCGGACATGCACCGGGTGCATCATTCGGTACTCATTTGGGAAACCGACAGCAATTTCGGATTCAATCTTTCCTGGTGGGACCGTCTGTTTGGCACCTACATTGACCAGCCGGCCGCCGGCCACGAGGCCATGAAAATCGGCCTGGCCAATTACCGGGACCCCAAATGGCTAAAACTTGGATGGATGCTTGTTGTACCGGCTTCCCGCTACGAGCGCTGACGTGCCGGTTTTGGAGCTGATCAGGCGCGCACAGCAGATTGCTGTCGCTTTTTAAGATACTTGGAAATAATGATCCCGCAGTACGGACAATCCTCAACAGGAGTGACAAATTTTGTCAGATCATTGCCGCATTTCGGGCAACGGGTGTGCGAGGATACAGAATCAACCTCAGGATCGCTTTCATCGGGGTTTTCAGGTGGGCTTTCAGGCGGTTCCACCCGGCAGCAGACCCCCAGCCGGGTAAAAACCTCCTGCTGGTCAAAGGCTTTTTCCCGATCCAGCCCCTTTCTGACTGTAACAGGCTTATCACAGAACAATCGGCCGATGCTTTCCGGGTCCCTCCCCAGGCGGCGGGAGAGCAGCTCTATCACCTCGCGGCGGTCAAAGCCGGAAACGGCCCTGCCCTCAAATACCAGACAATACCCCTTGTTGTTCAAGCCAATCCTCCTTTGGCGGTCATGTTGTCAATCCATTCCAACCCAAACTGAGCATCGCCCCGAACAAGCAAACACCATGCCACAATTCTTTTATTGCAACCCTCTGAACCCCGTCTTATTTTATGTTTCGCTTAAAAATGATACGCCTGTAAAAGCCTCATCAAAAAATAATTTACTTTTACGTCAAGTATGGTAAGTGTAAAAAATTTGAGTTTTTATCACCCATATCATCAACCATAAAAAAACAAGCAGGAATCATGCGAGACGACATCATCGAAATCCGATGGCATGGCCGAGGCGGCCAGGGGGCCATCACGGCGGCCAAGATCGTTGCCAATGCCGCCTTTACTTCAGGCTACAGCGGGGTGGTCATGGCCCCGACCTTTGGCACGGAACGAAGAGGCGCACCCGTTTTGACCTCCCTGAAAATATCAAAAAACAAAATCTATGACCTGTCTCCCATCACGGAGCCGGACATGGTGCTTGTGCTCGATCACCTTCTGGTGGAAGAAGTGGACGTGGCTGCCGGGCTCAAACCCGGAGGGCTGATTATCATCAACTCGCCCAGGCCGCCGGAAACCTTTAATTTTCCGGGAATGAAAATCGCCACTGCGGATGTCACCACCATGTCCGCCAACGCGGGGCTGCCCACGGGAATTGTCAATACCGGCATCATCGGCGCATTTGCCAAAGCCTCCGGCCTCCTTGACATGGATACCCTGGCCGGGGCCATCGAAGCAGAGTTTGCCGGGAAAAACCCGGAGAAAAACGCTGAAGCCGCCCGCATGACCCATGCGCATACGCTGATTGGAGAGGCCTGATGAATGACGTGAAAAATCCCGGCAATTCCGGCAATGATCCCAAAGAGCAGGAAAAATTTGCCTGCCGCACATCCCACAGCGAGCCCGGACCCGGCGACGGGGGGCGGACCGGATCATGGCGGGTGCTGCGCCCGGTCATTGATTTGGACAAGTGCATCCCGGCCAAACGCAACAAGGCGGCCTGTTTTAACTGCTGGCTGTATTGCCCTGACGGGGTGATCACCAAAACCATCCCGCCCACCATTGATTATGAATACTGCAAGGGATGCGAGATCTGCGCCGAGGAATGCCCGGCCGACGCCATTACAATGGTGGAGGAAACCCTGATTCTCATGGAGGAAAAGTAAGCTCATGCATATTATCGAAGCGGGCAATGTTGCAGCAGCCATGGGGGTCAAACTGGCCGGCGTCCAGGTGGTGGCCGCCTACCCCATTACCCCGCAGACGCCTTTAACAGAAAAACTATCGGAACTGGTGGATTCCCGGGAAATGGATGCCCAGTACATCCCGGTGGAAAGCGAGCATTCCGCCCTGTCCGTTTGCATTGCCGCATCCAGCGCCGGATCGCGCGCCTTTACCGCCACCAGCGCAAATGGCCTGCTCTACATGAACGAGCAGCTCCACTGGGCTGCGGGCGCACGCCTGCCCATTGTCATGTGTGTTGTCAACCGGGGTATCGGCGCACCCTGGACCGTGTGGAACGATCACCAGGATGCCATGAGCCAGCGCGACACCGGCTGGATCCAGCTCTATTGCTGCGATCATCAGCAGATCATCGACACGGTGATCCAGGCCTTTGCCATTGCCGAAACCGTTCGCGCACCCGTAATGGTCTGCTATGACGGCTATATTTTGTCGCACACTTACATGCCCTTTGACATCCCGGATCAGGCGGACGTTGAAAAGTTTCTGCCCGCGTTTGCCCCGGACTGGGCATTAAACCCCCAATGCCCGGCCAACCTCAACACGGTCACCCTGCCCGAGCCCCGGCCCGATGTGCGGGGCAACACCGCGCCAGGCTACATGGAGATCCGGCACAACCTGCACACGGATCTGCGCCGGACCATTGATGTAACCGCAGACACGGACGCAAAATTCAAGGACGTCTTCGGCCGCGGGGGCCAGCCCTTTATCGAGTCCTATTTCTGCGATGATGCCGAGCATGTTGTGGCCTGCATGGGCTCGCTGTCTTACCAGATGCGCGACGTGGTCGACGAACTTCGAAAGGAAGGCGTTTCCGTGGGCGTTTGCGGCCTGCGCCTGTACCGGCCCTTTCCGGACCAGGCCGTGGCCGAAGCCCTGGGCGGCAGAAAAAACGTGTTCGTGTTTGAAAAAGCCCTGAGCTACGGCTATGAAGGCCCGCTGTTTTCAGATATAAAGGCAGCGCTTTACGGCACAGAGAACCCCCCGAAGATCCGCAATTTCATCCTAGGCCTCGGCGGCCGGGAAATCCGGACCCGGGATCTGTACCAGGCCGTAAAAACCGCATGCAGTGAAAATCAAAGCAAGCCGCATGATCCCGATTTTATCGGCCTGAAACTGTAAGTCCCGTTGCAGGCGGAACCTTTTGTGCGGCAAGGCTTTGACGCATAACAACAGCTAATTTATTCAGGATAGATATATCATGGCCACAAAAAAAACCACCATCCTCAATCTGCCCGAAGAAGAATACGTGCACCCGGGCAACAGGGCATGCGCGGGCTGCGGGTTAAGTATCGTCTACAAAACCGGTTTAAAGGCCCTGGGCAGAGACAGCATCCTCGTGGTCCCGCCCAGCTGCCTGACCGTGCTCCAGGGACTCTACCCAATTGCCTCAACCCAGCTGCCCTGCTTAAACGTCACCTTCGCGTCAACCGCGGCTGCGGCCACGGGCGTGCTGGCGGCCATGCGGGCCCAGAAACGGCCGGATGTCCAGGTGGCGGCCTGGGCCGGAGACGGGGGCACCAGTGACATCGGCCTCCAGGCCCTGTCCGGGGCATGCGAGCGGGGCGAGGACTTTATCTTTATCTGCTATGACAACGAGGCTTACATGAACACCGGGGTCCAGCGCTCCGGCACCACGCCCCAGCACGTGCTGACCACCACCACCCCGTTTACCGGCAAGCACCAGCGGAAAAAAGACGTGCCCGCCATTATCGCGGCCCACGGCATCGATTACGTGGCCACCGCATCAGCGGCCTATCCCCTGGATTTTTACGACAAGGTGGTAAAGGCCAAAAGCATTCCCGGGCCCAAGTACATCCACGTGCACACGCCGTGTCCGGCCGGCTGGGGATTTTCTCCCCGCTACACCGTCAAGATCGGCCGCATGGCCGTGGAAACCGGGCTGTTTGATCTCTATGAGCGGGAAAAGGGACAGTTTCGCCTAACAGGCGCCTCGGAAAAAATGCTGGGCAAAAAGCGCAAACCGGTGGCCGACTATTTTGCCACTCAAAACCGGTTCAAGGGCATGGACGAGGAAAAAATCCGGGTCCTGCAGGCGGAAGTGGACGAAAAATGGGCGGCTTATGAAAAAGTCGCCCAGGGCATCTGCTGAAACCCAAACTGAAAAATTTTCAAGAAAGTCTGATTCAAGATAGTGCCGTAAACAGTTCGAGATCAAGGCTTGCGCAATTTCGAAGAATGCAGCGTACTTATCCGTACGCCAAATTCTGAGAAATTGCGCGTAACGCAGATATTGGACTTTTACGGTGCCATCATACCTGGAGCTATCCTTCGTAGAGAACTGCCAGAATCCTGGCCCGGTCCTTTTTGGCCGCCACCATGTGGGGCGTAGTTGACAGGTAATACACGCTGTCGCCGGGCTCCAGCTCAAACTCGTCTTTTTCGATTCTCACCAGCACCGTGCCCTCGAGCACGAAGATAAACTCCTCGCCCTCGTGAACAGAGACTTCCTTGTCCGGATTTTCCTCCAGGTCAACGATCAAAGACTCCATGTGCCGGCCCTGCACTTCCGGGGCCAAGCTCTGATAGGAATAGAGCTTGCGGCCCCTGGTGGATGTGGACCGGGTCACGGGCATGCGCTCATGCTTGCGGGTCACGGAATACAGCCGGTTGCCCACCCCGGACAGCAGCCTTGAAAACGCGCTGTCAAGGGCCTTGGAAAGTTTTACCAGGGTTCCGAGCTGGGGCTGAATCTCATTGGCCTCGATCCGGGTCAGGGTATCGACGTCAAAACCCGTCAGTGCCGAGATTTCATCATAGGAAATCCCCTTTTCCTCCCGGATGCTGCGGATCCGGTCGCCAATGGCCTCAAGGTCCACTGCGCCGGCACCGTGCTCGATGTTTCCGGTCAGCACTTCATAGCGGTCCTTGTACCCGGCTGGTTTTTCATGTTCGACCATGTCATGGCTCCTTTGGCAAATATGCCCGAATCAATGGGATAGACTCCCTGTTCAACTGCCTGAATCTCTTTCTTACCAAAACCGACCGGGACCGTCAAATCCCAAAAACATCCGGCCCGTGAAAATACGGGGCGTTTTGCCGGCTGTGTTGTCATTGACCCCGCTGCTGTGATATATGTGTATTTAAAAAATCCGGAAACTTCTATAACCGACAACCAATAAAAAAATAACTTATTGATATTACTTAATACTTAATCACTTAAAACTTAACACTGCCTGTAAAAAAACTTTTTACAGGCTTATCAAACTGCAAAAAGGGACACATAATGACCGATACCCAATACCACGCCTGGCTGTGGGAAAAGCTGGGTCATCAGACCCTGGAGAATCTCAAAAAGCACGGATTTGCCGGTCACTTTGTCAACAATGCAGACGAGGCCCGGGACCTGATCCTTGAACTGATCAAGGATTATGAAAGCTTTGGTTTCGGCGGATCCGCCACGGCCCGGGCCATAGACCTTCCCAATGCCCTTGGCGCAATGGGTAAAACCGTCTACGACCATTGGGAGCCGGTCGCCGAGGAATCAGACCTGTCGCTTCGCCTCAAACAGGGCCGCTGCGACTGCTTTATCTGCAGCGCAAACGCCATTTCCGCCACCGGTGAGATCGTGAACGTGGACGGGGTCGGCAACCGGACCAATGCCATGACATTCGGATGCCCCAAGGTGATTATCGTGGCAGGCATGAACAAGGTGGCCGTGGACCTTGACGGAGCTTTGCGCCGGATCCGGGAGGTGGCCGCACCCATGCGCGCCAAGAGCCTGAACATGAGCACTCCGTGCGCGGAGACCGGCATCTGCACGGACTGCAATTCTCCCCAGCGCATCTGCCGGATCACCGCGATCCTGCACCGCAAGCCCATGATGACCGATGTAACCGTGGTGCTGGTAAACCAGAGCCTGGGATTTTAATGACCCGCCAGTGCGCAGGCCCGCCCTGGCACCGGCGGCAATGCTGGCAGGCGGCCAATTTCTCTGTCAGACACATTTTTGAAAAACACCCGGGCCGTCTGGATTTGCTGATTGAAACAGCCGGCCATATCCGGGCCGGCCTGGAGCAACTGGATTTTCTATACCAGGACCTGTGCGCAAAAACCTGCACGTTCTGCCCAGAGCCCTGCTGCCTGTCTGCAGATATCTGGTTTGACTTAAAAGACCTGTTGTTTCTCCACGCCGCCGGCCTGCCCCTGCCGGTTCAAAACCCCAAAAAACACAGCCAAATGCCCTGTGCCTTTCTCGGCCCCCGGGGCTGTCTTCTTGCCAGAACCAGCCGCCCCTGGATCTGCACCTGGTATTTGTGCGCCACCCAGAAA
>NZ_JAWODO010000124.1:0-9150 GCF_046483245.1 Desulfosalsimonas sp. | reverse complement strand
AGCTGTTTGATCAAATCGCGATAACGGTTGATGTCCTGGTTTTTCAGGTAGTTTAACAGACGCCTGCGGCGGCCCACCATCACCAGCAGTCCGCGGCGGGAATGATGGTCCTTTTTATGGGTTTTCAAGTGCTCGGTGAGATTGGTGATCCGCTCTGTTAAAAGGGCGATCTGGACTTCCGGTGAGCCGGTGTCCACCTCGTGGCGCTTGAAGCGTTCTATGGTGTTTTGCTTGTTTTCCACGGCGATATTCAATTTGGCCTCCTTAAAGATCTTTTTTCTTTTTAGTCTCTATATCATAGGTATCAGGTGTAATGAAAGACACAACAATATGAATAGTCAATTTTGTCCGGACTTTTACCTGTTTTTTTTTCAATAACCGCAACCAGACGCTTTTCCGTATCCAGGATCCGGATCCGGCCGCCTGCATCGGTTGCCGGTTCCGGTTCCAGGTCGTCTGCCGCAATGGGCCGGCCATGCCGGATTTTCTCCAAAAGCCACGAGTCTGCAGTATATGCCGGCATGCCTGCGATGGCCCCGGCCATGGGAATGATCCATGGCTGCAGTTCAGCACGGGTCTGCACCTTTTCCAGATTCTCCAGCGCCGCCGCCTCAGCGATGCCAAACCCGCAGCTTTCGGTTCTCATCAGCCGGCTCAGATGCCCCCCGCAGCCCAGGGCATGGCCGATGTCCGCACAAAGGCTGCGGATATAGGTTCCGGCGCTGCACGTTACGTCAAAACAAATATCCGGCAGGTCAATGCCCGTGACCCGAATGCTTTCGATGTGCACTGTTCGTGCGGGTTTCTCCACCGGGGTGCCGTTTCTGGCGTACCGGTAAAGCGGCACGCCATTGTGCTTTAGCGCCGAAAATACCGGCGGAACCTGCTGGATGTCTCCGGCAAAGCTTTCCACTGCCTGGCAGATCCGGTGCTCGCTCAAATCTTTGACCGGGCGGCGGGCTGTGATTTCACCGGTGCAGTCCAGGGTGTCGGTTTCCGTGCCCAGGCTCAGCACGGCCCGGTATTTTTTGGCCCCGTGAAGGAAAAACCGGGACAGGCGCGTGGCGCGGTTGACCGGGCAAATCAGCACCCCGGTGGCAAAGGGATCGAGCGTGCCGGTGTGTCCGGTCTTTTTAACCCCGGGCAGCCGCTTGATCCGGCTGACCACGGCTGCAGATGTCATGTTCGCCGGCTTGTTGACCACAAGAATGCCGTCAGGCCGATCCGCGGCCTGGGTTACTGTCTGGCGCACACTGTTTTCCGGATTCTGTGTCCGGCCGTGCATGTTTATCATAAATGGCCGGCCATGGAGTAAAGCTCATTTTTTAAATCCAAAAGGGAGCTGTGAACGTCAAATCCGGCTGCGCTGCGGTGGCCGCCGCCGCCGAAAACCGCAGCAAGATTGGCCACATCCACTGATCCGTCAGACCGCAGGCTTACGTGAAAGACGCTGCTTTTGTGCCTTTGCATCTGACGGCTGCTTGCGCGTTCATAAAGCAGGGCCGCAACCTTGACGTTTTCGATGCGCCGGGCATAGTTGATCAGACCGTTGACATCCGTGATTGAAGTTCCCGTAGCATGGAGCATGTTCTGGGTCAATGTCATAATCGAAAGTCTGCCGTTTTCCGAGACCTCGATGGTGTCATAGAGCATGTTGAGCAGCTTGATCCGCTTCAGCGAAGTTGTTTCATATACGTGATGGGCCACCTTGTGGGGATCAGCCCCCTGGCAGACCATTTCATGACAGATTTTAAAGGCTTCCGGCGTGGTGTTGGAAAACCGAAAGGAGCCTGTATCCGCCATGATTCCCGTATAAATGGCATAGGCCATGGCGCAGGTGATGGGCATTTCCATCCCCCGCAGCAGCCGGTGTAGAATTTCCGTGGTGGCCGAGGCCCTGGGATCGATCAGCTGGTAATTGCCAAACCGGGTATTGGTTGCGTGATGATCGATATTGATGACCGTTGGAATCCGGCTGATGGCCTCGGCGGCTTTGCCCACGCGCTGCAGGTCCGAGCAGTCAAGGATCACGGCCGTATCATAGGCCTTTATATCGCCGGGCTCGTTTTTGATCCGGTGGATCGACGGCAGAAAATGATAGACCGCAGGCAGCACACTTTCATTGTACAATTGTACTTTTTTCTTCAGCCCTTCTTCCAGCGCCAAGCCCAGGGCCAGCAGCGAGCCGATGGCATCGCCGTCCGGGTGGATATGGGTCGCCAGCAGTACGCGTCTACTCTTCTTTAGTTGTTGGATGATCTGGTTCATGTTCATTGTGCAACCGCTTGAGCACGCTGTCGATATGCATCCCGTAGTCAATGGATTCATCGTAGAAAAATTCTAAATCCGGCATATATCGAAGCTCCAGTTCCCGGGCAAGACTGTTTTTGATAAAGCCGTGGGCTTTTCGGAAACCCGCGGCCGCATCCTCCCGGGAGGAAAAATGCCCGGAAGTGACAAAATAAATCCGGGCCAGTTTTAAATCCCCGGTCATTTTCACACCGGTAATGGAAACCGAGGCCAGTCGGGGGTCTTTGATTGATTTGAGCAGTATTTCAGAAAGGGCCTGCTGGATCAGACCGCTGACCCTTTCGGCACGGCCGTAGGGCTTCATATGTTGTGAATCTCCGTTTCCATGTCCGTGACTTCGGCCAGTTCCAGGCGGGAGATGAATTCATAGAGCTTGTCCATCTGCGAATTGATCGTCCGCCGGTCATTTCCCACCAGGGCAAAGCCGATTTTGGCGCGCTGATGCATATCATTGAAGTCGACTTCGGCAATGGCCGCATTAAAGCTGTTTCTGCTCCGGGCGATAATCGACTTGATGATCTTGCGTTTTTCCTTTAATCCATGGCACTCGTGCAGCCGGAAGGTCAGGGTGCCGAACCCGATTACCATAAGTCTTTTAGTCAATCATGGGTTTGATTTCTTCAAGCCAGTAGCACTCAATGATGTCACCGATTTTAATATCATTGAATTTCTCAATGCCCATACCACATTCGTAATTGTGGGTCACTTCCCTGACATCGTCCTTGTATCGTTTCAATGAAGCCAGCTTGCCTTCGTGGATGACAATGCCGTCGCGCACCAGGCGGATGGGCTGGCCTCTCTGGATCTTGCCTTCAAGCACCATGCAGCCGGCAACCGATCCCGTGCCGGGCACGTGGAATACCTGCCGCACCTCGGCGCGGCCAAGCACGCGGTCTTCAAACCGGGAGTCCATCAGGCCCACCATGGCATCCTTGATGTCCTTGATGGCATTGTAGATGACGTTGTAATACTTGATATCCACATTTTCGTCCTCGGCCAGATGCGACACCTTTGCCGAGGGCCGGACATTGAATCCCAGGATAATGGCATTGGACACGGCAGCCAGGGACACGTCGGATTCGTGAATGGTGCCGGCGGCCGAATGCACCACATTGACCTTGACCTCGTCTGTAGACAGCTTGGTCAAAGAATCTTTCAGCGCCTCAATTGAGCCCTGAACATCTGCCTTGATGATCAGGTTCAGATCCTTGACCTCTCCTTCCTGCATTTTTTCATACAGGCTTTCCAGGCTCATGCGCGTGGTTTTGGACAGATCCTTGGAGCGTTGTTTTTCCATTCTGTGCTCACTGACCTGTTTGGCGTCCTTTTCGTCAGCCACGGCCATAAGCTCATCGCCGGCCATGGGAACCCCGGACAGGCCGATGATTTCAACCGGGTAGGAAGGTCCGGCCTCTTTGACGGCTTCGCCCATGTCGTCGAACATGGCCCGGATTTTTCCGTAGTAGATGCCGGAAACCACGGGTTCGCCGGTATGCAGGGTGCCTTCGCTGATCAGCACCGTGGCCACCGGACCCCGGCCGGTTTCAAGTTTGGACTCCACAATAAAGCCACGGGCCAGCTTGCTGGGATTGGCCTTGAGTTCCAGGACCTCGGACTGGAGCAGCACCATCTCCAGCAATTCGTCAAGGCCGGTTTCCTGCTTGGCTGAAACCGGAACGCAGATGGTATCTCCGCCCCATTCCTCGGGAACAAGATCTTTTTCCGCAAGTTCCCGTTTGATTTTGTCCAGATCCGCCCCGGGCTTGTCGATTTTGTTGATGGCAACAATAATGGGCACGCCCGCGGCCTTGGAGTGGTCGATGGCCTCGATGGTCTGGGGCATGACCCCGTCGTCTGCGGCCACCACCAGAATCACCAGGTCGGTCACCTTTGCCCCCCGGGCCCGCATGGCGGTAAATGCCTCATGGCCGGGGGTGTCGAGAAAGATAATGTCGCCGTTTTCATACGGCACCCGATAGGCCCCGATGTGCTGGGTGATGCCACCGGCTTCCTTTTCAGTGATCTTGGAATGGCGGATCACGTCGAGCAGCGAAGTCTTTCCGTGGTCCACGTGGCCCATGATGGTGACCACCGGCGGCCGCGGCCGGAGTTGTTCCGGGGCGTCTTCTTCGCTTTGAAAAATGGTTTCTTCTTCAAACGCGGCCTTTTCCACTTCAAATTGGTATTCCGAGGCCAGCAGCTCAGCGGTTTCATAATCGATGCTCTGGTTTAGGGTCACCATCATGCCCATTTCCATGAGACGCTTGATCAGCTCGTTTCCCTTAACACCCATGCGCTTGGCCAGGTCCGAGAGCACCACGGTGTCATCGATTTTGATGCGCCGCTTGATGGCCTTGGGCGTGGTGATCTGGGGCCGCTGGTCAGATGCCGGCCGGGCAGCCTTGCCCTTTTTTTTGCCTTTTCTGCCCCGCCCAAAGCGCTGGTCATATAAGGCATCGCCTTCCACAACTTCCTTGCGCTTGAAGCCGGCTTTTTTCCTGGCGGTTTTTTTGGCCTTATCCGCCTCCTCGGCGGTCTCGGCAGCAGCCTTTTTCTTTTTGGAACGGCGCTTTTCATCTTCAGTTCCGGGCGAGGCCGGAGCCGCCGGGGTCTTGTCTTTGGCCGTGGTTTCAGGCGCCGGCGCGGTTTCTTCCTGTGCGGGTTGGGCGGTTTCAGCCTCGGGTTCCGGCAGTCGGATGATTTTGGCCGGCTGGCCCTTTTTGGATTTCTTTTTGGGTTTTTTGATCCTTGCGGCTTTTTTGGCTTCCATCTCAGCCGGTTCCCCGGGTTCTGCGGGCTCCGGGGCCTCTTCCGGAGTTTCGGTCGGCGGGTTTTCCGCAGGGGTTTCCGTGTCAGCCGCCGGCTCTTGTGCGTCTTGGGCTTTCCGGGGCGCGGAAGTTTCTTCAGAAGCCTCGGCAACAGGCTGTTGCTTTTCTTTAGCAATTTCTTCGGGCTCGTCCGCAGCGGCCGGAGCTTTAGCGTCCGGTTCTTCGGACAGGGCCTGAGCCGTTGGTTCGGGTTCTTCTTGAGGTGTCTCTTCGGGTGTCTCTTCAGGTTCCGGGGCAGCGGGCTCCGCGCTTTCCGGCGGCTTGGCTTCAGGCTCTTCGGATACCTGAGGGGATGCGGTCTCCGGTTCTTTTTCCACCGCTGGTGCAGCCTTTGTGTCCGCCTCGGCGTCCCCGGGGGATGGTGGGGTCTGGTCCTCGGCTTCCGCGGTTTTTGCAGCGCTTTTTTCTTCGGGTTCTCCGGCTTCCGGGGGTGTCGGGGCAGCTTGACCGGCAGCTGTTTCTTCTGCCCGCCCGACGCCCTGCTTTTCTAAATCCCCTTCTGCAGCGGTTTCGGTCTGCCGGGGCGCAGCCTTCCTGCGTCTGCGGATGACATTGGGCCTAACCCGCGTATCTTCCACCGCAACTTCCTTTTTCCGGCCGAAGATTGCGGTTTTAATCTGCTCGACAGTCTCATCTTCCAGAGAACTGAGGTGACTGGACACCTCGATGTTGTTTTCCTGCATCTTGTCGAGCAGTTCCTTGTTGCCCATGTTCAGCTCTCTGGCAAGCTCAAATACTCTGCGTTTTGCCATCCATCCCCCTTGATTGTCCAGGGCGCCGCGTCAAACACTTTCGGCTGCCTTTATATTTCCTGATTTTGCGTGTCTTTGTCATCATCTCCGGCGCTGTTGTCTAAAGACCCATCGGCTGCATCATCTTCGGGTTCTGCCATGGTCTGCTGGTTTGTGGCGGCTTCAACCAGGTCCCTTGCCTCCGGTTCAGACAGGTTGAACTCCTGGGCCAGTTCTTCGGGCAAAGCCTTGCTGACGTCTTCGGTGGAAAAATATCCTT
Source organism: Desulfosalsimonas sp. (assembly GCF_046483245.1). Taxonomy (GTDB): domain Bacteria; phylum Desulfobacterota; class Desulfobacteria; order Desulfobacterales; family Desulfosalsimonadaceae; genus Desulfosalsimonas. Next base: position 3,001 of record NZ_JAWODO010000124.1, on the reverse strand, counting down.
TTTCAAACAGCAGATTGGCAAGGGGTTCGGTCATGCCGGGCAAATCCATCAAGGAAGCAAATCCAAGCTGTAACCTTTCATTATATCGCTTTTCGCTGATCACATCAAGATGCCATCCGGACAATTTGGATGCCAGCCGCACATTCTGGCCCTGTTTGCCGATGGCAATGGACAGGGAGTCGTCCGGGACCACCACTTCCATTACGTGGTTGACCTCATCGATGATGACCCGCGAGATTTCGGCCGGAGCCAGAGCGTTGCAAACGAACTTGGCCGGATCGATATGCCAGGGGATAATGTCTATTTTTTCGCCCTTTAATTCCTGAACCACGCTCTGGACCCGGCTGCCCTTGATCCCGACGCAGGCGCCCACCGGATCAATATCCGGATCATTGGACCGCACGGCGATTTTTCCCCGGCTGCCGGCTTCCCGGGCCGCGCCGATGACGCTGACCATGCCTTCACTGATTTCCGGCACCTCGGTTTTAAACAGGTTGATGAGAAAGTCCGGATGGGTCCTGGACAACACAATCTGGGGTCCCCGGCTTTCATCGTGGACTTTCAGGATATAGGCCCGGATTCGGTCGCCCCGCCGGTAGGTCTCGTTGGGGATCTGTTCACGTTTGGGCAAAACCGCTTCTGCCTGTCCGAGGTTGACAATGATTTCATTGCGGCTGACCCGCTGGACAATGCCGTTGACGATTTCCCCCTTGCGGCCGATGAAATTTTGATAGACCACGCTTCGTTCAGCCGCCTTGAGCTTCTGGATGATTACCTGCTTGGCGGACTGGGCCGCGATCCGGCCGAATGTGGTGGTATCCATCTTGGTGCCGAGGCTGTCGCCCATCTCGCATTCGGGGTCCAGTTTCCGGCCCTCCTCCAGGCTGATTTCAAAATCCGGGTCTGTGATGGTTTCCACGACGTTTTTAAACTGGAAGACTTCCAGTTCTCCGGATTCTTCATTATACTGGATTTCAATATCAATTTTATTGCCAAACTTTTTTTTGACCGCGGAGCGCAGGGCTTCCTCAAGTGTTTTGACCAGGACGTAAAAATCAATACCCTTGTCCCGGCTTACCTGCTCAATAACGCGTTTCATATCTGTGATCAGCATTTGTCGTCTCCGTGATAATTCGTCAGCCTGGCTTTGGTGATCTCTTGGTACGGTATTTCAATGGTTTCGCAATCCAGTGTCAGCCGGACAGCGTCATCGGCTGTACCGGCAAGAAGACCCTTGAAGTTTTTTTGTCCCCCCAGGGCCTGCCGTGTACGGATCCGGGCCATTTCCCCGGTAAAACGATCAAAGTCGGCCTTTTTCGACAACGGCCGCTGGGGTCCGGGGGAGGAAACCTCCAGAGTATAGGATACATCCGTGTCAAGTTTGAGATCCAGAAGATCTCCGAGCTGCCTGGATACCCGGCTGCATTCTTCTACCCCGACGCCGCCGGGTTTTTCAATAAACAGCCGCAAGACCCAGCCTGCGGGTTCGCGCTGATATTCCACATGGATTAACTCCAGGCCTTCGGCCGCGCACAATGGCTCGCCCAGTTCCCAGGCCAGTTCGGCCACCTGCCGGCTGGTTACGGCGCTGTTTTTCTCCGGCTTTGGTTGTGAATGCGTCTTTTTTTTCGTTTTCATTGCTTTTTTTAAATAGAAATAAAAAACGGGCATTTTGCCCGTTTTGATCAACTCCTCCAACCTTTGGCGCTTCATCTTTTCCGGAAAAATTTTCCGGAAGTTTTCCCCCGGCTGATCGCCACGGAAAAGATGGAGCGGGCAACGAGATTCGAACTCGCGACACCAAGCTTGGGAAGCTTGTACTCTACCAGCTGAGCTATGCCCGCTCGAAAATATACCTGGCAACAGTAAGCAATAAAATAAAAATTGTCAATATGAAAAATCAATCAAAAGCAGGTCCAACCGTCGGAGAATTGGTGAAAAACGGTTTTGTGTCCAAAACCGGCACGGTTTTCAGTCCGGCCGGGGACAAAGGGCGGGGGAGGAAGGGATTTATTCGTCAAGCATGTTCCGGATGGAGCGGAGTTCTGCACGAATTTGTTCTAATAGCGAGTCCCGTGCATTCCGGGATCGGGGTGAGCCCTGCTTCTTGAGTTGCTTGCGGGCCCCTTCGATTGTGAATTTTTTTTCATACAACAGATACTTGATCTCCAGAATGGCCTCAATATCGCTTCTGCGGTAAAGCCGCTGGCCGGATTCGCTGCGCCTGGGTCGGATGGCGGAAAATTCCGACTCCCAGAACCGCAGCACGTAAGCCGCCAGGCCCGTGATCTCGGTAACCTCCTTGATCCGGTAATAAAGCTTATCGGGTATAGGGGCCTGGGAAGCCACGAAAAAACCCTCCGCAACCGGTTAGGGGGTTGTTTTAGCGGGTTGGCACCGGTTTACGCCGGAAGCGCTGCATTAAAGGCCGTCAGCAGGCTTTGGGTGATGCTCCGGTGCAGTTCATTGACCTGGGTGTCTTCAAGGGTCCGGGTCGTTGAGCGGTATACAAGCCGCACGGACAGGCTTTTATGCCCCTCGGCAATGGGCGGTCCGGAGTAGACGTCAAACAAAAATACGTCTTCAAGCCATTGGGTTTCCGCCTCCCGGAGATGATCAAGGATTTGTCTGCCTTCCACGCCATGGTCAACTATGATCGTTATATCCCGGGTCACGGCGGGAAATTTCGGAACCGGCACAAATTGGGGATCTTCGGGAACAATCGGCACCAGGGCTTCCATGTGAAGTTCAAGGGCAAAGACCGGCTGTTGGATATCGAATTTTTCCAGAACAGCGGGCCGGATTTCCCCGATGATGCCAAGGAAAGTGTCTTTGCACCGGATCTGGGCGGTTTGCCCCGGCAGGGTATAGCTGCAGGCCGATGCGGGCAGAGCTGAAAAAGTCCCGTTTGTTATGCCCAGGGCGGCCAGCAGGCCCTCGGCCACGCCCTTTAGATCGTAGAAATCGGTTTCAACCGGTTTGGCATGCCAGGTCAGGGGTT
>NZ_JAWODO010000062.1:0-47702 GCF_046483245.1 Desulfosalsimonas sp. | reverse complement strand
GGCCGGTCACAGCACAGGTCAGTGACGCCGGACACATGATTTCAGTGGAAATGGGACAGGTAAGCTTTACCAGCACCCAGATTCCGGTGACCGGCGCTCCGCGGGAAGTCATCAATGAATCCATGATCATCTGCGGCCAGAGCCTCAGATTTTGCGCCGCCACCATTGGAAACCCCCACTGCGTGATTGTCAGCGACGAAATCTCCATGGAACAAACCCGCCGGCTGGGACCGGTGATCGAAAACCACGAGATGTTTCCCAACCGCACAAATGTCCAGTTTGCAAAAATCCTGAACCGCGCCAGCCTGGCCATTGAAATCTGGGAGCGGGGCGCGGGCTACACCCTGGCCTCGGGCTCCAGCGCTTCGGCGGCCGCGGCCGTGGCCCGCCGGCTGGGATTGTGTGATGCCGAGATCACGGTTCACATGCCCGGCGGACAATTGCAGATCCGCATGGACGATCATTATCATATCCATATGAGCGGTCCTGTGGTCCGGGTCGCACGGGGACAGATCCACCGGGAAGTCCTGGACCAGCCGGCCATTGCCGATCTTTTTTAATCATTTGTCACCTTTGCCGGACCCAATGCCATGACCAAGGAATTTTTTACCGCTACGCCGGTTAAACAGGTTTTTGACCGCATTTTTGAATTCGTCCCCGTGGGCACGGAAAAACTGCCCATAGCCGAGACCTGCGGCCGGATCCTGGCCCAGGAAGTTGTTGCCCAAACCCATCTGCCCGGCTTTGCCAGGGCCACAATGGACGGCTATGCCGTTCGGGCCGCAGCCACCTTTGGCGCGTCTGAATCCAGCCCGGCATACCTGGAGATCATCGACAACGTCCACATGGGCCTGGCCGCGCAAACCCCCGTGGGCCACGGCCAGGCCGCGGGCATTGCCACAGGCGGCATGCTGCCCGAAGGCGCAGATGCCGTGGTCATGCTCGAACACACGGCCAAACTCGATGAAACCGCCCTGGAAATCTATAAAAGCGTGGCCCCGGGCGCCAATGTGGTGGCCGCAGACGAGGACGTGGCCGCCGGGCAGAAAATGCTTGCCCCCGGCAGCCGCATCCGGCCCCAGGAAATGGGCCTGATGGCCGCCCTTGGAATGGAAACCATCCGGGTTTTCAAAAAACCCGTGATCGGCATTATCTCCACGGGCGACGAACTCGCGGAAATCAACCAAACCCCGGAACCCGGGCAAATCCGGGATGTCAACACCTACTCCCTTGCCGGATGCGTGGCCCAGGCCGGGGGTGTTGCCCGGACATACGGCATTGTTGCAGACCGGTTTGATGCCCTGCGCAACACCTGCACCCGGGCCCTTGAGGAAACCGATATGATCCTGATATCCGGGGGCAGTTCCGTGGGAACCCGGGACCTGACCCTGGAGGTGATTGAATCGCTTCCTGATTCCCAAATCCTGTTCCATGGCATTCCCATCCGTCCGGGAAAACCCACAATCCTGGCAAAAATCGGCCAAAAGGCCCTTTGGGGGCTGCCCGGACAGATTGCTTCGGCCATGGTGGTCTTTGACCGGATCGTGGCCCGGTTTGTTGGACACATCAGCGGCAATGCATTATCTTATCGACAGCACGACCGGATCACGGCCGAGCTCACGCGCAACCTGTCATCCGTGCAGGGCCGCACCGATTACGTAAGGACCCGGATCGTGGAAGACCAGGGCCGGTTTTACGCCGAACCCATTCTTGGACCTTCAGGCCTGATCCGCACCCTGGTGGAGGCAGACGGGCTCATTGAAATCGATATGAACACCGAGGGGCTGGAAAAAGGCGAAACCGTTTTTGTGACCCTTCTCCGGTAAATCCGCTGTTTTTTGCGCCGGCATCCAAAAGAGGGAAAATGAGCAGCACCCGCAATATCTACCTGAAAATGAAAACCCTACGGGAAGCCCGGGATCTGCTGTCTGACCGCTTTGATCTCCGGCCCCGCAACCAGGGCGAGTCCGTGGCCGTCACAGAAGCTTCGGGCCGGATCCTTGCCCAACCGGTCTACGCCCGGCTATCGTCTCCGGGTTTTCATGCAGCGGCCATGGACGGCGTGGCAGTAAAGGCAGAGGCCACCTTCGGGGCCACAGAAGCCAATCCCAAAATCCTTGAGACCGGCACCCGGGCCGTGTTTGTCAACACCGGGCACATCATGCCCGCAGACACCAATGCTGTGATCATGATCGAAGACATCCAGGTCATTGACGAAAACCGCATTCAAATCGAGGCCCCGGCCTTTCCCTGGCAGCACGTGCGCCGCATGGGAGAAGACATCGTGGCCACAGAGCTTTTGTTTGCCCGCCACCACCACATCACCTCCTATTGCATCGGCGCCCTGCTGGCCGGCGGGATCACGGAGGTTTCGGTTCTGGCCAAACCGTTCCTGTTTCTGCTGCCCACGGGCCCGGAACTGGTGGATCACCGGCAGATGCCCGAAGAACTTTCCCCGGGCCGGGTCATTGAATCCAACTCCCATGTGCTGGGTCAGATGGCAAAAGAACTGGGGGCGCAATACATCCGCCACGACATCGTGGCCGACAATTTCAGACAGATCTCCCAAACGGTTTCTGAGGCGGCCCAAGACCCGAATATGGACATGATCCTGATCATGGGCGGTTCTTCTTCGGGCAGCGAGGATTTTGCCCGGCAGGTGATTGAATCGCTGGGAGCGGTCCATGTCCACGGAGTGGCCATGATGCCCGGAAAACCCGTTGTGATCGGGGAGATCAACCACAAGCCCGCCTTTGGCATTCCCGGATATCCGGTGTCTGCCATCATGGCCTTTGAACAGTTTGTCGCCCCCCTGATCTGCGCCATGCTGGGCCGGGCCGAACCCGAGCCCGAAACCATCCATGTGCGGCCCACCCGCAAAATTGCCGGCAAGCTCGGCATGGAACAATTTGTGCGGGTCAAGCTGGGAAAAGTGGGTGCCAGCATCGTGGCCACTCCCCTGCCCCGGGGCGCTGGCACCATCACCAGCATCACCGAAGCCCACGGCATCATCCGGATTGACGCGGACAAGGAGGGTATCCGGGAAAATGATACCGTTTCCGCCAGGCTTTTAAAGGACCGCAGATCCATTGAGGACAACATCGTGGCTGTGGGCAGCCATGACAATGCCATAGACGTGCTGGCCGATCTGCTGCGGGCCGAAAGCAGCCGCTACAGCCTGTCATCGAGCCATGTGGGCTCCATGGGCGGGCTCATGGCTGTGAAAAAGGGGCTGTGCCATTTAGCCGGCACCCACCTGCTCGACACCCATGACGGCTCCTACAATATTTCCTATGTTAAAAAGTTTCTGCCGGATGTGCCCGTACGCCTGGTGCGCCTTGCAGAACGGGAGCAGGGTCTGATCGTGGCACCCGGCAATCCCAAAAAACTGTCGGCAATCACCGATCTGGCAAGAAATGATGTGGTGTTTATCAACCGCCAGTCCGGCTCCGGCACCAGGGTGCTGCTCGATTTTCATCTCAGGGGTGCAGGCGTTGATTCGGCCGCCATCACCGGATATGAAAACGAGGAATTCACCCACATGGCCGTGGCCGTGGCCGTGCTCGGCCGGGCTGCGGATGCGGGTCTGGGCATTCGCGCCGCAGCCCGGGCTCTGGACCTGGATTTTATTCCGGTTGCCACGGAATCCTATGAACTGGTGATCCCGGAAGCCTTTGCCGAATCCGGAAGAATCCGGCTGCTTACGGAAATGATCGGCTCGGCTCAGTTTATTGAACGCCTCCATGCCATGGGCGGCTATCATACGCAAAACACCGGCCTTGTGGTGTGGAAAAGTCACCAATAGCGATTGCAGGCCGCTTATGCCCTACGAGGTCATCGATCATACGGCGGATACCGGCATCCGGGTATGGGCCCCGACTTTGGCGGATCTGTTTGCCGAGGCATGCCGGGCCCTGTTTGAACAGATCACAGACTTAAACCAGATAACTGAAACGCATGCGCAAACCATTTGCGTTGACGGCATTGACCGGACCGACCTGCTCATCAACTGGCTCCGGGGCTGCCTGCTGGAATGGACCGCAAGCCAGCGCCTGATCCGGTCCGCAAAGATTATCGAAATCCGGGATACATGGCTGGAGGCCCGCGTTTTTGTCCGGGCCTTTGATCCGCAAAAGCACCCGGTATTTGCAGACATCAAGGCAGTGACCTATCACAACGCAAACCTGTCGCCGACATCCAACGGCTGGCAGGGTGAAGTGATTTTTGATGTATAGGAAAACAGGGCCATGGAACTGATACAAACAGACGCCTACACATGGGAGATTCCCAGAACCGGGGGCATGAACGTGCCCGCCCGGATCTATGCCAGTGCTGCGATCATGGAAACGGTCAAAAAGGAAGAAACCTTCAAGCAGCTCGTCAACGTGGCCAGTCTTCCGGGCATTGTGAGCCGGGCCATGGCCATGCCCGACATCCACTGGGGATACGGGTTTCCCATCGGCGGGGTGGCGGCCTTTGACATGGACTTCGGGGTAATTTCCCCGGGCGGGGTGGGCTATGACATCAACTGCGGGGTGCGGCTTGCCGCCCTGGGCCTTGAGGAAAAGGAAATCCGGCCGCACATAGAAGACCTCGTTGTTGCCCTGCAAAAACACATCCCCTCCGGGGTTGGCTCCACCGGCGCTGTGAAGCTGTCTTTGGCAGATCTGAAAAAAGTCATGAAAAAAGGCAGTCCGTGGGCCCTCTCCCAAGGCTATGGCCGGGACACGGACACCGGGCGTACCGAGGAAGGCGGCTGCATGGAAAATGCCGATCCCGGAGATGTCAGCGATCGGGCCATGGACCGGGGCAAAAACCAGCTTGGCACCCTGGGTTCGGGCAACCATTTCATGGAAATCGGGGTGGTGGACACCATTTATGACCCGGCAGCCGCCCGGGTATTCGGCCTGGCCGAAAATCAGGTGACCCTGCTGATCCACACGGGCTCCCGGGGCCTGGGCCATCAGATCTGCGACGACTTTCTTGCGCTGATGACCAAAAAAGTGCACAAATCCGGCATTGCCCTGCCTGACCGGCAGCTGGCCTGTATGCCGGTGCAATCTGCGGAAGGACAGGCCTATTACCGGGCAATGGCGTGCGCGGCCAACTTTGCCTGGGCCAACCGCCAGGTCCTGCTGCACATGGCCGAAACGGTGTTGATGCACACCCTGGGCATCAGCCCCCGGGATCTGAGAATGCGGATGGTCTATGACGTGTGCCACAATATCGCCAAAATTGAAACCCATGTCATTGACAAGGAAAAACGAAAAGTCTGCGTTCACCGCAAAGGCGCCACCCGGGCTTTTGGCCCGGGCAATGCCGGTCTGGACCCGGCTTTTCGGGACACGGGCCAGCCCATTTTGATCCCCGGGGACATGGGCACGGCTTCTTATGTGCTGGCTGGCACCCAAAAGGCAATGGAAGAAACATTTGGCTCCACCTGCCACGGCGCAGGCCGGGTCATGAGCCGAAAGGCTGCCAAAAAGGCGGCAAAGGGCCGGTCCCTGCAGCAGGAAATGGAGAAAAAGGGCGTTTTCGTCCGGGCCGCGGGCCGGGGCACCATGGCAGAGGAAATGCCCGAAGCCTACAAGGACGTCACCGAGGTGGTCAACGTGGTGCACGGTTCCGGGATATCCAAAAAAGTGGCCAAACTCCGACCCATTGCCGTAATCAAGGGATAGACAACACCAAAAATCACAAAAAACAGGAGGAAAAACTGCTGTGAATCCGGCTATTTTCAGAGAATACGACATCCGGGCGATCGCGGACAAGGATATAAACGACCATGAGGTTTACCTGCTGGGTCGGGCCATGGGCACTTACATGGCCGGCCACGGATGCACCACATTGAGCGTGGGCCGGGACTGCCGGCTGACCTCGGAGCGCTGGGCCGGCCACCTGATCCGGGGCCTGACAGAATCGGGCTGCGATGTCATCGACATCGGGGTCTGCCCGACGCCGGTGCTTTATTTTTCCATCTGGCACCTGCAGACCCAGGGCGGGATCATGGTGACAGCCAGCCACAACCCGCCGGAATACAACGGGTTTAAGATCTGCAAGGGTACGGACTCGGTGCATGGAAAAGAGATCGGCAAAATCGGGCAAATCGCGGAAAAAGGCGAATTTCAGACCGGACAGGGACATGTGACCGAAGCCGACGCCATCACTCCTTACCAGGACTACATCCGGGACAATGTCAGCATCAAAAGACAGCTGCGGGTGGGCATTGACGCAGGCAACGGCACTGCCGGGGTTGTTGCCGTGCCCCTGCTCAAGTCCCTGGGATGCAAGGTTTATGATCTTTATTGCGACATGGACGGCCGGTTTCCAAATCACGAGGCCGATCCCACTGTAATGGAAAATCTGACCGATCTCATCGCCCTGGTGCGGGCCAAAAGCCTGGATCTGGGCATCGGCTATGACGGAGACGGCGACCGCATCGGCGTGGTGGACCAAAACGGCCGGGTGATTTACGGAGATCAGCTCATGATCATTTTTGCCAGGGAGATTTTGTCCCGAAAGCCCGGGGCTGCGTTCATATCCGAGGTCAAGTGCTCCAAGACCATGTATGACGATATTGAACGCCACGGGGGCCGGGCCGTGATGTGGAAAACCGGCCATTCCCTGATCAAGGAAAAGATGAAGGCGGAAAAAGCTGAGCTGGCCGGGGAAATGAGCGGCCACATGTTTTTTGCCGACCGATATTTCGGTTTTGATGACGCGGTTTATGCCTCATGCCGGTTAATCGAGATTCTTTCGGAAACCGGCGCCACCATTGACGATCTGTTAAACGATGTCCCGGAAACCGTAAGCACCCCGGAAATCCGTGTGGAATGCGGCGATGAGGTGAAATTTGACGTGGTGGAGCGAGCCCGGCAGCTTTTGGCGGAACAGTATCAGGTCATTGACATTGACGGGGTGAGAATTGTATTTGACGACGGATGGGGGCTCGTGCGCGCATCCAATACCCAGCCGGCCCTGGTCATGCGCTTTGAGGCCCTGTCGCAAAACCGCCTGGATGCAATCCGAAACACCGTGGAAAGCACCATTTCCCGGGTACAGAATGAAATCCGGGCATAACCGCAGCTGTGGCCCGGCATGGAAAGGCTTAACCCGGTTTAGGTCAAAAGTTCTTTGGATATCAGGAAATGCGCTGGATTTCCGCTGCATTTTCAGATAACCAGAGAAAAAAATTGCATTGAATCGACAACTGAATGGAAACATAACGGGAGACTGTGGAGGTTTGTGAATGAAAGTACTTGTCAGCGACAATCTGGGTGAAGCCGGAATTGAAATATTGAAGGCAGCCGGGCTGGATGTGGATGTGAAAACCGGGCTCTCGCCCGAAGAACTCAAGGCCGAAATCGAGCCCTATCATGCCCTGGTGATCCGAAGTGCCACCCGGGTGACCGATGATTTGCTGGAAGCTGCGGAAAACCTTAAAGTGGTGGGCCGGGCCGGCATCGGCCTGGATAACGTGGACATTCCGGCGGCCACCCGCAGGGGTGTGGTGGTCATGAACACCCCGGGCGGCAACGTGGTGACAACAGCCGAGCACGCCATTTCCATGATGCTTGCCCTGAGCCGCAATATCGCCCAGGGAACCGCCTCGCTAAAAACCGGCCGGTGGGACAAGAAAAAACTCATGGGCCGGGAAATCTACAACAAGACCCTTGGGGTAATCGGATTTGGCAAGATCGGTTCCGTGGTCGCAGACCGGGCCCGGGGTCTGAAAATGAAAGTTTTGGTCTATGATCCGGTGGTCCAGGACGAGACAATAGAAAAACAGGGATTTGAATCCGTCCGCCTGGATGAGCTTTACGCCCGGGCCGATTACATCACCATTCATGTGCCCAAAAACAAGGAAACGGCCAACATGATCAATGCAGAGGCCCTGGCAAAAATGAAGGACGGGGTCATGGTCATTAACTGCGCCCGCGGCGGAATTGTGGATGAAGAAGCCCTGTATGAAGCGCTTGAATCCGGCAAGGTGGCCGGCGCGGCCCTGGACGTGTTTGCCCAGGAACCCCCGCCGGCAGACCTGCGGCTGCTGCAGTCCGAAAAAGTGATCCTGACGCCGCACCTGGGCGCGTCCACATTTGAAGCCCAGACCAATGTGGCCGTGGCCGTGGCCAACCAGATCGTGGAATATTTAAAGCACAACAACGTGGTCAATGCGGTCAATGTGCCCTCCATTTCCGGCCAGGCCCTGGAGCAGCTCGGACCCTTTATCCGCCTGGCAGAAAAAATGGGCATGCTCCATGCCCAGTTCATGACCGAACAGTTAAAGGAAATCAACATCCTCTACAACGGCGATTTTTTCGGATATGACCTGATGCCGGTGACCTCCGCCTTTATCCAGGGGCTGCTGAGCTACCGGCTGGGTGCCGAGGTCAATGCTGTCAATGCCCACTACATTGCCAAGGAGCGCGGCATTAAAATCACCGAATCCAGTTCCCCGGAAACCACCGATTTTCTGCACATGGTCACCACCAAAATCACAGGGCCGGAAAAAACCCTGACTGTGGCCGGAACGGTTTTCGGCAAAAGCGACCCCCGCATTGTCCGCATTGATGATTTCCGCATTGAAATCATCCCCAAAGGACACCTCGCCCTGATCCACAATCTGGACGAACCCGGGGCCATCGGCAGTATAGGAACCACCCTGGGCGATCACGGGATCAATATCTCCAGGATGCAGGTGGGGCTGGAAGAAGGCGGCGAACACAATATTATTCTGCTCAGAACCGACACGCCCATTTCGCAAAACGTGGTTGACGCGCTCATGGCCCTGCCCAAAGTCATATCGGTCAGAACAATGGAACTATAAATTCAAAAGGGAGAAAACCGGAGATGGTACAACAAGACAAGGGAAACGATCCAAATTTGCATTCCGGATCCGTCATGCCGGAGATCAACTTCATTACCTTTCTTTTGTCGTTAAATTCCTCGGCCCTGGTTCATCTGGGTCAGCACCCGGATCCCACCAGCGGGGCCACGGCCAAAAACCTGCCCGTGGCCAAGCAGACCATTGACGTGATTGCCATGCTGGAGGAAAAAACCCGGGGCAACCTCACAGACGAGGAAAAGCGGTTATTGACAAACGTCTTGTATGAATTACGTTTATTATATGTAAAAGAAACCGGGGGTGAATAGCTGGTTGCCGGAAATACCGACAACCCGCAAGCACGTTAACAAGGAGGCAAGGCGAGTATGGGACTGCAACTGAAACCGACCGGATGGCTGACTGTAATCATAACCGTGACCGCTTTGACGGCTGCCGGGTTTTTTCTGATGCCCCGGCCTCACGCCACCTCTGCTGCCGGCTCCCAGCAGGAACAGCAAACCATGGTGCCTGCCAGTTTCACCCAGCTGGCAGAAGAGGCGGGCCCGTCGGTGGTCAACATCCGTACCGTGAAAACCGTTGATAACGGCGGCCAGGTGTTCAAGCATTTCTTCGGGCCCCAAGGGCCCCCACAGGGCGGTCCGTTTGATGAATTTTTCGATCGTTTCTTCGACCAGCAGGACCCGCGGGAATTCAAGCAAAGAAGCTTGGGTTCCGGTTTTGTCCTGGACAGGGAGGGTCACATTGTCACCAACAATCACGTGATCGAAAACGCCGACCAGATCCAGGTAAAGCTCAAAAACGGAAACGAGTATGACGCTGAGATCATCGGCACTGACCCCAACACGGATCTCGCCCTGATCAAAATCGAGGCGGATGAAAAACTGCCCGCCCTGGAGCTGGGCGATTCCAGGGACATGAAAATCGGCCAGTGGGTGGTGGCCATCGGCAATCCCTTCGGCCTGGAGCACACGGTGACAGCCGGTATTGTCAGCGCCAAGGGAAGGGTCATCGGGGCCGGCCCTTATGACGATTTCATCCAGACAGACGCATCCATTAACCCGGGCAACAGCGGCGGGCCGCTACTGAACATGAACGGCGAGGTCATCGGCATTAACACCGCCATTGTGGCCGGGGGCAAGGGAATCGGTTTTGCCATTCCCTCAGGCCTTGCCAAAGATATCATCACCGAGCTCAAAGAAAGCGGTGAAGTGACCCGGGGATGGCTTGGCGTGGCCATCCAGGAGCTCAATGACGAATTGAAGCAATATTATGATGTCAGCCAGGGCGTGATGATCAGCCAGGTATTTGATGGCGATCCGGCGGACAAGGCCGGTATCAAACCAAATGATATCATCACTGAAGTCAACGGCAAGCCCGTAGACTCGCCCAGGGAACTTTCCCGGCGCATTGCCGCGATCAAACCCGGACAAAAGGCAAAAATCAAGCTCATCCGGGAAGGCAAAACCCGGACAATTGACGTTGAAATCGCCAAGCGGGAAGAAGAAAAACTCGCTGACCGCGGCCGGGGCCAAGCTCCCGGAAGCACGCAGGAAGCGGAACTGGGCCTTGATGTCACGGATTTGAACCAGGAAATGGCCCGGCAATTAAACCTTGAAGAAGTCCGGGGTGTTATCGTTACCCAGGTGGCCCGGGACAGCAAGGCGGCCGAAGCCGGATTTCAAAAAGGCGATATCATCCGTGAAATCAATCATGAAAAAATCGGTTCAGTGACTGACTTTAAAAAAATGATTCAGGATGTGGAATCCGGGCAAACCCTGTCTTTTTACGTGCTGCGGCCCAGGCAGGGCATTACCGTTATCAAGCTGACCAAATAATTTTGTCCCGTGGAAATCCAGGCTCCGGCAAAAATCAATTTGTTCCTGGATGTCCTTGGCAAACGAACGGACGGCTATCATGAACTCCAATCCCTGATGTGCCCCATCGGGATTCATGATACCGTCCGTTTGTCATGTGATCCCGCAGCCACTTCCGGAGACATCACGGTTACATGCCCCCATCCGCTTGTGCCTTTGGGCCGGGCCAACCTGGCCTGGGCAGCGGCCGCCTCCTTTTTTGCAGAAACCGGCTTTGCTGCCAAAACGGTGGTTTCCATTGACAAACACATCCCAGTGGGTGCCGGCCTGGGCGGTGGCAGCAGCGATGCGGCAGCCGTTCTGACCGGGCTGAACCGCTTGTTTGAAAATCCCCTCCCCGCCGACAGGCTCATGATGCTTGGGCTCAGACTTGGCGCGGATGTACCCTTTTTCATATACGGCCAACCGGCCATTGCCGCCGGCATTGGCGAAAAACTTTCCCCCCTTTCCGGCCTGCCCCGATTCAACCTGGTGCTGATCTATCCCGGATGCCCCGTATCCACTACCGAAGTCTATAAAAAGTTGAATTTGGCATTGACAAAAAACAAAAAAATACATACAAAATTTACTTTCAAATCAGGCTCGGAAGCCGATTTCGCAAGGCGGCTTTACAATGCGCTTGAACCGCCGGCCATGCAACTCTGCCCGGAAATACGCCATGCCAAACAGGCCCTGATGGATTGCGGGGCGTTAAAGGCGTTGATGAGCGGCAGCGGATCTTCGGTTTTCGGCCTTTTTTCAGATGCCGAAAAGGCCCGGCAGGCTTTTGATCGGTTATCCGCCCGGCAGGGCACATGGCAGGTGTTTGAAACCAGCCTGCTGCGCTGACATTGATCCTGCGGGGCGAAAAAAGCAAACCACCGGTTGCTGGGGCGTAGTCAAGCGGTAAGACACAGGATTTTGGTTCCTGCATTCGGAGGTTCGAATCCTCCCGCCCCAGCCATTTCAAAAACAGTTTCACGAGGAATTTTCAACCCCGGGAAAGGGGAAGGCAACGTGGAGAACAACGGATATATCATTTTTTCCGGCTTATCCAATCCGCAGCTGGCAGAATCTGTCTGCAGTTATTTGAACCAGCCCCTGGGCAATGCCAAGGTAAAGCGCTTCAGCGACGGTGAAGTGCAGATCGAAATCGATGACAATGTCCGGGCAAAGGACGTGTTTGTCATGCAGTCCACCTGTTGCCCGGTCAATGATCATTTGGTGGAACTTTTGCTGATGATCGACGCGTTCAAGCGCTCCTCTGCCAGGCGGATCACAGCGGTGATCCCTTATTTCGGCTATGCCCGCCAGGATAAAAAAGTGGCCCCCAGGGTGCCCATCAGCGCCAAACTGGTGGCGGACCTGCTGACCCGGGCCGGAGCCAACCGGGTGATCACCATGGATCTGCATGCCGGCCAGATCCAGGGCTTTTTTGACATTCCCGTGGACAATTTGTTTGCCGCCCCTGTGCTGATCAACCACATGCGCAGGCGATTTTCCGAAGACCTGGTGATCGTCTCACCGGATGCCGGCGGCGTGGAACGGGCAAGGGCATTTGCCAAGCGATTAAACGCGGGCCTTGCCATCATTGATAAGCGACGTTCCGCCCCCAACCAGGCCAAGGCCATGGCGGTCATCGGAAACGTGGAAGGCAAAAAGGCCCTAATTCTCGACGACATGGCCGATACTGCCGGCACCCTGACCGAGGCGGCCAACGCAATTTCGGCCAACGGCGCCAAAGAAGTTCATGCCTGCTGCACGCATGCAGTGCTCTCCGGGCCGGCGATCGACCGGATCAATGCCTCAAGTTTAAAATCCATGGTGATCACAGACACAATCCCGCTGTCGGGAAAACCCAAAACATGCGACAAGATCACCGTGCTCAGTATTGCCGAATTGTTTGGCGAGGCCATTTACCGCAGCCACACCGGCGATTCCGTGACATCTTTGTTCGTCTGATCAAATATGCTGCATAAGACATTTATTTGGAGGATACATTTTGGATATCATCAAGCTAAACGCTCAACCCCGTCAGGAAACAGGCAAGGGCGCAGCCCGGAGTCTGCGGCGCGCCGGTCGCATCCCGGCGGTGCTCTACGGGGCCGACATTGAAAGCCGGCCCCTGTCGGTCAGCATCCAGGAACTGGAACGGATGTTTAACAACCCCCAGTTCACCCGGGGCCTGATCAACCTGGCTGTTGAAAACAGCGGAAACCGTCGTCAAACTGTCATGATCAAGGAATTCCAGCGCGACCCGGTCAAGGATCATTACCTGCACATTGATTTTTATGAAATCAAGATGGACCAGAAAATTTCTGTGATGGTGCCGGTGACCACCACGGGCACGTCCAACGGCGTGGAGGAAGGCGGCATTCTGCAGATCATCCGCCGGGAGTTGGAAGTCTACTGCCTGCCGGCCAATATTCCGGAACAGATTGAAATCGATATTACCCCGCTTGAAATGGGAGACTCGGTTCATGTCAGCGAGGTACCGCTGCCGGAAAACGTGGAAATTCCCTATGAAGTCGATTTCACGATCCTGACCGTAGTCAGCCCGAAGATGGAGGAACCCGAAGAAGAGGTCCTGGAAGAAGAAGGCCTGGAAGAAGGCGCAGAGGGCGCAGCGGATGAAGGAGAAGAAACCGAATCCGGGGACGAGGCCGAAGAATAACTGTGCAGGCCGAACCCTGGCTGATTGCCGGTCTGGGCAACCCGGGTCGCCTCTATGCCCGTACCCGGCATAACATTGGTTTCCGGGCCGTTGAAAATGCATCCGAAAAATGCGGCGTGGCCATGGATCAGACAAGATTCAGGGCCCGCTTTGGCCGCGGCCTTTGCGGCAGCCGGAAAGTCATTTTCGCCCAGCCCCTGGATTACATGAACCGAAGCGGACCGCCGCTTCGCCGGCTTGCAGATTATTTCGGCATAAAGACCGGGCAGATGCTGGTCATACATGATGATCTGGATATAGAAAAAGGACAAATAAAATTCAAAGAGAAAGGAGGTCACGGAGGGCACAACGGCATTAAATCGATCATGGAAGCCTTTTCGTCAGGAGGTTTTCCAAGGCTTCGAATCGGCATCGGACGACCTGCTGCGCCGATGGATGTCACGGGCTGGGTGCTGGGCAAATTCACTGCCGAAGAACAACGTTTTTTCGGCCCTGTGATTGAAAGCGCAGGCCTTGCCGTGCTAACAATGATCGATGAGGGATTGCCGGTTGCAATGAATCGTTTCAATCAAAAGCAGGTTCTCTAGGTGTCTAATTTTTTTAACCTAAAATTTTAGGGAGGTAGGCATGGAAGTTATTATGGAAAACATTCCGCTAACTTGTACACTCATTGGTGCACTCGGAATCATTTATTCCCTGGTTGTGGCCGGCATGATCAAAACCGCTCCCACCGGGACGGAAAAAATGGTGGAAATCGCCAATGCCATTCAGGAAGGCGCAATCGCCTACCTGAACCGTCAGCTCAAGACCATTGTGATCGTGGGCATCGCGATTTTTATCATTATCTTTTTCAGTCTTGGCACCACCACTGCGGTGGGTTTTGCCGTGGGCGCCGTGGCCTCTTACCTGGCCGGTTACATCGGCATGCGGGTATCGGTTCTGGCCAATATCCGCACGGCTGAAGCCGCCAAGAGCGGTCTTTCTGCTGGCCTGAAAATGGCCTTTCGCGGCGGTTCCGTGACAGGTATGCTGGTTGCCGGTCTTGCCCTGACCGCCATCGCCGGCTTTTACACAATTGTCGAAGACGTGGTGCCCCTGGTGGCACTGGGTTTTGGCGGCAGTCTGATTTCCATCTTTGCCCGTCTCGGCGGCGGCATCTTTACCAAGGGTGCTGACGTGGGTGCGGACCTGGTGGGCAAGGTCGAAGCCGGCATTCCCGAAGACGACCCGAGAAACCCGGCAACCATCGCCGATAATGTGGGCGACAATGTCGGCGACTGCGCCGGCATGGCCGCTGACCTTTTTGAAACCTATGCGGTCACTGTTGTGGCAGCCATGCTGCTGGGCCACCTGTTTTTCCCCGAAGAGCCAATGGCTGTTCATTACCCCATGATTCTCGGCGCCATCTCCATTGTCGCCTCCATTATTGCCACCCTTTTTGTGCGCCTGGGCAAAAATGAATACATCATGGGCGCCCTGTACAAGGGAATGTTTGGCGCAGCCATCCTGGCCGCCATCGCATTTTACATTTTTACCGTCAACATGGTTGACACAATCGGCGGCATTCCGGGGATCAACCTGTTTTACGCATCCCTGGTGGGTCTTGTGCTCACAGTTGTCATCGTTATTATCACCGAGTATTATACCGGCATTTACGGCCCGGTCAAAGCCATTGCCGAAGCCTCCACCACCGGCCATGCCACCAACATCATTGCCGGCCTGGCCATCAGCATGCAGGCCACTGCCGCTCCCGTGCTGGCCATCTGCGTGGGCATCGGCGTTGCTTACAGCTTTGCTGATCTTTATGGTATCGCCATTGCCGCCGTTGCCATGCTGTCGATGACCGGTATGGTCATTGCCATTGACGCTTACGGCCCCATTACGGACAATGCCGGCGGCATCGCCGAAATGGCGGACCTTGATGACAGTGTCCGCGCCGTCACCGATCCCCTGGATGCGGTTGGCAACACCACAAAAGCCGTGACCAAGGGCTATGCCATTGGTTCCGCCGGTCTGGCCGCACTGGTGCTGTTTTCCTGCTATACCCAGGAATTCGTTCTCCAAGCCGGAACCGAGGAAGCCGCTGCAGCCCTGAATTTCGGCCTCAGCGACGTTAACGTGATTATCGGTCTGTTTATCGGCGGTCTGCTGCCCTTCCTGTTTGCCTCCATTGCCATGAACGCGGTTGGCCGGGCAGGCAGTGCAGTTGTGGATGAAGTCCGCCGGCAATTCCGGGAAATTCCGGGCATCATGGAAGGAACCTCTAAACCTGACTATGGTGCATGCGTGGATATTGTCACCAAGTTTGCGCTCAAGGAAATGCTGCTTCCCGCCCTGCTGCCTGTGGTCGCTCCTTTGCTGGTCGGCCTGTTTCTCGGCAAAATCGCCCTTGGCGGACTGCTGATCGGCAGCATCGTCACCGGTCTGTTTGTGGCTATCTCCATGACCACCGGTGGTGCGGCCTGGGACAATGCCAAAAAATACATTGAGGACGGTTACTTTGGCGGCAAGGGCAGCGATGCCCACAAAGCCGCGGTTACCGGCGACACCGTCGGCGACCCGTACAAGGATACAGCCGGCCCTGCGGTCAACCCGATGATCAAGATTCTCAACGTGGTTGCCCTGCTCATGGTGCCGTTCCTGCTGTAAGCACCGCATCTGTTACATAACAAAGCCAAAAAGGGCCGGTGAAATTCACCGGCCTTTTTTTGTTGATTCACCCCCCAAAAAATGATACATGTGATTCTTTAGGAATAAACTTTGCATAACCCTTGGTGAAAACTATGGCTGAAAAAGCACAATCCCAAAAAGACCTGAGCAAGCAATTTGAAGTCGGTGACCTGGCCGTCTATCCGGCCCACGGCGTCGGGCGCATTGAATCCATTGAAAGCCGGGTTATCAACGGCGACACCCATGATTTCTATATCATGAAAATCATTGACAACGGAATGGTGATCATGATTCCCACCAGCAACGTGGATTCGGTGGGCCTGCGAACAGTTATGGACAAAAATCAAATCCCGGATATTTACGCCGTGCTTACGGAGAAAAAAGACGATTTGCAGGACAACCAGACATGGAACCGCCGGTACAAGGAATACATGGATAAGCTGAAAACCGGCTCGCCTTTTGATGTGGCCGCCGTGTTCCGGGACCTTTACATGCTCAAACTTTCCAAGGATTTATCATTCGGGGAGCGCAAACTGCTGGATACGGCCAGAACCCTTCTGATGCGGGAAATCTGCACCGCCAAAAATCAGGAGGAAAGCCAGGTCTGGACTGAGATCGAATCGCTTTTTGACAATAACGGAAACGGCAGCAAACCGGCTGAATGACCCGTTCTGATGGGCCACACGTCACCCTTGTTGCCGGCGCTGATCAGGCCGGATTGCGCCTGGACCAGTTCGTGACATCCATGGTTCCCGGATGCTCCAGAAACACTGCGGCAAACTGGATCAAAAAGCAGCAGGTCCTTGTCGGTGGCGCCGTCAAAAAACCGGGATACCGGGTAAATGCCGGGGATATTGTTTCCGTGCCGCCCCGGGTACCTGAATCGATTTCCGCCATTGCCGGCCGGCCCATCACCCCCGAACCCCTTGCCCTGGATCTGCTCTATGTTGATACTCATATCGTTGTGATCAATAAACCACCCGGCATGGTCGTGCACCCGGCTGCCGGCAACCTCACCGGCACCATTGCCCACGGGCTGGCATTTCATTTCCCGGAAATCCAAAACATCGGCTCCGAACCTTCCCGGCCCGGCATTGTCCACAGGCTGGACAAAGACACTTCGGGTATCCTGGTGGCTGCTCGCACCCAGGCGGCATGGACGTCATTGACCCGCCAGTTTCAACAACGGACTGTAGAAAAAACCTATAATGCGTTTGTGCTCGGAAACCCTGAAAAGGACTGCGGGCGGATCACTCTGCCCGTTTTCCGGCACCCCGGGGACCGAAAAAAAATGGCTGCGGCCCAAAACCCGGACCTGCCCTCCAGGCATGCGGAAACCCGCTGGCTTGTTGTGCAGCGATTTGCAGGAGCGTCCAGACTTGAATGCCAAATCCGGACCGGCCGCACCCACCAAATCCGTGTGCACCTTGCAGCAATCGGCCATCCGGTAATTGGCGATGCCGTATACGGCTGCCGCCGCGCCGGAAAGGCTTGCCGCAGTTTCCCGGACCTGAAAAGAATCTACCATCAAAGCTTTCGCCAGATGCTTCATGCCAGACACATTGTTTTGAACCACCCTCAAAGCGGCCGGATTTTGCGCATGACCGCTCCCCTACCCGATGATATGCTCCGGCTGCAAAAAGCCATGGAAAAAGACATCAGTGGCTGACAGCGGCAAATGACCTTATCCATCGGGTGCCTTTGAATACTTTTTAACAGCCAGGGTACAGCGCCGGCTTTGCTTGTCAAACGTCATCACGATCTCTTCATCGGGTTTCTTCTCCGAAGCCAATTGCCCATAGCGCTGCTTGATGCGCTGCCCAAAGGCTTCACGATTTTCCGAATCCGGATTTTCTCCCAAACTTTCAAGCTTTTCCTGCTGAATCTCCCAGAGCCGGTCCACAGAATAGATACGTCTTTTGTCATTCGCGGTCCTGTCCTGACGGTTGTTTTCAGATCCTTTGCCCTCTGTCGGCCGAAAATGCCCGGACTGGCGCTTGCGCGCGGCCTCGGCATTATCCCATAATTGCCCCCAGGCACGGCTTAAATGGTACACTTTCCATTGCAGATTATCCAGGAGGGTTTCCAGATACCGATTGGAAATTTCCGGATCAATGCGCATATTTTGTATTCTTTCAATGAATTCCTGATGGCGGGGATGCGGCTTGTTGTCCCGGTCAGCAAGATAGGCCCGAATTTTGGCATCCATTTCCTCGGCTTCGCGGACAAGGGCACGCAGCCGGGCTTCCATGTCCCTTCTTTGCTGGGCAACATCGACTGCCATATCTCCTCCTTTTCTCAATGCCCGTGACAAAGTATGCGTAGCTAGTGGCTGAACGAAAACCCTGTTCAGCTAAACCCGAATATCGAAATCCGAAATCCGAAACAAATACGAATATCGAATGTTCAAATGATAAAAACCAACAGCTTAAAACAGGATGTTTCTGTCATTGATGCATTTAGGCTTTTGGTCATTGTTTCGGATTTCGAGCTTCGGATTTCGGTTTTCCTGAACGAAAACCTGGTTTTCGTTCAGGCACTAGCTATTCAGCCCCCTCATCGGATAAGGCTGTATTATTTCATTAACAAGGTTTCAGGATTTTGTAAACCGGATCAGACAGCGCCCGGAGAACGCAAAAAAGCCGTTGCGGAAACAATCATCCAGCCAACGGCTTTTGTTTAAGATAAAATTGAAAAGCAGTCAGATCATGCCGCATTGATTGAGTTATCAGGGTCATAACACAAACGGCAACAGTTTAAACACCGACCGGCTTCTTCCAGGGCATCCGGTTCTGCCAGGACAAGATCTGCCTCAATAAAGCTGTGAATGCGTTCCTGGACCGGCAGCTCCGGCATTGGTTTTCTCTTGGTTTTGCCCACCCCTGGCACGGATGTAAAGATTGATTCCGGAATGTGCCGCTGGGACAGAAGGGCGCGATCCTGGGCGGTTACCGGCTTTCCCTTTAAAAACAGATCAATGCCTCTGGCCGCCCTTCGGCCCCCGCCAATGGCGTCCACCACGAGCGCCGGGCCCGTGGCCCCGTCGCCTGCGGCAAAAATATAAGGCACATTGGACTGGCAGGTATCGGGATTCACATCAATGGTATCCCACCGGGTGAGGTTGAGCTCCTCCATGCGAGTGCCGGGCGTTCGGAATGCCGTATCCGGAGACTGGCCGATGGCGGTGATAATGGTATCCACATCAAGCACGGTCTCAGAGCCTTCAACCGGCACCGGGCGTCTGCGGCCGCTTGCATCCGGTTCGCCAAGTTCCATCTGAAGGTATTCCAGGCCTGCAACACTGCCGTTTTCATCCTCGATCACCTTATTGGGTGCGGCAAGAAAAACAAATTCCACTCCCTCGTGTTCCGCGGCCACAATTTCAACGTCATTGGCCGGCATTTCCTTCCGGGTTCGGCGGTAGACCAGATAGACTTTTTCAACGCCCATGCGGATCAGGGTCCGCACGCAGTCAATGGCCGTATTGCCGCCGCCAATGACTGCGGCCCGTTTTCCGATATCCACCTTTTCCTGGTTGCCGATGCTGGACAAAAAGTTAATGCCCGTGAAACAACCCGTTAAATTTTCTCCGGGTATTTTAAGCTTGTAGTCCTTCCATGCGCCCACACCCATGAAAATGGCGTCAAAACCGCCGCCAACAAGGGAACCCAGGTCAAAATCCAGGCCCATTTTCACGTTTGT
Organism: Desulfosalsimonas sp.; assembly: GCF_046483245.1. Classification (GTDB taxonomy): domain Bacteria; phylum Desulfobacterota; class Desulfobacteria; order Desulfobacterales; family Desulfosalsimonadaceae; genus Desulfosalsimonas. The sequence goes on along the minus strand of NZ_JAWODO010000062.1, from coordinate 27,955 downwards.
ATGATGGTCAATGCCAAGATTTAAAATCCCCTCGATCTCCCAGTCCAGGACCGCCTTGGGCAGGCGGTATTCCGGGATGCCATAGCGAAGCATACCGCCGAGTTTGGGCATGGCTTCGAATATGGTCACGCTGTGACCCACCCGGCGGAGAAAATAGGCACAGCTCAAACCCGCCGGCCCCCCGCCCACAACAGCCACCCGCTTGCCCGTATCCGGAGCCTTGGATATGGGAAGACGTTTGCCGGAATTCATTTCCATGTCCGCGGCAAAGCGCTTGAGTTGGTTGATGGACACGGATTCTTCGTCTTCGATGGAACGTCTGCAGTATTCCTCACAGGGATGCGGGCAAACCCGGCCGCAGGCCAGCAGCAGAGGATTGCGCTCCCGGATGGTATCCACCGCAGAGTCATATTCGCCTTCCCGAATATGCGTGACATATCTGGGAATGTCAATTTCTGCCGGGCAGGTCTGCTGGCAGGGAGCCAGCGCGTCATCCTCGGTGTTGAGATGAAGCAGTCGCTGGGACATGGTCCGCACTTCAATAATGGACTTTGGGCAGACCCGTTCACAGGCCCCGCATCCCACGCATTTGTCCTTATCCACGATGGGATAACCATTGGGACCGATGCAGAGCGCGTCAAATTTGCAGGCATTGACGCAATCACCAAAGCCCAGGCATCCGATCTGGCAGTCTCTCTTGCCCCCGTAAAGGGCACTGACCGCACTGCATTGGTTCAGCCCCTGGTAAACAAAACGATCCGTGGCCCGGTGTCCACCCTGGCAGTTGTTATAGGATTTCAAGGGTTCGGCCGTGCCCGCTTCTGATCCCATAATGGCGGCAATGGCGGAAACATTTTCCGGCCCGACGAGAATACAGACGTTTGGCGGGGCTTCTCCGTTGACCACCGCCACGGCTGCAGACGAACATCCCGCATACCCGCATCCGCCGCAGTTGGCGCCGGCAAGAAGGCCCTCTACCTTGGCGATCCGCGGATCTTCATACACATAAAACACCTTGGAGGCCACACTAAGGGCCACCCCACAGACGCCGCCAAGGCCCAATGTAAAAAGTATTGCTTCTATCACTGCAATCCCCTTTGATTCGTTTCCGGAATTTGATTGATCAATACAGGCAGCCGCGTTTTTCCTATACCAGCCCCCGGAACCCGATAAAGGCCAGCGCCAGCATCCCCGCGGTCACAAGCCCGATGGAGGTATCCTGCAGGGCCCTGGGTACCCGGCCGAGAATCACCCGCTCACGTACACCGGCAAACAGAACAAGCGCAAGGCCAAAACCAATTGCATAGGAAATTGACGAGGTCAGTGCCTGGAGAAAGTTGTACTCTTCCTTGATATTGATCAGACAAACACCCATTACCGCGCAATTGGTAGTGATCAGCGGCAGAAAGATCCCCAGGCCGGCATACAGGGCGGGAATGCTTTTTTTGAGAAACATCTCCACAAACTGGACCAGGGACGCGATCACCAGGATAAAGGCAATGGTGCGCAGAAATTCAATTTCCAGGGTTTTGAGGAAATACGTATCAATGGTCCAGGTAATAATGGCGGCCAGGGTCATAACAAAAACCACTGCGCCGGCCATGCCTGTGGCGGTTTCCATTTTCTTGGAAGTGCCGATAAAAGGGCAGATCCCCAGATATTGCGCCAAAACGATGTTGTTGATAAGGATGCTGCTGATAATCAGGACTGTATAATCGCCCATAATGCTTCTCCCGTGCCCGGCTGCCGCCCGGATTTTGAATCCCGGCCGGCATAGCTGTGTTCAATCGATCTTCCCAATAAGCCCCTTCCGGATGGACCCGGACGAACCTTTATTTCTTGCCTATGATATTCATAATGCACAACAACAAGCCCAGGCAAATAAATGCGCCCGGCGCCTCCACCATAAAGGCAAAGGGCTCAAAGGATGACGGAAACACCTGGGTGCCCATCAATTCGCCTGTGCCAAGGCCTTCCCGGACAGCACTGATCACGGTCAAAGAAAGGGTAAATCCAAGCCCGATGCCAAGACCGTCTGCAAGAGAAGGAACAAGTCCGTTTTTGGAGGCAAACGCCTCGGACCGCCCCAGAACGATACAGTTGACCACAATGAGGGGGATAAAAATCCCGAGGTTTAGAAACAGCTGATACGCATAGGCCTGCATCATCAATTCCACCACTGTCACAAACGTGGCAATGATAATGATAAAACAGGCAATCCGAATCTTTGAGGGAATCACGCCGCTTAAAATGGAGACCAGCATGTTGGCGCACACCAGCACGAACGTGGTTGCCACTCCCATACCGATACCGTTTTCAACTGATTTGGTCACCGCCAGTGTGGGACACAGACCGAGCACCAGCCGAAACGGCGGGATTTCCTCCCACAAACCCTTTACAAATTCCTGCCCGATGGTTTTCGCCATGATCTATTCGCTCCTAGCCGGTAAAGTTTTTCACCTGGTCTCTGATTTGGGATTTGACCTGCTCGTATATGTCACCGGCCCTGGTCACCGCCTTGCAAGCCGCCCGAGAGGTAACCGTTGCACCGGACATGGCCGTAATCTCGCCCCCGTCATCTTTGACCTTGTGATCCCCGATGATGGGCTTGCCGCTGAATTCCTTCTTGAAGTCCTCGTTTGTCTCGATGGTCGCCCCGATGCCGGGGGTTTCATTGTGCGTTGTCACGCTGATACCCATAATTTCATCGGTTTCCACGTCAACAGCAACCATCACCCCCATATCCCCGCCATACCCGCCGGCTGAAGTCTCAAATGCCACGGCCCTGGGATTGCCGTCATAAATGCCCACAAAGAAATTTTTTTCCTCGTCGCCCACGGTCAGTGAAAAACGGTCCGACACCGGATCATTGCCGGCGTCCTTGAGGATATCTTCAATGGCCGGACCTTGAACAAATTTCAAAACCTGATTGTCGATGCGCTCCTCGGTCGTCGTTTTCAAGGCCCCGAGCAGTCCGCCCGAAATGCTGCTTAACACGACCAGCACAACCACCATTTTAACCATTTCACGCATGATGCATAACCCTTCCCGTGGCTTTGGGTCTGATTTTATCAATAAGCGGATGAACCAGATTGATGATCAAAATTGCGTATATGACCCCGTCAACATGGGCCCCCTCATTTCGGATCAGCACGGTGAGCACACCGCCAAGGCCCCCATAAATCAGCATGGGGATAAAATGAACCGGTGAGGAGGAATCCTCTGTGGCCAGAAAAAATGCGCCCATCAAGGTAAAACCGGTGAGCAGGTGGACCCCGGGTCCGGCATAAACCTCCGGGTTGTAAAGATTAAAGCAAAGCGCTGAAACCAAAACACCCGCAAGAAAAGAAACCGCTATCTCCCAGCGGATAAAGCCCCGGATCATCAGATAGATTCCGCCAATAAGAAGACCGAGACCGAAAGTAGCACCAATTCCCCCGGTTTGCCGCCCGAGAAGCAGGTCGGTCAGAGAAAAGGCCTCAACCCCGGCGGGACCATAGGCTTTCATGAGCACAAGGGGATAGGCAGCGGGAAAGTCAAAGGAATAATCCACCAGGGCGGCATTGAAATCTAAATAAATAGGCCAGGAAATCATCAGGATGGCATAAGCCACGACCACAGGATTAAAGGGATTGCCACCAAGGCCCCCATAGATCTGTTTGCCGATCACCACGCCCACAAAGGTACCGGTAATCACAACCCACCATGGAATCACGGCCGGCAACAGCATCCCGAAAAGAAGGCCGATCAGGGCTGCGTTTCCGTCCCCGATGGAAACCGGCCTGCGCGTGACCCGGTTCATGAGGTATTCCCAGGCCATGGCCGAACCCACCGACAAGGTCAAAACCCCTAGGGCGGGCATCCCGTAACGAAGCAAACCGGCGATCACGGCCAACAGGGTTGCGGCCATGATATGATACTGCTTGGTGCTTATTCTGCTGCCGTCATGCCAGAACGGGGCATAGGAAACAGTCAGCTTCTTTGGATCAGGCATTCTCTTCCTCCGCTGCTTTCAGGCGTTGCACCGCATGTTTGGCCAGTGCAATAAACTGTAGTATGGGTATCTGGGATTCGCACACATAAGCGCATAAACCGCATTCTATACAGGCAAACAGGCTGGCGTTTTCCGCGGCCTGCTCATATTCACCGGCATCCAGATACCGGACCAGTTCGTTGACCGGAATATTGACCGGACATACCCTGACGCAGCTGCCGCAGTTGGTGCAGGGAATATCGGAAAATTCCGGAACCTCGGAATGATCCTGAATCATAAGGATGTCAGTGTCCGGCGTGATCGGCTGCTCCAGGGAAAAAACCGCATGACCGGTCATGGGACCGCCGAGAACCACCCGGTCCCCGGCCTCCACGCTCTGGCGGACGGCCTCAAGAATGTCGGAAACATGGGTCCCGACCGGAGCCTTGATCAACTGTCGTGAACCGTCCTTTCTTATAACGGTAAGCAGTTTGTCCACCGGCAATTCCCCGGTCTGAAGGGCCGCACCCACCGCAACCGCAGCCTCTGCCGTAAAAAAGGCCACCTCGGTGTTCCTTTCCTGCTTTGCTTCCAGGGCCATACGGATCATGTCCGTGCTGCCGGCCGGGTACTGCAAATCCACTGTTTTGATTCCGGCGCCGGAGGAACCGGCCACCTGCACCATGTGCGGGTAGACCACAAGCTGGATATTCTGGATGCCGGTAAGCTTTCTCAATGCATCAATTCCGCTTTTAACCCCGGCAATGTTGGTTCCGATCACATATTGCTGGGTAACTGCCGTCAGGTCCTGCTCTGTACCCATAACCGCAATGGTTTTAACCGGTCTGTCAGACTGGTTGAAAACGGCGAAGTCCGGCCTGCCGGGAATATCCCTGAGAAACCGGTTTGCCTCGGAAAGGCCTGCGGATTTGGAAACCTCTTTGAACCCGGTATCCCGGCCATAATCCCCCGATCCCTCCAAGGCAATGACCACTGCGGTCATCTGTCTTTCCATAATCCCCAAAAACGGCTCCACGGATTCGATTTTGCCGGCTACGGGACTAATGGCGCAGGGTACGGGATTGTTTTCAAACAATTGCAGCCGCTGACCCTGCTGTACGGCGTCACCGGATTTGAGCAAAACGCCGCTGGTTTTTTCCATGGGCGCATCCATCAAAAGGGTGATCCGTTTTGCAGGCCTGACAGTCATGGGCTCGGCAGGCGCCTCTTCGATAACCTCGTAGGTCAGCCGGGGTGCTGAAATTCCGATAAATGAGCGCTTGATCATGGATCTACCTTTGCTTGGTTGGACTTATTGTAATGAGCCGATCGTTTTTGCCGTGCCCGCTTTGTCCTAGTAGGCATGACAGCCCGTACAGTCGTCTCTGAGCGGCCCCTGCCCGGCGTCTTCATGGCAGCCGGTGCACTGGTCGTGATAAGCATCTGCGCGTTTGCGGGCTCCGTGACAATCATTGCAGTTTTCCGTTGTGGGTCCCGCACCGAAATCCTGATGGCATCCAATGCACTGCTGATGGTAGGAATCGCTCAGGCTCGGCATGTACTCATCACCGGTTTCCATGTGGCAGGCATCGCAGTTCTGAGGCTCAGACCCGCTGTCCGGATCATACATGTGATGGCAGTCCGTGCACGACAGGCCGTAATACTCGCTGTGGGCCTCGTGGTCAAACAGGCCGTCCTGCCCGAAAGCCGGAACCTGCTCGCTTTCCTCCTCATGACAGGAGCCGCAGGTATCATAGCCGTTTTCCCCGTCATGGGAAATCTCGTGGTGGCAGTCAAAACAATCCTGCCCGTAGTCTTCAGTGTGCTCCATATGCGAAAACAAAACGTTTTCACCCGTACATTCATACATCACACGCACGGGTTCCTCCGAGGATTTCGACGGCAGTGCGGCATAGACGACAATGCCGACAACAAGGCAGACCAGCGCAATGACATAGGCAATTTTGCGTTCATTATTCTCAAACATAACCTGCTGTTTCCTTTCACGGAGCATGCTTTACAAGTCAAACCCGGCACATCCAGTCACCTGATGAAATAGGTTCTGCCTTGCCTTATGGATCGCCGAATAAATTCCAGGTTTTCAAATTATTGCCTCTATTACGTGACGATCCATTTGTCAAGAATTTTAAATTCCGGACAGCCGGAAAGCGCTGCGCACAGCCTGTTGTGGTTAATCGGCCTTGCGCCTCAGAAACGTGGGTACGTCAAGCATGTCCATGTCAAAATAGTCATCCATGCTGTTAACCGCCTTTTTTTTCTGGTTGTCCCGGCCTGCCTGCTTTTCTTCGGCCTTCTGCTGCTTGACCCGCCAGAAGGTGGGCTGGTTCAGATTTTTTTCGTATTCCCGGTCTTCGGAGGTATAATCGCGGACCACGCCTCTCTTGACGTCTTTTAGCTGGCGCACGGACTTTTTGGGCAGATGTATCTCCGAATCATCCATGCTTCCGATTCCCGTGGCAATAACGGTAATGCGCATCTCATCTTCCAGACTGTCGTCCATGGCCGTACCCCAGATGATTTCCACGTCATCATCGCCGATTTCATTGTAAATCCGCTCCGAGGCCTCGATGGCCTCTTCCATGGTCAGCTCAGAGTTGCAGGTGATGTTCATGAGCACACCCTTGGCCCCGGAAATGGAATTGTCCTCCAGAAGCGGATGGGAAATGGCCTTTTCCGCAGCTTCAATGGCCCTGTTATCGCCTGTGGAAATCCCGATGCCCATGATGGCCATGCCGGACTTGGACATGATGGTCTTGACATCGGCAAAATCGAGGTTGATCAGGCCGGGATGCATGATCAGATCCGTGATGCCCTTAACCGAATGGTGCAGAATTTCATCGGCCATCCGGAACATGTCAATGAGGGTGGCGTTTTTCTTGGCCAGGCCCCGCAGCCGGTCGTTGGGAATGGTGATAACAGTGTCGGCCACCTCCTTTAGCTGGGCAATTCCCTCTTCTGCCTGCTTGCTGCGCTTTCTGGCCTCGAACTTAAACGGCTTGGTGACCACCGCCACGGTCAGAGCCCCGAGTTCCTTGCAGATCTCTGCGATCACCGGAGCCGCTCCCGTTCCGGTTCCCCCGCCAAGACCGGCGGCAATAAAAACCATGTGGCTGTCGCTTAAGGCCTCACGCAGCAGATCTGCAGACTCCAGTGCAGCATTGCGGCCCACCGACGGATCGGCCCCGGCGCCGAGTCCCTCGGTGAGCGCCTCGCCGAGCTGAATCTTGGTGTTGGCCTTGGCATGGGCCAGCGCCTGGGCATCGGTGTTGGCCACGATGAATTTGACCCCGTTTAGCTGGGAGTCGATCATGTTGTTGACAGCGTTGCCCCCGGCGCCGCCAACGCCGATGACCTTGATTTTTGCGGAATTTTCATTGTCGAGATAGGTAAAATCCATTGTCGACCTCCTGTATTCGTCGTCTGTTGATCGTCTGTTGTTTATTTATTGATTTCAAATCCCGGCAATTCCGGATTTTCTACAGCACCTCTTTAAACCACCGCTTCATCCGGTTCATGATCCGGTGGAAAATATTGGTATCCCGGATGCGGAATTTTTTTCGTTCCTCGTCCTTGGCCCCGTAAAGCACCAGCCCCACACCCGTGGCATACATGGGATTGTTGACCACATCCACAAGCCCGCTGATGCCATGAGGGGCACCCAGGCGCACCGGGACTTCAAAAACCGACTCGGCAATTTCGCCAATGCCGTCAAGAAGCGATGCGCCTCCGGTGAGCACGATACCCGAGGCGATTTCCTCCTTCATGTTCGCCCGGTGGATTTCCCTGCGAATCAGGGCAAAAATTTCCTCCACCCGGGGCTCTAGAATCTCGGCCAGGATCTGCCGGGGCAGTTTCCGTCCCTGCCGGCCACCGACATTGGGCAGATCAATGGTTTCGTCGCTTTTAATCTTGTCGGCCACACAGGTGCCATGTTCCTTTTTAACGCGCTCGGCTTCGGCCATGGGCACCCGAAGCCCCACGGAAATATCATTGGTCATGTTGTTTCCGCCAAGGGACAGGACAAAAGTATGCCGGATGGTGTTTCCGGAAAAAACGGCCAAATCCGTTGTGCCGCCACCCAAATCGATTAATCCGGTCCCAACCTCCCGTTCCTCGGGGTTGAGGACGGATTCACACGAGGCAATGGGTTCGAGAATGATGTCACAAACGTCCAGACCCGCCTGATTTGCGCATTTGACAATGTTCTGGGCCGAGGTCACCGCGCCGGTGACAATGTGGATCCGGGCCTCCAGGCGCACACCGGCCATGCCCACGGGGTTCTGGATTCCGGCTTCGCCGTCGATGATAAACTCCTGGGGAAGCACGTGAATGACCTCCCGGTCCATGGGAATGGCCACGGCACGGGCCGCCTCGATCACCCTGTTGACATCGGCCTGGGTGATCTCGTTGCCCTTGATGGCAATGACCCCGTGGCTGTTAAAGCCCGTGATATGACCGCCGGCAATGCCGGCATAAACCGATGAAATCTCGCAGCCCGCCATGAGTTCGGCATCCTGGACCGCCTTTTTAATCGAGTCCACCGTGGAATCGATATTGACAACCACGCCTTTGCGCAGGCCGATGGACGGATGGGTGCCGATACCGATAATGTTGACCTTGCCGCCGGAAACCTCGGCCACCACTGCACAAATCTTGGTCGTGCCGATGTCCAGCCCCACGACGAGCTCTTCTTGTTCCTTCAATTTATGCCTCCTCCTTCTGGCCTATGGTTTGGCTTTGTTTGTCCGCAGCGGGCCTGGCCACAATCCGGTCCGGGTTGCGCAGGTCCATTTTTTCAAATTCAACAGACGGCTCCTTGTTTTCCAGGTAAACAAGCACCTTTTCCAGCCGTCTGAGCTTTTGTCCGTAATTGCCGTAACCCAGCCGGACCTGCTTTACTGGCAGATCCCGGATCTGCAGCACCAGACCCAGATCCCGGTCCACCTGGATTTGCTCAATGCTTCGGGTGTTAAAAACACTGTGGCCTTTCCTGTCCAGCCCCAATACGGCCATTACCGAGGACACAACCGGCGCCCGGCCAACCTCAAGGCGCTGCCAATCCGCGTAATTAAGACCCTTTATTATCGGGAGATCCGAAAATGCCCCTTTGGCGGCCTCCCTGAAAATTTCGCCTTTTGGGTTGATCATAAATGTCTTGCCCAGGTCAATGCGCGCCACCGGCTCGTGCTCCCGAATCCGGATGATGATGGATTCCGGAACCTGCCTTCTGACCTCGGCCCCGATAACCCAGTCCAGGGCCATGAGCCTGCGGCGCGCGGTGCTCAGGTTCACGGAAAAAATATTAACCCCGTTTTCAATTCCGGCGGCCTGCTTTACCCGTTGCTCAGAAAGGCGCCGGATGCCGTGCACCTCGACGGTTTCGGCACGAAAATAATCGCTCTGGGTGGCCCAGTCATAACCAAAGACAAAAACCAGGCTCATGACAATAATGGCAACCGCCCCGGCCAAAACCCGAAACAGGGTCCAAAGCCAGTTGCTCCCCTTGGGTGCTGAACGCGCCCGGACTTTTTTGTATCGGTTTTCCCGGATGTTGGGCTGAACGGTCTTTTTGCCGGCCATGATCTTTTATTCCCCCACAATCCGAATTTCCGGCTCCAGGCAAACCCGGAACCGATCCGCAACACCTTTTTGAACCAGCCGGATGAGTTCCAGAATATCTGCCGCAGAGGCATTTTTCTCATTTATGATGAAATTGGCGTGCACCGCTGATATCCGGGCGCCGCCAACGGCCATCCCCCTGAGCCCGGCCTGGTCAATGAGCCGGCCGGCGGCCATGTCCGCGGACGGGTTTTTAAACACGCATCCGGCCGAAAACCCTTTTGGCTGGGTTTCCCAGCGGCGGCTGAGCATTGTTTCAAATTCAGCCGCCGGATCGGTTTCATCTGCCGGGGCCAGTACAAAACGCCCGGAAAGCACAATGAATAGCTGATCACCGCCGTCCCCGGCCGGCTGCCATGACAGGCGCCGGTATTTGAAAATCAACTGATCCCTGTCCAGAGTGTGCACGCGGTCGGGCGGTTCAAGGACATCAATGCCCTCCAACACAGACTCCACAGCCCCCTGACGGGTCCCGGCATTCATTAAAATGGCGCCGCCCACGCTGCCCGGAATGCCGGCGGCAAAATGCAGCCCCGTATAGTTGTTATCAATTGCATACCGGCAAAGAGCACTTAAACGGACTGCGGCACCGGCTTCCACCACGGTCTTTTCCGGGCCTTTGTACAGTATTTGAATTTGATCAAACCCCCTGCCCGGACAGATCACCACTCCCCGGATTCCGCGGTCTTTGACCAGCAGGTTGGTGCCGCCGCCCAGCACCATCCACGGGACCCCGGCCGCCCGGACAACGGCCAGCAGATCCATAAGCTCCGCCCGATCCTTCGGGGTCACCAGGGCATCGGCCGGTCCTCCCACACGAAACGAGGTATGCCGGTCCATGGGTGCGTCAAATTGCACCCTTGATCCGAACCTGTCGGTGAGCTTTTTTTTCAGATCCGGGGTCATAAGGTTCATAAAATCTTCCTAGGCTTTCTCTTTGCCGGCCTGCAGCCGGGCGGCCAGGGCTTCGCCCGCCTGCCAGACATTTCCGGCTCCCAGGGTCAAAACGATATCGCCGGGTTCAAGCATTTTTTCCAGCATTTCCACGGCTTCTTCCAGGCCCGTCGATGCCCTGGCCCGTTTATGCCCGTGAGCGCTGATGGCCTCGCAGAGCAAATTGTGATCCACCCCCTCGATGGGCGCCTCTCCTGCGGCATACACAGGCATCACCAGCAGCACGTCTGACTGGTAAAAAGACCTGGCAAACGCGTCAAACAATGCCCGGGTCCGGGTGTATCGATGAGGTTGGAACACCACCACCAGGCGGCGCTCAGGCCAGCTGGTGCGCACCGCATCCAGCGTGGTTTTAATTTCCGTGGGATGGTGGCCGTAATCGTCGATGATCTTGATGCCGCCGGCATCGGCCTTGATCTCCATGCGCCGCTGCACCCCTTCCAGATTTTCCAGGGCCGAGCGGATGGTCTCAAATGGTATTTCAAGTTCCCGGCCCACGGTAACGGCGGCCAGGGCGTTGGCAATATTGTGCCGGCCGGGCAGGTTCAGGGCCATGTCGCCCAGGTGACGGCTTTCGTGAAATACTGAAAAACGGGTTTTGGCCCCCTCAAAAACGATGTTTGCCGCCTGGAAATCCGCCTGGGCCGAAAGCCCGTAGGTGATACAGCGCTTCTTGATCTGCGGCATCAGGTCCTGAACATGCTCATTGTCCAGACAAAGCACGGCCAGCCCGTAAAATGGAATCCGGTCGATGAACTGGAGAAACACCTGCTTAATTTGATCCAGATCTTTATAAAAATCAAGATGTTCTAAATCAATATTGGTTACAACCGAAATGGCCGGTGAAAACTTGAGAAACGATCCGTCGCTTTCATCCGCCTCGGCCACAATAAAATCACCCGCTCCCAGCACGGCGTTGCTGCCGATGCTTTTGAGCTTTCCGCCGATGACCACCGTAGGATCCAGGCCGCCAGCATCCAGGACCGCGGCCAGCATGGAGGTGGTGGACGTCTTGCCGTGGGCCCCGGCAACCGCCACGCTGTATTTCAGGCGCATGAGTTCGGCAAGCATCTCTGCCCGCGGAATCACGGGCACGGATGCGGCCATGGCCGCCTGCACCTCGGGATTGTCCGTCCGGATGGCAGAAGAAGTCACCACCACATCGGCTTCCGCAATATTTTCCGGGCCATGACCCACTTGCACCTTTCCCCCCAGACCCTGGAGGCGGCGGGTTGTGTCGGATTCGACAATATCTGATCCGGATACGCGATAGCCAAGGTTCAGCAGCAGTTCGGCAATACCACTCATGCCGATGCCGCCGATGCCCACAAAATGGATATGGTATTTTTTCCGATACATCAGTATTCCTGTGTGTTGGATGAATCCAAAAAGCGTTTTCGCCCCGCGGCTTCCAGGATCTCATTGATCACGGCCGCAGCCGCCCGGGGGCGGCCCAGACTTCGGGCGGATAGACAGGCCTTTTCAAACCGGCCGCCGGCATTATCCGCGCAAGCCTGGAGGTATTCGGCCAGCCAGGGCGGGGATAAGTCTTTTTCAGAAATCATTTCCGCGGCCCCGGCCTTGACCAGGACTTCCGCGTTATGCACCTGGTGATTGTCGGCTGCATACGGATAGGGAACCAGCAGGGCCGGCAGACCCACCGCGGCGATTTCCGCCAGGGTGGCCGCCCCGGCCCGGCACACCGCAAGATCGGCCTGCTCATAAACTGACGCCATATCCCGGAAAAAGGCGGAAACAGCCGAGTCCACGCCCATGCGCACATAGGCCCGGCGCACGGACTCCTCGTCATGGGGCCCGGTCTGGTGAATCACGAAAAATCGTCCGGGTTCCTTTATCTGCGAAAACGCTTCAACCACGGCCGTATTGATACGCCGGGCGCCCTGACTGCCACCGAGCACGGCCACGGTAAAAAGCTTTTTCCGGCCTTCATGGACGGCCATGCCGCGATTTTCAGCAACCTCCCGGATCTGCCGCCGCACGGGGTGGCCGGTGAAACGGATTTTACCGGACCGGCATGAAATCCGGGTATCTTCAAATGAGACCAGCACGCGGCGGGCCAGCCGGCTCAGCCATTGATTGGTCATGCCGGCAATGCGGTTCTGCTCATGGATCAGCCTGGGAACCCGCCGCAAGAATGCCGCCAGGATTACGGGGGCGGCCGAATACCCGCCCATTCCCAGCACCGCGTCCGGGGCAAAGCTGCGGATCAGGCCCAGAGATTTCCAGAAGCCCCGGGGCAGCAGCATCAGGGACCGGCCTTTTTGCAGCAGGCCCATGCCCTTAAGCCCGCCTGCGGAAATCTGCGCGATCTCAAAAGAGCGGCCGGCCAGCACGGTCTGTTCAATGGGCCTTCCGGTTGTCACAAACATCACCCGCGAGCCCGGAAACATGCGCATGATCTCTTCGGCCACGGCAATTGCCGGAAAAAGGTGCCCGCCTGTTCCCGCACCGGCGATCATCAGCCGCAGGGGCCGGGGCCAGGCCGGGGGGCTTTGCTCGCCGGAAAGTCCGGATTGGCTGTGTGCGTCCTGATTCATATTTTTTCCGACATTCCGATGTTTAACAAAATGCCCACGCAAGCCAGCTGAAACACCATGGACGAGCCGCCGTAGCTCATCAGAGGCAGGCTCAGCCCTTTGGTCGGCAACAGGCTCAGGTTGACACCCATGTTAACGATGGCCTGCAGGCTAAGCGAGGCGGTAATGCCGAAGGCCAGCAGGGACCCGAAACAATCCCGCGCATGGGAGGCAATCCTCAAACCCCTCCAGAGAATCAGCATGTACAATGCCACCACAAACAAAACCCAGACCAATCCGCCTTCCTCGCCGATCACCGAAAAAATGAAATCCGTATGCGGCGCAGGCAGATAAAACAGCTTCTGATAGCCCTCCCCGAATCCTTTTCCAAAAATACCGCCGGAGCCGAAGGCCATCAGGGAATGAATGATCTGGTAGCCCTCGTCCAGGGGATATTTCCACGGATCCAGAAAGGTCATGTACCGCTTGAGCCGGTACTCCGACGAAATCAGCAGCCAGGCAGCCGCAGGCATCACCAGGAGCATGGCCGATGCCAGGTGCCGGAGCGGAACCCGGCCGGCAAACATGATCATCCAGGACAGCACCCAGAAAATGGCGATGGTCCCGAAATCCGGCTGCATTAAAATCAACAGCGAAAAAATCCCCAGCACCAGCAGATGCGGCAGAAACCCGATGGTCGGATCCGCCACCTTTACCTGTTTTTTGGTCAGGGAATAGGCCATAAACACGATCAATGCCAGCCGCGCCAGTTCTGAGGGCTGAAACGATACCCCCATCACCCGCAGCCATCTGGTGGCCCCGCCCGCGGAATGCCCCGCGCCCGTAACCAGCACAATTGCCAGCAGAATCGTGGCCCCAAGCAGCAGCACATAGCTCAACGGCTTGAAAACACGATACGGCAGCACCATGCAGACCAGCATGGCGGAAAGGCCAAGCAGTGCGTTGATCAGCTGCCGGGTGAAAAAATAATATTCACCCGTGTAATAGCGCAGGGCAATTTCACTGCTGGCGCTGTAGACCATGGCAATGCCGATGCCCACCAACATGATCACCGGAAAGATCAGCATCAGATCCGGGGGCGCGCTGTGTCCGGATTTATGTGTTGTCGGCCTGGCTGCCATCTGCCCTTTTTCCTGTCTGTTTCACGGCCCGCTGGAAATCTTGCCCCCTATGGGCATAATTGTCATATAAGTCAAAACTGGCGCACGCAGGCGAAAGCAGGACCGTATCCCCGGCCTCTGCCAGATCCGCGGCAGCAGCCACGGCCGCGTCCATGGAATCCGTGCGGACGGTTTGCACAAGCCCGCCGAGTTCCCGGTCTATGGCCGCGGATGCTTCGCCCAGCAGCACAAGGGCCCTGACCCGATCTTTTACAGCCGGGGCCAGGCCTTTGTATCCCCCGCCCTTGTCCCGTCCGCCAAGAATGAGAACCACCGGAGAGGACACCGCCGCCACGGCGCGGACCACGGCGTCCACGTTGGTGGCCTTGGAATCATCGTAATAATCCACCCCATGAAACCGCCCCACATACTGCAGCCTGTGGGGATCCGGGACAAATTCGCGCAGACCGCGCAAGACCCCTTCACGGATTGCGCCCGCAGCCAGGGCGGCCAGGGCCGCAGCAGCCGCGTTTTCCAGGTTGTGCCGGCCCGGAAGGGGCACATCGGTTGCCGATATGGTCATTTCCCCGTGTTCCGGGGTCTTGACGCGCATTTTCGCATTTTCGATCCAGGCTCCGCAGGCAGCATCTTCCTCCTGATTAAACAGGCATTTTCCGGCACTGATGTCCCGGGTCAGTTCCATGATCAAATGGTCGGCACGGTTTAACACGGCAATGTCTGCCCTGGTCTGCCGGGCAAACAGCCTTGCCTTGGATCGGCCGTAGACCCGCAGGCTTGGATACCGGTCCAGGTGATCTGCGGTAATGTTTAGCAAAACACCCACCCGGGGATGGAACGTATCCGCGGTATCGAGCTGAAATGAGCTGATTTCCGCCACCACCACATCCGCATCCATGGGCCCGTGGGCATAGGAAATCAGCGGCGTGCCGAGATTGCCGCCCACAAAGGCATTCAAACCCGAGAATTTGAGCATTTCCCCGATCAAGCGCGTCACCGTGGTTTTGCCGTTAGTCCCGGTCACGGCCACAACGGGCGTGTGGATAAACCAGGAGGCCAGCTCGATTTCACCGGTAACCGGCACTCCGGCATTTTCCGCACGCACAACGGGTTCGAGAGTATGGGGCACACCCGGGCTAAGCACGATAAGATCCGAATTTTCAAAGGCGTCCGCATCATGCTCGCCAAGGGCCACATCCATCCCCGCCCTGCGCAGGCGGGCCGGAATATCGCCCAGGACCGATTCCGGCGAGCGGTCCACGGCTGTCACCTTTGCCCCGCGGGCGTTTAAAAACCAGGCCAGGGCCTGGCCGGTTTTTCCCAGGCCCACGACCGTGATATGCTTGTCTTTGATCGGTTTCACTGCCTGATTTCCACCCTTGGGTTACCGCAGTTTCAATGTTGAAATGGCCACCAGGGCCAGCATGATTGCCAGGATCCAGAAGCGCACAATCACCTTGGACTCGGCCCACCCCTTGAGCTCGAAATGATGGTGCAAGGGCGCCATGCGAAAAATCCGTTTTCCGCTGGTGAGCTTGAAAAACCCCACCTGCAGGATCACCGACACCGCCTCGATGACAAACACCCCACCCACAATGATCATCAAAATCTCCTGCTTGGTAATAATGGCCACAGTCCCCAGGGCCGCGCCCAAAGGCAGAGAACCCACATCGCCCATGAAAATCTGGGCCGGATAGGCGTTGAACCACAAAAAACCCAGGCCAGCCCCGGCCAGGGCCCCGCAAAAAACGGTAATTTCCCCGCACCCGGCCACGTAATTGATCTGCAGGTATTCGGCAATGCGAATGTGGCCGGCAACATAGGCAAACAGCATGTAAGTGCCCGCTGCAATAATCACCGGCCCGATGGCCAGGCCATCGAGGCCGTCTGTGAGGTTGACCGCATTGGAGGTGCCGACGATGACAAACACAGCAAACAAAATATAAAGCAGCCCCAGATCCGGGGATACGCCCTTGAAAAACGGAATAGTGATCTGGCTGGAAAATCCCGGGTGCCGAAAGAGCAGCCAGCCGGCAGCGGCGGCCACGGCAATCTGAAAGGAAAACTTCTGCCATCCGCGAAGCCCGCGGTTTCTTTTCTGGATCTGCTTGAGATAATCGTCCGTAAAACCGATTAGAAAATAGGCTGTGGTCACCAAAAGCACCACCCAGATATAATCATTTCGCCAGTCCACCCATAACAGGGTTGAAAACAATGCTGCCGGCAGCACCAGCACCCCGCCCATGGTGGGGGTACCGGCCTTGTCCTGGTGAGAGGCCGGGCCGAGCCGGCGGATGTACTGGCCGATCTGTTTTTCCTGCAGCAGCCGGATCATCCAGGGGCCGAACACAAAGCAGATTAAAAACGCTGTCAAACCGGCGTAAATGGTTCGAAACGTGATGTAGCGAAACACGTTAAACGCCGAAACCTCGGTCTGAAGCGCATAAAACAAATGATAAAGCATTGCTTTTACTCCCCTGAATCCGATCCGGGCGCCGGCTCCCGTGTAAGATCACAGACGATTTCATCCATGCCGGTGCTCCTGGAGCCCTTGATCAGCACCCAGTCGCCTTCATTGAGATCCCGGGCCAGATCCCGGACAATGTCGTGCTTGGTGCCCACGAAAATGTCCCCGCCTTTCATCCCTCCCTGCCGGGCTCCGTGTGCCACCCGGGCGGCAAAATCACCTGAAAGATAAAGCCGGCTGATCCCGGCATCAGCAGCCATTCGGCCCATTTCTTCATGGTGCCGGGCTGCGTCATCACCCAGTTCCAGCATGTCCCCGGCCACCAGGATTCCCTGCTTGCCGCTGCCAAGCTCTGCAAGCGACCGGATGGCGTTTTCCATGGAACCCGGATTGGCGTTATAGGTATCGTCAATAATATTTGCTCCGGCCGGGGTGTGGTGCACGACCATTCTTCCGGCAACCGGCCTGAATTCGGCCAGGCCCGCTGCAATCTGTTCGGCGTCAATGCCCAGGACCCAGCCTGCGGCAGCAGCGGCCAGGGCATTTTTCACCATAAACCGCCAGGGAACCGGCAGCTTGACCCAAGCCCGTTGCTCCGGAAATATGAGCTCAAAAGTCACGGCATCATCGGAGACCGCCACCTGTCCGGCCCTGACCCCGGCAAAGTCCGTGCAGCCGAAAAAAACCACCCGGCTCTGTGCCCGGGACGCCAGCCATGCGCCATAGGCATCGTCGCTGTTTAGAACGGCAGTGCCCCCGGATCGGATATGAATAAGCAATTCCGCCTTGGCGGCGGCCACCCCTTCCACGCTTCCCAGCCCTTCCAGGTGAGCCGGTGCGATATTGGTGATCACCCCCACGTCCGGACGGCAAATCGCAGCCAGCCGGTCGATTTCTCCGGGATGATTCATGCCCAGCTCCAGCACTGCCGCCTGATGCTCTGTTTCGAGCCTGAGCAGGGTCAGGGGCATGCCGATTTCATTGTTGAGATTGCCGGCCGTGGAAAGCACTTTGTATTTCCTTGCCAGCACCGCGGCGATCAGTTCCTTTGTGGAAGTCTTTCCGTTGGAGCCGGTAACCGCAACCACGGATATCTGAGCCCGTCGTCGCTGGTATGCGGCCATGTCCCCGAGCGCCCGGATGGTATCGTCCACGGCAATACAGGCCACCCCCTGCCTTTTCCAGTCCTCCACAGGCAGGCTCCCCAGCCGGTCTCGGCAGCAGACAATGCAGGATACGCCGGCATCCAAAACCTGTTGGAAAAAATCATGGCCGTCATGGCGTGGCCCCACAATGGCTGCAAAAATGTCATTGCCGGCGACATCACGCGAATCAATGCCCACGCCGGAAAAATCAGTCCGATTGCCCGTACTCACAACGTCTCCGGCAGTGGCAGCCGTTATATCTTCAATGGTCCAGGGTATCAGCGACATCATCCATTTCCCATGCCAGCACCTGTTGGGCTTCCAGCCGATCATCAAAAGCCACGGTCTGGTGCCCGATGATTTGATAGGTTTCATGTCCCTTGCCGGCTATCAACACCGCATCTCCGGAATGCGAGGCGCGAATCCCCAGCCGGATGGCTTTTTTCCGGTCCGGCTCGACTGTAAAACTGCCCCGGTCAAACTCCGGTCCCACCTGCAGGGGCGACAACTGCCTGGCGTCATGAATGCCCTTTACAATATCGGCGATAATGTCGCCGGGCTCTTCTGTGCGCGGATTGTCGGATGTCACTACCGTCAGGTCCGCGTATCTGCCTGCAATTTCACCCATTTGCGGGCGTTTGCCTCGGTCCCGGTCTCCGCCGCATCCGAAAACGCAGATAATCCGGCCCGGAATGATTTCCTTTAGCGTCATCAAAACATTTTTCAGTGCTGCGGGGGTGTGGGAGAAATCCACGAACACATACCGGTCCAGGGTATTGGGGATCCGTTCAAGACGACCGGGCACCATGGTAAATGTCTCAATTGCCGCGCAGATGGCCCGTGGCGCGATACCCATGACTTCTGCGGCCGCAGCTGCACAGAGAATGTTTTCCATGTTGAATTGGCCGGCCAGGGGTGAGTGAAAGGGAAACGAGGCGCTTTGCAGATGCAGGCGACCGTAAATGCCGTGCTGATCGAAACTCAGCCCGGACGGGTAAACCCGGCTGCCGTTTCCCAGCCCGGTCCGGATGCACCGCTTTTGGCCCAGGATATCGGCCAGTTCCCGGCCCTTTTTGTCATCCGTGTTAATCACTGCCACGGATCCCGGCTCCCGGAGATAACGGGTAAAAAATGCCTTCTTGGCTTCCCAGTACGCTTCCATATTTCCATGAAAATCCAGGTGATCCTGGGACAGGTTGGTGAAAATGCCCAGAGAAAACCGGCACCCGGCAACCCGCTGAAGGGCCACTCCGTGGGAGGAGACTTCCATGATCACATGGGAAACCCCGGCGGCGGCCATGTTTGCCAGAATATGCTGCAGATCCGATGCCTCTGGCGTGGTCAGGCTGCTTTTAAAGCTCTTTCCTTCGTAATGATAGTTGATCGTGCCGATCATGCCGGTGGACAAGCCGCTTTGCCTGAGCATATGCTCCAGGAGCATGGCAGTGGTGGTTTTTCCGTTGGTCCCCGTTATGCCGATAAGGGTAAGCTTGTCAGACGGATGATCGTAAAACCGGGCCGCCGCCTTTGCCAGGGCTTTGCGGGCATCCTTGACCACAAGCACGGGAATATTTAGATTCATGGATTTTCGGGTCACCACGGCAGCCGCACCCCTGGCTGCCGCATCCGCTGCAAAGTCATGCCCGTCACGGCTTTGTCCGGGTAAGGCAACAAAAAGATCACCGGGGCTTACACGGTCGGAACGATACTGAATGCCTGTTACTTCAACTTCCTGAATTTCCTGCTGCCGGTCTTTGGGGCCCTGCCCGGCATTGACGGCAGCCATGAGTGTTGAAAGCTTCATGCCCCCTCCTTTTCAGCCCTGGTATGATCCAATAATTCCCGGGCCGGGGCAATGTTCATGTAATTAAACGATTCCCGGACAATCTCGGCAAACGCCGGGGCCGCCACCACACCGCCGTAATGATTCACCTTGGGGTCTTTGACCATCACCAGCACAGCCAGTTCCGGAGACCCGGCCGGGGCGAAACCCACAAAAAGGGCGTTGTAATCGCTGTCTTCATACGTGCCGTCTGAATTTAAAATCTGGGCGGTTCCGGTCTTGCCGCATACCCGAAAGCCCCGGGGAGAGGCCTGAGATCCGGTGCCGTCGGTTTCAGTGACCGATTGCATCATATCTTTCACCTCACGGGCCGTGGTTTCCGTGACCACTCTACGCCTGACCTCCGGCTCGAAACTTTTCACGATCTGGCCGTTGGCATCGGTGATGGCCTTGACCATTCGGGGTTTCATCAGCACCCCTTGGTTGGCAATGGCCGATACGGCTGAAAGCAGCTGAACGGCAGACACGGAAAGCCCTTGGCCAAATGCGATGGTGGCATGATCGACGGGACGCCAGTTCCGGTAATGCCGGAGCCTGCCTTCTGTCTCCCCGGGGCAGTCAATGCCGGTCTTTTCACCAAATCCAAAATCGGAAAGCGTGTTATAAAGTTTTTCCGGTCCGATGCGCTCGGCGATTTTCACCGCCCCGATATTGCTGGAATATTTGATCACCTCCGCCAGGGTCAGGTCCTCGTTGGGATGGAGATCCCGCAAGGTATGCCCCCCTACGGCATAACTGCCGTCCTCGCAATCCACCCGGGTCCCGGGGGAGCACCGGCCGGATTCAAGGGCGGCTGCGGCCAGAAAGACCTTCAGGGTGGAGCCGGGCTCGAAGGAATCGGATATGGCGCGGTTGCGCCAAGTCTGCCTGGGAAACCGGGTAAAGGCGTTGGGGTTAAAACCCGGGTAATGGGCCATGGCACGCACCGCTCCTGTCTGGGGAACCATGACCATGGCCATGCCGGAATCCCCGTTGAACTTGAGAACGGTTTTTTTCAGGGCCTCTTCTGCGATGTACTGGATATTGCGGTCAATGGTGAGCACCAGGTTGTTGCCGGGCCCCTGCTCGGATTTGGCCTCGGATTGCTGGAAAATCCGTCCCAGTGCATCCCGGATAAAAGTTGACTCCCGCACAGCACCGCTCAGCTGCCGGTCATAGTAATATTCCAGGCCTTCGAGCCCGTTGCCGTCCACACCGGCAAACCCGAGAATTTGCGCCCCCAGGGTCTTGTTGGGATAAACACGGGAATAATTGTCAAACAGGGCCAGGCTGCTGCCGAGCTGATTTTTGAGATCTCGTGCCCGCTCGGGCGCCGCATCCCGCCGGATCCATACAAAGGGCCGATCCGTGTTTAACCGGCCGGCCACTTTCGCGGCATCCATGTCCAGGTGCCGGGCAATTTCCAAGGCTGCTTTTTTCGGGTTTTCGATCCTGGCCGGATGTGCGCCGATGGATACCACGCGGGTGCTGGCCGCCAGTTCCCGCAGATTGACGTCATAAATGGTGCCGCGCTTTTCCCGAAACTCCGCAGAACTGCTATACTCCCCGGAAGCCCGGCTTTTTAACCGGCTGTCTTCAATTACCTGCAGATAAACCGCCTTGCCGGCAATGGTCAGGTAACAAGCCGCAAGAACCAGACCCGCCATCATGATGCGGCGGTTTCTGCCGGGCGTCTGGTTTGGTTTTTTTTCTTTTTGGCGGCTTTTTTTCATGGCACCTTGACGATCTGTTCCGGTTTGGGGGTGATCATTCCCAACTCTGTCCTTGCCCTGGCCCCAAGGACCTGGGGGGACTTCAAATGAACCAGCTCGATTTGAAGTTTCCTGCGGGTCTCGAGCAATTCCTCCTGCCGGTTGCGGGCCTCCACGATCTCATAGCCGGTGCGCCTGCACTGAACCGCGCACCAGGTATCGAAAAACACCTCGGCCAGCAGCACCAGCATCAGCAAAATGCCGGCAAGAAGCGTGCGGCCGGTAAGCAGAGGTGATTTGACTTTTCGATTTCCGGACATCGCCTGCCCCGTGCCTTAAAAATTTTGCCCAAAGTTATGGCAGCTTTTCCGCCGCCCGCAGCCGGGCGGAACGCGCCATTGGGTTTTCTTTCATTTCACTTTCTCCGGGCTTTCCCACTTTCCTTGTCAAAACCCGCAAAACCGGTTTTTCTCCGCATACGCAAACCGGAAAGTCCCGCGGGCATGTGCATCCCCGGCTATATTTTGCAAACCGCTGCTTGACCATCCGGTCCTCCAGGGAATGAAAGGCGATCACGCATATGCGCCCTCCGGGTTTTAAGCACTCCACAACATGGTCAAGAAACGTATTAAGGACTTCAAGCTCCCGGTTAACGGCAATGCGAAGGGCCATAAACACCTTGGTGGCCGGATCAATTTTTCTGCGGGCGGCATCTTTTTGCGGAATCGCCCCGCGCACGATATCGGCAAGCTGCCCGGTGGTTTCAATTTCCCTGCCTCTGCGGCTTTCAACGATTCTGTGCGCAATGCGAACCGCCCATTTCTCTTCTCCCAGATCCTTAAAAATCCGGGCCAGCTCCCCGGAATCCAGGGTATTGACCATGTGGGCCGCGCTTTGTCCGGTCTGTGGATTCATCCGCATATCCAGGGGCTCGTCCCTGCGAAAGGAAAAACCCCTGCCCGGAGCCTCGATCTGATCAAAAGACAGGCCCAGGTCCACAAGAATCGCATCCACGGCTTCAATTTTAAGCTCAAAGAGGATATGAGGCAGGTTGACAAAATTGTCATGAATCAGATGAACATTTGCCGACCAGGGAGTCAGCATCTGTTCTGCACGGTCAACCGCACCGGCATCCTGATCGATGCCGATGAGCAGACCATCCGGAAGGATTCTTTCCACAATGGCCATGGCATGTCCGGCACCGCCCAGAGTGCAGTCCACAACGCATTTGCCCGGTTGACAATTGAGATACCCGAGCGCCTGATCGCGCATAACAGAGACATGTCGAGTGGCCATGGTTTAAAGCCCTAGTCTGGCAATTTCGTTTGAGACCTCCTCATCTTTCATATCCTCTTCGTGAAGTTTGCGTTTCTCATCGTTCCAGTTTTCAAGTGACCAGATTTCAAAATGATCGAGAACGCCGACCAGCACGATATCTTTTTCAAGACTGGCATAATCACGCAATGACTGGGGAATCAGAATCCGGCCCTGCCGGTCCATGGGGCATTCGGCCGATTCGCCGATGAAAATACGCCTGAAACGCCGCATAGCCGAGCTTTTTTCGGCCATCTGCAGAATTTTTTCCTCAACTGTTTCCCAGTTTTGATAGGGGTAGGCCACCAGGCCCTTTTCGTCGAGACCGGGGCCGGATAAAACCAATCCATTGCCGCCGTTGTTCCGGATCAGTTCCCGGAAACGCGCCGGAATATTGACCCGGCCCTTGGCATCAATGGTGTGATATGAGCTTCCCCGGAACATGTACCCCCCTTTAATCCACTTTGCACCACTTTTACTCAAAATCTACATGAAACTGTGCCTTTGTCAAGAAAAAAACAAGAAAGCTCTTGAAATTTTATATGTAATTTTAGCTAGTAATGCAAACAAATTTAATGTGGTGTAAAGTGGGACAAATCTTTATTGCCGCTTTATCGTGGACATCCGGGGAAAAAAATGCAAAAAATTCTGTGGGCGGGCTCCGACGCTTGACGAATCCAACAAGGGCGCCTAATATAAAATCAGTATTGTTAACAGCTCCACCCAAAACCCAAGGAGACAAAAATGGCAGTGATCACCATTACCAGCGAATACAATGCAGGCGGGCAGCGTGTGGCCACAGACCTTGCAAAGAAACTCGATTTCCAGTTCGTGGGCGATCAACTGGTGGCTGATGTGGCCAAAGAACTCAACATGTCCAAACACGAGGCCGAAACCTTTCTCAAATCCGGCGGATCCTCGATTCTGCGCTACCTGGACCGATACACCTGCTCCATTGTCCAGAAGGTGGTGGACAGGGAGCACGGCTGTTTGGACGATGCCACCTATTATAACAAGACGCGGGAACTGGTGGAAAACATCTACAAGAATGAAAACGCCGTGATTCTGGGCTGGGGTGCCCAGTGCATCCTCCAGAAAAAGCCGGATACCTTTCACGTGCTGCTCAAAAAAAATCCTGAGAAAAAAATCGAGGATGTGATGGAAAAACGAAAATGCAGCCGAAAGGACGCAGAGAGGCTTATTTCAAACGACGAGGAAGAAAAAAAGGCCTATATCAAAAAATACTTCCAGGCCGACTGGCATGATCCCTCCCTTTACAACATGATCATCGACATGGAGAACTACACAGCCGACCAAGCCGTGGGCCTTATCGCAGAAAAAGCCGAAGGACAGATCTCCCCGGGGCAGAAATAACAGATCGGAATGTCAACGGATAACAACATGCATGATGTGGTCATCGTTGGCGGGGGCCCTGCGGGTCTGTTTGCCGCCCATTACCTGGCCGGCCACACCGATCTGAACGTGCTGCTCATAGAAAAGGGAAAGCCCCCGCACAGCCGAAAATGCCCTTTAACCGACACCCGGCAGTGCGCCCAATGCCAGCCATGTGATGTGTTGTGCGGCATCGGCGGGGCCGGCTTGTTTTCAGACGGCAAACTCAATTTTATTCCAAAACTCGGCAAAACCGACCTGACCACCTTCCTGCCCCCTGACCAGGCCCAGGCGTTAATTGATGAAACCGAGGCCATCTTCAACGCTTACGGAATGACCGGACCGGTGTTTCCCACGGATCTCAGCCGCGCCCGAGAAATCCGCAAACACGCATTAAAACAGGGCATTGACCTTCTGCTCATCCGGCAAAAGCATTTGGGAAGCGACCGGCTGCCCGGATATATCGGGCAGATCCAGGCAGACCTGGAGCAAAAAATCCGTATCCATACCCGTGAAACCGTCATGGACGTGATCCCCGAAGCACCGGGCCGAATCCGCGTGGTCACCGAAAACAACGCATACACGGCCCGGTTTGTGATCCTGGCGCCGGGAAGGGCCGGGGCGGACTGGATGGCCGGGATGGCCGACAAGTTCGGCCTGCACATGCATCAGCGGGGCATCGAGGTGGGCGTGCGCGTGGAAGTGCACAGGGAGATCATGGCGGATCTTTGCGATGTGATCTATGACCCCACCTTTTTTATCCAGACCGCCAAATACGACGATGAGACCCGGACCTTTTGCACCAACAGCGGCGGATTTGTCACCCAGGAAACCTACAGGGATTTTGTGTGCGTCAACGGTCATGCCTTCATGGACCGCAAATCCGAAAACACCAATTTCGCGTTTCTCTCCAAGGTGGTGCTGACCGATCCGGTCACAGACAACCAAGCCTACGGCGAATCCATCGGCCGGCTGGCCACCCTGATCGGCGGAGGCCGTCCGCTGCTGCAGCGGATGGGCGACTTAAAGCGGGGCCGGCGCAGCACCTGGGCCCGCATTGAAAAAAGCGGGATCAGGCCCACCCTGAAAAACGTGGTCTGCGGCGACATTGCCATGGCCCTTCCCGAGCGAATCCTGGCCAATATCATGGAAGGGCTTGAAAAGCTAAACAGCGTGGTGCCCGGCGTGGCAAATGATGAAACCCTGCTCTACGCCCCGGAGATCAAGTTCTTTGCCACCCAGGTGGCCACCAGCAGTGTACTGGAAACCGCCATTGAGGGACTGTTTGTGGCCGGAGACGGCCCGGGTGTGGCCGGCAATATCGTATCTGCGGCCGCCACCGGCCTGATCCCGGCAAAAGAAATCGTCCGGCGGCAGACGTTTAATTTTCTCAAATCTTGATGGTTTCATAAAAAATAAATTTTCAGAAGGCACCGTAAAAAGCTCAAGATCAAGGCTTGCGCGATTTTCGAAGAATGCAGCGTACTGCTCCGTACGTGAAATTCTGAGAAATCGCGCGTAACGCAGATATTGAGCTTTTTACGGTGCCTTCTCTTACCGCCTTATGCGCAGGCCTTCGCCGGCCCGGGGCAAAAACACCTTGTACCCCTCTTTTTTCAGGGTTTGGGCAAATCCGTCCATCTGCTCGGGCTCGCCGTGAACCAGGGCAATGCGCCGGACCCGCAGGTTGGATTCTTTTAAAAACCGCAG
Source organism: Desulfosalsimonas sp. (assembly GCF_046483245.1). GTDB lineage: Bacteria > Desulfobacterota > Desulfobacteria > Desulfobacterales > Desulfosalsimonadaceae > Desulfosalsimonas. Next base: position 2,150 of record NZ_JAWODO010000062.1, on the reverse strand, counting down.
CATTTCATTTTTGTCCCCGTGGGCGGAAAAGCCGTCCAGGCTCACCACCCGGGCCCTGAGCGGATACTCCTTGTTCATAAAACGCATCACGGGCGCCTCGCCCCTACGGCCGTTTTGTTCGTATTCCAGCCCCTTTTCCTTTAGCCTTCGGCCCAGGGTGTGGGCAGCCATGTAGCCCACGATCAAAATGGTGTTTTTCTCGTTGTGAATTTTGTATCGCAAATGATGCAGAATCCGGCCGCCTTCACACATGCCCGAAGCTGAAAGGACAATATGGGGCCTGTCTTCGCGCATCAGTGCCATGGATTCCTCCACGGATTCGGTAAAATGCAGGTGATCAAACAGGAAAGGGTTTTTCCCTTCGCTTAAAAAATCCGAATGGGTCTGCCTGTCATAGACCTCGGGGTGCTCCCCGTAGACGCGTGTGATGCGTGTGGCCAGGGGAGAGTCCACGTAAATGGGCACCTTTGGCACCTCGTTGTTGTCATACAGCTCATGTATGGCATAGAGCAGCTCCTGGGTCCGGCCAAAGGCAAAGGCCGGGATCAGAAGCGTACCCCCGCGCTCCACGGTTTCGGTGATGATCTGTTTTAAGTGCGGGGTCATGTCCGCCACCGGCTCATGGCTGCGGTCACCGTAGGTGCTTTCCATGAGCATCAGGTCGATATCGCGGTCCTGTTCGGCAAACTGCAGCTGGGGATCGCGAATGATCGGCTTGTCAAACCGCCCGATATCGCCGGTATAGCAAATGTTGTAATAACGTCCGCGCTCCTTTGCCCGAATGATGGTCACGGCAGAGCCCAGGATATGACCGGCCTCGTAGAACACGCATTCCATATCCCGGGCCGCGGTCACCCGGTGGTTGTAAGGCTGGCCGGCAAAATGAGTCAGGGCCTGCTCGGCGTCAGCCGTGGTATAAAGGGGCTCCACCCGGGCCAGCCCGTAGCGGTCCATATAGCGGGAGACTGCGTCATCATCTGTGCGGCCGTTTTTCTTGAGCATTTTCTTGACTTCATTCTGATCCCGGCCCGTGAGGTCTGTCAGGGCCCCGCGCACCCGCTTATAGTTGAGATAGGCGGCATCGGATTCCTGTATATGGGCACTATCGGGCAGCAGGTAATAGCAGGCGTCCGCCGTGGCGCGGGTGGTCAACACGTTTCCGGCAAACCCCTTTTTAACCAGCAGCGGAATCCGGCCCGAATGATCGATATGGGCGTGGGACAGCACCACGTTTGCAATAATGGCCGGATCAAAGGGCATCACCCGGTTTTTCTCATCGGCTTCAGCCCGCCTACCCTGAAACATGCCGCAGTCGAGCAGAATCCGGTCTTTTTCGGTTTCCAGCATGTGCATGGAACCGGTTACCTCGCGCGCCGCACCATAAAATCGAATCTGCATGAAATCTCCTTTCATTGGGTAAAGGTCACCTTTGATCCCTACCAGGAACTCCGAACAAATTCAACATTCAGGAAGGAAGCCCTGCATCTATTGAACTTCAAAGAACCTTCCGGCAAACAACAGTTGCTGGCACATATTTCCAGTGGCCTGGCCATGGGGCGGGGCGGGGGTGGTTGTTTGGCTGCATTGGCGCGGTTTCGGCATAAGATCGGATCGGGGCTTTGGCGCCCGGAATTTTAAACTGTCTGAGGGCGCTTGCGCCCGAGTTTTTAAAATTCCAGCCAATGCCCCGGTCCGATCGCCGAAAGCACGCCGCAGACAAACAAACCACACCCGACCCGACACATGCGAAAACCGGCACAAGCTGCTTACGCCCTGGTTATGCCGATGTTGCGGTTGTGACTGCTTCCGGGTTGAAAATGGTGCTGGCCTGGAGGAAGGAAGCCCTGCGGCCGGGGCCGGGTTTTTTCGCTCCGGATCGTTTTTGCGGATTCAGCCGATGCCTTCGCCGAAATTTCAAAAACTCAGGCGCAAGCGCCCTCAAACAGTTTGAAATTTTCCGGCTCCGGCATCGGCTGAATCTCTTCGCAAAAACGCTCAATGTCGCTTCAAAAACCCGCCCCCGCCCTTCGGGCTTCCTTGGGGACCATGCTCAAATTCGACAACTCCGTAAAACACATTGGAAAGCCCCTTTTGAGTTGATCATCTCTTTAGGTATCCAAATTCAAAAAACCTCTTGGTAAAGACCAGTT
>NZ_JAWODO010000044.1:0-43539 GCF_046483245.1 Desulfosalsimonas sp. | reverse complement strand
GAGAAACGAATTTTACCTGGTGATCCGCAGCAAAACACAGGAATCGGCCCTGAAAAAAGCCCTTACCAATATTGTCAAGATCTGCTCCGTGGATCATATGCCGACACTGATTTCAAGGGCGCTGCCGGGCATTGCCCTGGAGCAGACCAAAATTCCGCCGCCGGGTCTGCCCAGGCGGCCGGATTCCCAGTATTTCCGGATTGATCGTTCAGATGCGCTCTGGCGTTACATTGAACGCAGTCAAAATATTCAGATTTACTGGGAAAATCCTCCGGATGACCTGTACGCGGAAATCGTTGTCCTGCAAAAGCAGTCCTGACCGGCTGCGTTTGTCCGGTTTTCCAATCAATTTAATTTTCGGGATGACTGCCCATGAATGAATCCACCCATTCGCCAGGCCCGGCCGAACATCCGCAACCGTCGCGGGTTCGGCTGATTGACTGTTTTATGGAAATCATTGCCTACACCCTGTACCGGGTGGACTGCGGCAGCGGGGCCCATCCGGATTTCGAGACCGTGCAGGCCGACTATGACGCGCTTTTGAAGCGCTCGGGCCGTTATGCCCAGCAGGCGAAAATCTCCAGCTCTGACTGGAAAAAGGCTTGTTTTCCGGTCTGCGGCTGGGTGGATGAACAGATCATGTGCTCGGACTGGCCGGAAAAGGGACGATGGCAGCAAAACCAGCTTCAGCTCAAGTTTTTCCAGACCACCATGGCCGGCCGGGAATTTTTCAACCGGCTTGAAAAACTCAAGGAAAACGAACGGGAAGTCCGTGAGGTGTTCACCTACTGCCTGGCGCTGGGCTACAAGGGCCGGTATTACACAGATGATGATCAGATGCAGCTCTCTGAAATCAAGGTGGAGAATCTGCTCAAATATTTTTCCGAAGACCAGGAATTAAACCTGCCTGAAGATCTGTTTCCTGAGGCCTACCAGGACAGGGCAACAGCCGGCAAAACTTTTTTTTACAGGTCCGGCTTCTGGCCGGCGGTGTTGTTTTTCGCACTGCCGCCGGTTGCCGTGGCCGGTGCCTATATTTTTTATTATGAAAGCCTGGGGCGCCTTGTGGAAAACCTGTTTTAACTGCAAATATCGGATCCGGGATCATGATTCGCAAAATTTTGAAATTCTTTTTATACGCCTTTCTGCTGCTTGCCCTGGCTGCAGGCATTGCATTTCTGGTTATTGCCAAACAATGGCCCTGGTGGGTGGGCGCAGCCATGGCAGCAGGCGTTCTGGGTCTTGTGCTGGGATTTTTGTTTCTCAAACGATACCTTTTGCAGCGCAGGGAACGCAAGTTCGTCAAGCAAATCATTGCCCAGGACGACCAGGCCATCGGCCAGGCGCCCAAACATGATCGCCGCCAGCTCCAGGAACTGCAGGAAAAGTGGAAAAAATCCCTGGATCTGCTGCGCCAGTCCAACCTGAAAAAAGCCGGCAACCCGCTTTATGTGCTGCCCTGGTACATGGTGATGGGCGAGTCGGGCACCGGCAAGACAACAGCCATCAAAAACGCCAAAGCCAATTCCCCGGTGGCTGAAGTCAACACGGAAATCGGGGGCACCCGCAATTTTGACTGGTGGTTTTTTGATGAAGCCATTGTCCTGGACACGGCCGGGCGCTACGCCATTCCCATCGACCAGGACCCGGACCGGGAAGAATGGGAACGTTTTCTGGGCCTGCTTGCCAAGTACCGGAAAAAAGAGCCGTTAAACGGGCTGATTCTCACTGTGGGAGCAGATCAGCTTTTGACCCAGGATTCAGACACCCTGCGGGAAAACGGCCTGAACCTGCGCAAACGAATTGATCAGCTCATGCGCGTCTGCGGGGCCAAATTCCCGGTTTATCTCATGGTCACCAAAACCGACCGGGTCCACGGCTTCAACCCTTTCAGCCGGCTTCTGCCTGAAGACCGCCTTAACCAGGCCATGGGCTATAGCAGCCCGGAGTCCGGCCGGTACTGGGAGGACTTTCTGGACTCGGCCCACCGCCGTGTATGCAACCGCTTAAAAGACCTCCGCCTGCTGATCATACAGCACAACAGCCGGCCTGATCCCGGCGTGCTCATGTTCCCGGATGAATTTGAAAAGCTCCACGCCGGCTTAAAAAGCTTTGCAGAAGGCACATTTCAGGAAAATCCCTACCAGGAAACCCCCATGCTCATGGGGGTTTACTATTCAAGCGGCACACAGACGGGCGCGCCCTGCTCGGAGTTTGTCCAGCAATTCAGCATTACCTGCCCGGAACCGGTCCAGGGCCGCAACGGCATCTTTCTCAGGGATTTTTTCAAGCGCATTTTGCCCGCGGATCGCCACCTTTTCCGGCCGATACTGGAGTATCTCAAGTGGCGGCGGCTCACCAGGCGGTTTGGCCTGACAGCCTGGGCACTTTTGTGTTTGTGTCTTCTGGGCATGATCAGCCTGTCTTACATCCAGAATACCCAAGCCGTAAAAGAAATCGCCCGGCATGCCCAGGCGCCTCCGGATTTTACCGGTGAAGCGGCAACCGACGTGCTGATGTTAGACGCCTACGGCCGGCAGCTCGGCGAGATTCGCGAGTTTAACCGCGACTGGCGCATTCCCCGTTTTGGCCTCACTCAGAGCCTGGAAGTGGAAAATCGATTCGTGGACCGCTATGTCCAAAGTTTCCGGGATTATTTCCTGAAACCCATGGACGATCAGCTTGAAAAAAACATCAATCAATTTGACACCAGCACCCGGGATTCGGTTGTGGCCGACTATGCCGCCCATATGGTGGGCCGCATACGGGTTCTGCAGGATTATCTGAAAGGCCGCAGGCCCGACTCCGAATCCGCGCTCACGGCCGTATCCTCGGAGATCTGGCTGGTCATGGATGAAACCGTTCTAAACGACATCGCCCTGGAGTTCGGGCGAAATTATTACAAGTATCTGGAGCTTGCAGATGACCGGCAGGCCATGGCCCGCAAGGTCAAAACATTGCAGGGACTTCTTTCAGATTTGCTCAAAACAAGGGCCACTGGACAAAGCGGCGGAGAAGGGGATCTGAACTGGCTTACCGCAAAAAAGATGCCGCATGTGGCCCCTGTTTCCCTGAATCATTACTGGGGAGAACTGACAGGTTCGCCGGAAAACCACAGCCGTGACGCCATTGCCGCTTTTGTGCCCGCAGCCTACACCCGACAGGGCAAAGAGCGGATTCATGAATTCATCGGCCAGATCAAACAGGTGCTGGAGCCGGACAACGGGTTTGAAACAGCCGAAAAAGCCTTTTGGCGGCGTTATGAAAACGACTATCTGCAGGCATGGGCCAATTTTGGGCTCAGCTTTTCAGGGGGCCCGGACTTTCCCGTATCCGGGATGCAGCGCCGAAAACTGGCCCGATCCATGAGCACCCCGGACAATGCCTATTTTCAGCTCTTATCGGAAATGGCCCAACAGCTCGAGGTCATAGATAATCCGCCGGCCTGGGCAGCCGCTGTTCTGGAAATCGAAAAAGTGCGAAATACCCGTATCGAATCCCGGCAGGAGCAGGCCTCACTGGTGGACCGGATACGGGACAAGGGGTCAGCGGCCGCAGGCAAAACCCTTTCAGTGACATCCCCGGAGGCGGCCCGCAAAAGGGAAAAACAACTGGCTGCCGCCGAGCAGTGGCACAACTACCTAAAAGCCCTGGAAAAGCTGCAGCCGGCCGCAAACCGAAGACAAACCGCATTTGAAATGGCCGGTGATTTCTTCTCCCCCGGAAACGGGGCAACGGGACAGAAATCCGAATTTCATGCCGCCCAGGATGAATTCTCCGCCCTGCTCTCACGGCTGGCGGAAGGCAAGGATCCGTCGGTTGCCGGGGTACTGCTTGAAGGGCCCCTGGCGTACATGGCCGATTTCGCCATCCGGCAGGCCCAGGGCGTGGTGCAGAAAAAATGGGAGTCCATGGTCTTGTCCAATACCCGGGGCATGGATCCGGGCCGGGTTCCCTACAGCATTTTCAAACGGCCGGACGGCGCGGTCTGGAAATTTCTCGACGGGCCGGCCAAACCCTTTGTGGATCGGGGAAAGGACGGATTTTACGCCGCCAGTGCCCTGAACCGGTCCATGGGCTTTAAAAACGATTTTTTCCTGTTTTTGGACCAGGGGGCTGATGGAACGGTGGAAGTGGCGCCCGAATACAATGTAGAGATCAGCACCCTGCCGGTCCAGGTCAATGAAGGCGCGAAGAAAAGTCCGTATGCAGTGATGCTCAACCTGTCCTGCGCAGACGGCCAGACGCAGCTGAAAAATTTCAACTTCCGTGAAACCCGGCCGTTTAAATGGCAGATGAACCAGTGCGGCGGTGTGGAACTGACCATTTTGATGCCGGATACAAAGCTGAAATACCGTTATCCGGGCGAAATGGGTTTTGCCCGGTTTCTGCGGGATTTCCGGGACGGTGTAAAAAATTTCACCCCGGAAGACTTCCCTGAACAATCCCGATTGCTGAAAAACTGGGGCATTTCAAGTATCCGGGTGGCTTACCAAATCCAGGGCGCCGGGCCGGTGATCCGGCTGCTGACAGACGTACCCAGCAATGTGCCTGAAACCATTATCGCGGAAAGATAATACCGCCAATGCAATGGACACGTTCATTCTGGGGCAAGCATCCGTCATTTAAGGATTATATCCGGATCAATGCGGATGAGCCCATGGTTTACGCTTTTGTCCAGTGGCTGGACAAATGGTGGCAAAGCGCCGGGGGTTCCGGATTTGAAAAAAATTCAGGCACAAGTACCCGGTTTTGGGTCATGCCCGCCAATGCCGCGCACCTGGCTTGCGGAATCATTGCCCCCGGCGCAGATGCAGAAGGCCGGCCGGCTCCGGTTTTGTGCGCAATGAAAGGCGCGCTGCCCAAAAGATCCCGGAAGGCCTGGCAGATGCTGCCTGTTTCCTGCATGGCCCCGTGGCAGGCCATGGCGAATTTTCTGGAGCAGGGCTTTGATGCTTTTGGTGACTTTCAAAACGCATTGGGCGCGATCCCGCAGCCGGACTTTGACATAAGGCCCGGATTTGCAGAACCTGAGAGCATGACGGCCATCCGAAAAGCCGTCCGGCAGAGTCTGGCGGCCGGAAAAAACCGGTTTATCCGGGAGAAAATGCTTTGCTTTTCTCCGGATGAAGCCGGCAGCCTGCCGGGCTGTAGCGAAAAAGAGGTCCTTTTTTCCTGGATGACGGCAATCCGGCAAGCCGTGGACCTGGGTCCGGGCAGTGCGTTTATCCAAAACACGGGCGGGCGCACGGCCCTGTATCTGTATTACCGACCCCTGGGGGCGGCGGATTTTTTAAAGGCTTCTGTGGGCAAAACGCATCATTAACAATTCAGGCCGATCATCCGATAACATAAAAAAGTGTTTTTTTCGGACAAACCGGTTGCAGAGAGCAGACATGGACATAATATCGCTGGGAAAAACCCCGATCAGCCAGGACGCCCCGGCAGGCGAGGACACCACCTATCTGCCGGAGTTTGAAGAACTTCAGAATGAAATCGACAAACTCTCTGTTGTCTCGGCCCAGGCCGGCCAGGTGGACTGGGACCGGGTGCTTGAGCTGGGCGCCGTACTTCTGGCTGAAAAATCCAAGAATCTTCTTGTGGCCGCCTACATGGCCGAGGCCCTGATCAAAACCCGGCAGTTCGAAGGCCTGCAGCAGGGCACTCAGGTGCTAAAAGACCTGGTGGAAAATTACTGGGACACCCTTTTTCCGCCCAAAAAGCGCAAAAAAGGCCGGATCAACGCCCTGAAATGGTGGTATGACCGGGCGGAAAAATTTATCAAAAATTATGAGTCCCCGGCCCAGCCCGCCCAGGCTGTTGAGGATATCAAACAGACCCTGTCGGATCTCGACGGCCTGCTTGCTGAAAAATCAGACGAAGCCCCGATGCTGCGCCCGTTAATTCAGCATGTGGATAAAATTCCGGTGGAGGCCCGGCAGCCCGAGCCCGAACCCGAGCCCCAACCCGAACCCGAAATCGAAGCTGAAGCTGAAGCTGAGCCCGAAGCCGAAGCCCAACCCCAAACCGCCGGGGCCGCAGCCGAAACCAATGGCGGCGAAACCGATCAAGGGGCCGCAAAAGAAAAGGCCCGGGATGCCGGGGGCCCGCCTGAGGAAAAACAAGCCCGGCAAAAGGCTCCCAAGCCCGCAGAAACAGCGCCCGCACCGCCGGCTCCCCCGGCAATGACCCAGGCCCCGGAATCTGACAGGGACGCAAAAAAGGCCCTGAACGCATCCCTGGACACGCTGGGCCGGCTGGCCCGGTATTATCTCAAAATCAATGACACCAACCCCATGGCTTACCGGTTAAACCGGATTTACGCCTGGCTGACCGTTGACGCGCTGCCCATTGTCCAGGAGGACAACAAGACCCCCCTGCCGCCGCCGGACCCGGCGGTCAAAAGCGCACTGGAAGATCAGCTTACGGCCGGGGACTGCCAAAACGCCGTGGCCGCTGCCGAAGCCGGCCTCCGGGAGCGTCTGTTCTGGCTGGATTTAAACCGTTTGTCCGCCCGGGGCCTGGAAGCCCTTGGCGAAAAATATGAACCGGCCCGGGACATGATCTGCCGGGAGACGGCCATGTTTGTCAAACGGCTGCCCGGCCTGGAAAACCTGGCATTTTCAGACGGCACCCCGTTTTGCGACAGCCAGACCCGGCAATGGCTCAAATCGATTACCGGCGCGGATGCCGCCCAACAGGCGGTGCTTTCCGGCCCCACAGGACAGTCCGGGCCGGAAACCGGCAGCCGGCACGCGGAAATAGAGGACGAAGCCGGACAACTCGTGAAAAACAAAAAAGTGATCGCGGCCGTGGAGCTGCTCCAGGAGCACCTGGCATCCTGCAGTTCCGGCCGGGATGCCCTGTTGTTTCGCATCAGCCTGTGCCGGGTGCTGATCAATGCCGGCAGGGCGGAACTGGCACTGCCCCAGCTCGAAGCCCTTGAGGCAGAAATTGACGCCCACGGTATAGAGTCCTGGGAACCCGGACTTGCCCTGCAGGGGCTTGAGCTGGTTTATGCCGGGTTCAGGGACTGCCCCAGAGAGCCGCTCCGGGATCGGGCCGGGGCGGTGTTTGACCGGATCGCGCGGATCAATCCGGCAGCGGCATTCAAGATTTCCGGCATTTGACCGAACTTGTCAACACAGGAAACAAAGCATGACAAAAGCTTGATGGCACCGTAAAAAGTCTGATTTCAGATGGTGCCGTAAAAAGTTCAAGATCAAGGCTTGCGCAATTTCGAAGAATGCAGCGTAGTTATCCGTACGTGAAATTCTGAGAAATTGCGCGTAACGCAGATATTGGACTTTTTACGGCACCATCAAGCTTATCCAACATAACATAAGGGAGGGAGTATTATGGCAAAAGAAGGATCCGTGGCCCCCAAGGAACGTGTCAACATCACCTACAAGTCGGCCACCGGGGATGCAAAGGAAGAAGTGGAGCTGCCGCTGAAGGTCATGGTGATGGGCGATTTCACCTCAAAGGAAGACGACCGGATGCTCGAGGACCGCGAACCCATCAATGTGGACAAAAACAATTTCAACGACGTGTTAAAGGCCCAGAATCTGGAGCTGACCTTTGGCGTGCCCAACAAACTGGCCAAAGAAGGCAGCGATGCCGAAGAAGGAGGGGAAATGGCCGTGAACATGAAATTTGAAAGCATCAAGGACTTTGACCCGGATCAAATCGTTGAAAAGGTCCCGGAACTGGCCCAGCTCAAGCAGCTGCGCGAAGCCCTGACCGCGTTGAAGGGCCCGCTGGGCAACACGCCGGCGTTTCGCAAAAAACTCCAGGAAATCGTTGCAGACGATGGCACCCGGCAGCGCCTGCTCAAAGAACTCGGATTAGAAGAATAAGGAGTACATCATGGCTGAAGAAAAAAAGGAACAACAGCAAGACCAGGAGGCGTCGGGCCAGGAGGCCTCACTGCTCGATGAAATCCTCGGGGCAACCAAGATTTCGCCTTCCGACGAGTCCTACTCCATTACCCGGACCGGGGTTCAGGCCTTTATTGACGAGATGCTCAAGCCTGAGCGCGAGGGTGAGAAGATCAGCAAGGCCATCGTGGATGAAATGATCGCGGACCTGGATCAGAAAATCTCCGCCCAGGTCAACGAGATCCTGCATCACGAGGAATTCCAGAAGCTGGAATCGGCCTGGCGCTCGCTGAAATACCTGGTGGACAACACGGATTTTCGGGAAAACATCAAAGTCTCGATTTTAAACGCCAGCAAGCAGGACCTGCTCGACGACTTTGAAGACGCCCCGGAAATCCCCCAGTCGGGCCTCTATCAAACCGTTTACACCAAGGAATACGGCCAGTTCGGCGGCGAGCCCTATGGCGCCATCATCGGCAATTACGATTTCGGGCCCGGGCCCCAGGACATGAAGCTGCTGCAGAATATCGCAAGTGTCTCGGCCATGTCGCACGCCCCCTTTATTTCTGCGGCCGGCCCTTCGTTTTTCGGCATTGAGTCCTTTGAGGAACTGCCCAATCTCAAGGATGTCTCCTCGCTTTTTGAAGGGCCCCAGTACGCCAAGTGGAGAGCCTTCAGGGAATCCGAGGATGCCCGCTACGTGGGACTCACCCTGCCCAAGTTTTTGCTTCGCCTGCCCTACGGCGAAGACACGGTGCCGGCCAAATCCTTTAATTTCAGCGAGGACGTCTCCGGCGGGAGTTCCAGTTTTCTCTGGGGCAACACGGCCTTTGCCTTTGCCTCTCGGCTGACTGACAGCTTTGCCAAGTACCGCTGGTGCGCCAACATCATCGGCCCCCAGGGCGGCGGGTCCGTGGATGATCTGCCGGTATACAACTATGAGTCCATGGGCGCGATTCAAAGCAAGATCCCCACCCAGGTGCTGTTGTCCGAGCGGCGGGAATACGAACTGGCAGAAGAGGGCTTTATCGGGCTGACCATGCGCAAGGGCAGCAACAATGCGTCTTTTTTCTCTGCCAATTCCTGCCAGAAGGCCAAGTCTTTCGGCAACAGCCCCGAGGGCAAGGAAGCCGAGACCAACTACAAACTGGGCATGCAGCTTCCCTATATGTTTGTCATCAACCGGCTGTCGCATTACATCAAGGTCATCCAGCGCGAAAACATCGGTACATGGAAACAGCGCGGGGACCTGGAAGACGAGCTCAACAAATGGATCCGCCAGTACGTGGCCGACCAGGAAAGTCCCGCGGCCGGGGTGCGTTCCCGCCGCCCCCTTCGCCGGGCCCAGATCAGCGTCGAAGACGTGGCCGGCGACCCGGGCTGGTATACTGTTTCGATGAAGGTGATGCCCCACTTCAAGTACATGGGCGCCAGCTTTACGCTTTCGCTGGTGGGCAAGCTCGACAAGGAATAAGGCCTGTCCGCAAACCGATAACCCTTTTACCAGAACCAAGGAGAAAGCATTATGGCAATGACAAGTTACATGACCCTGGAGGGCAACAATCAGGGCAAAATCGACGGTGACTGCAGCCAGGGCGGGCGGGAAGACATGATTCTGCTCTATGCCATTGAGCACGAGATCGAAATTCCCAAGGATACGCATACCGGCATGCCCACAGGCCAGCGGATCCACCATCCCCTGAAGGTGACCAAGCATTTTGACAAGGCCACCCCGAAACTCTACCAGGCCTGCTGCACCGGCGAGCAGTTCAAGACGGTGGAGATCCAGTATTACCGGATTAACGACAAGGGCCAGGAAGAACACTATTTCACTACAAAGCTCGAAGGGGCCATCCTGGTATCCACACAGGCCTATAAGCCCATGACATTTCTGGCGGAAAACAAGCCCTACCATGACATGGAAGTTTTGCAGTTCACTTATGGCAAGATCATATGGACCTATGAGCCCGACGGCATCGAGTCAGAAGATGACTGGAAGGCGCCACAGGTTTAAAGGGAAGACGGAACACAGAGGACGGAAGACTGAGGACAGAGGACGGAAGACAGAGGGCAGAAGAGGACAATATGTCCGGGTTTACCATTGACCATTGTCAATTGACAGTGGTCAATGGTGACGCGCTCGTAAAAAGTCGATTTTCAGATGGCGCCGTAAAAAGTTCAAGATCAAGGCTTGCGCGATTTCGAAGAATGCAGCGTACTTATCCGTACGTGAAATTCTGAGAAATTGCGCGTAACGCAGATATTGGACTTTTACGGTGCCATCAATGGTGAACTGTCAATAAACACCTGTATAGGGAGCATCCGGTAGAATGGAAGGTCTCAGGCTGCTTGAGCGGCTGCGCGCGTATGAACAGGATCCGGACCGCAGGGGGGTATGGAATGCGGAACTGATTCTGGCGTCCGTTCTCGGGCATTTAAAGGCCCTGCTCAACACCCGCCAGGGAAGCGCCATGATCGCAGATGACCTGGGGCTGCCGGATTTCACCAATATGATCCGCTCCTTTGACGACATGACCTATGAGCAGCTCTCCGGCCACATCGAAACCGTCCTGGAGAAATACGAGCCCCGGCTGACCCGGACCCGAATCGAAGTGCTGCCCAAGGATGACAAGGTACTCAAACTCAAGTTCAAGATCGAGGGCAAGCTCCGGCTGCCCGGTTCGGATATGGACATCTCCTTTGAAACCGTTGTGGATCCGGAAGGAAAAATTGATCTGATCTGACTTGCCGGGCGCTGAAAAGCGTTTATACCAACAGGCTGAAAGGTTTTATGACCCAGAAATACTACCAGGAGGAACTCCAGCATCTGCGGGAGCTGGCGGTTGAATTTGCCCGGGCCCATCCCGCCCTTGCGCCCATGCTCACCGGCACGTCCCAGGACCCGGATGTGGAGCGGCTGCTTGAGGCCACGGCCTTTATGACCGGCATGCTCAGGGAAAAGCTCGACGACGATTTCCCGGAAATCATCCAGGGGCTGATGCAGCTGGTGTTTCCCCACTACCTCCAGCCGATTCCCGCAGCGGTCATGATGGCCTTTGAACCCAAACCCGGCCTGATGCAAAGCTTTACCATCCCCGCGCAAACCGAAATAGACTCTGTGCCGGTAAAGGATCAGCCCTGCCGGTTCCGGACCTGCGGGGACATAGAGCTCCACCCCCTGAGGATCACTGCCGTGGACCAGGAGGAAAAAATCGGGCAGAATCCGGTACTGCGGATCCACTTTCGCCTCTCCGGGCTGACCCTTGACCAGTGGCAGCCTGAAAAGCTCCGCCTGCACCTGCCGGGGGCCATCGGGGAAGCTGCGGACCTTTATGCCCTGCTGGACCGGCATACGGTCAACATCCGCTTTGTGCCTGAAAGAGACGGCCGGCCGGTCACGGTTTCGGGCCGGGATCATCTGAAAAACGCCATAACAGAGGATCAAACCGCGCTGGTGCCGTATCCGGGCCAGTCCCTGTCGGTTTTCCGCCTGCTGCAGGAATACTTTATCCTCCCGGAGCAGTTTCTGTTTTTCGATTTATACGGCTGGGAGAACTGGCAGGAGCGGGGCTCGGGGGACCGGTTTGCCGTGGAGTTCGAACTGGAGCGCCATACCGAAATCCCCAGGGATTTGAAGGCTGAGCGATTTGCCTTGTTTGTCGTGCCCGCGGTCAATCTGTTTGCCCATGACGCCGTGCCCATCTCCCTGGATCACCGGAACAGCGAATACCGGATCATCCCCGCAGGCAAGGACCGGCATCACTACAGCGTATTTTCCGTGGAAAAGGTCACCGGAATTGTCCAGGGAACCGTGCAAAAACGCGAATACGCGCCGTTTGAACATTTCCGGGAACCTGACGGAGACCGGGGGAGTTATTTTATCCGCAGGCGCATTTCCATCCACGCCAGGGCCCCGGAAATGTTTATCGGCGTGGGTTATCCGGAAGAAAACCGGGTCCGGCCGGAGACGCTGTCCATTGACCTGCTTTGCACCAACGGCGACCGGCCGGCCGCGCTCCAGGCCGGAGATATCTGCAGGGCCACCAGTACTTCTCCGGAGCTGTGCACGTTTAAAAACATCGGTTATCCGACCAAAATGGCCCACCCGCCCCTGGACCGCAACCTGCTGTGGAACCTGCTGTCGCATCTGTCCGTGAACCTGCTTTCCATCATGGAAGCCGACAGCCTGCAGACACTGCTTCGCTTATACGTGTTTGCCGCCATGCAGGACCAAAGCGTGGTGCAGGCCAATCTCAAGCGCATCCAGGCCATCAGTGAAGTTTCCTGCAGGCCGGGCAACCGGGTGATCCGGGGGGGCGTGATCCGGGGCTTTGAGATTGAGATCAAAATGAATGCGGCAAACTTCGCCTCAAGGGGAGATTTTCTTTTGTTTTCCGCGGTTCTGGACCGGTTTTTCGCTGAATACGCAGCCATCAACAGCTACACCCGCCTGAGTGTGACCGACAGCTTAAGCGGTGAAAGGACCCAATGGCCCATACGCATCGGAAAGACCCGGATACATTGAAAAACCGCCTTTTGGCCCGTCCGAAGCAGTTCGGCTATTTTCAGGTCATTCGCCTGCTGCGGCGTGCCGGTGAAAACGGGGGGGATTTTTCCGGATTTCTGCGCAACTGCGTCAGAATTCGCCCGCCCGTGTCCCTGGGTTTTTCTGACGTGGATGTGGCCGGCATACGGGATATTTCCACAAAGGACCAGCAGCGTTTTGAAATCACGGCCAATTTCCTGGGGTTTTACGGACCGGGCTCGCCGCTGCCCACCTATTACACCGAGGAAATCATTGACGAGGCCTTTGAAGAAGAAAGCGTTAAACGAGATTTTTTAGACATTTTCAATGACCGGATTTTCAAACTCTTTTATGAGTCCTGGAGCAAGTACCGCCTGCCGGTCAAGATCGTGGACGAAAAAGACCCGGTCAGCCTTGAACGCCTCTACAGCCTCATCGGGCGCACCGAGCCCGAAATCCGGAGCCGCCTGCCGGAAAGTGATGCCCTGCTGTGCTATGCCGGACTGTTTATGGGGGGGACGCGCTCCGCGCTCGGACTCAAAACCCTGATCGCCGATTTTTTCCGGCTTCCCGGGGTTGAAATCGATCAATGCGAGGCCCATTGGGTGGCCATTGACCGGGACCAGCGGTGTCTGCTGGGCCGCCAGGGCTGTGAACTGGGCGGCGACAGCCACATTGGTGTCCGGATTCTTGACTACAGCAGCAAAATCCGCATTCGGTGCGGTCCCCTGGATTCGGCGCGGTTTCACGACATGTCGCCGGGCACCGGAGCGTTTGACCGGATGACCCGGGTTGTCAACGCATACCTGGATCACCCGTTGAGCGTGGACATCCGGTTGATTGTCCACAACGATCAGATTCATACCACAACCCTTGGCGGGCCGCAGTGGTGCCAACTGGGCTACCACACCTGGCTGATCAGCCCGGACTGCGACCCGTGGGAGCCGGCGCCCAATGCTGCATACGGGCTGCAAACGGCCCTTGGCTGAAAAAATTGATAAACCACGGAGACTGAAATGGACCATGATATCAAATCCCTGTTTTCCAAACTAAACGACCAGAGTACCAATGTCTTGCACAATGCCGTGGGCCTGTGTGTATCCCGGACCAATTACGAGATCACCGTGGAGCAGTTTCTGCTCAAGAGCCTGGAAGACACCTCCGGTGATATTCAGGTGATTCTGCGATACTTTGAAATCGACCCGGCCCGGGTCAGCTCGGCGTTAACCGACGCACTGGAGGACCAGAAGGCCGGCAACCCGGGAAAACCCACATTTTCGCCCCTGCTGGTGGAGTTGTTTGAAAAGGCCTGGATGATCACCTCCATTGACCTGGGCGCCAGGCGTGTGCGTACCGGCGCGATTCTGACAGCGTTTTTGACCCGGCCCACATACTTTGGCAGCGGCCCGTTTGTGGATCTGCTTAAAAAAATCAACCGCGAGACCCTGCAAAGCAATTTTTGGAAAATCACCGAGGGTTCCTCGGAGCAGCAGCAGGCGCAACAGGAAGGCGGGGAAGCCGGGGACGCATCCGGGGCTCCGGGGGCAGACGGGTATCTGGCCAAATATTGCCAGGATTTTACCGCCAAGGCCACGGCCGGGGATATTGACCCGGTATTCGGCCGCGAAGAAGAGATTCACCAGATCATTGACGTGCTGGCCCG
This sequence comes from Desulfosalsimonas sp., assembly GCF_046483245.1. Taxonomy (GTDB): domain Bacteria; phylum Desulfobacterota; class Desulfobacteria; order Desulfobacterales; family Desulfosalsimonadaceae; genus Desulfosalsimonas. The sequence goes on along the minus strand of NZ_JAWODO010000044.1, from coordinate 29,471 downwards.
CCGCCGGAAAAACAACCCCATCCTGGTGGGCGAGCCGGGGGTGGGCAAAACCGCGGTGATCGAAGGCCTGGCCCTTCGCATTACAGAAGATGACGTTCCGGAAATGCTGCAAAACGTAACCCTGCTGGGCCTGGACATGGGGGCCCTGGAAGCGGGTGCCGGCATGAAAGGCGAATTTGAAAACCGGCTCAAGGGGGTGTTAAGCGAGATCAAGGCCTCGGAAAAGCCCATTATTCTGTTTATCGACGAAGCCCACACCCTGATCGGCGCCGGCGGTTCGGCCGGCAGCTCGGATGCCGCCAATCTTCTCAAACCCGCCCTGGCCCGGGGTGAGATCAAAACCTGTGCAGCCACCACCTGGAGTGAATACAAGAAATACTTTGAAAAAGACCCGGCCCTGGCCCGGCGCTTTCAGCTCATTAAGCTGGCAGAGCCGGATGTATCCGTGGCAACCCTGATTCTGCGGGGCCTTAAGGACAATTACGAGGCCTCCCACAAGGTCATTGTCAGAGACGATGCCATTGTTGCGGCCGCCGAGTATGCGGACCGCTATATCAGCGGCCGGTTTCTGCCGGACAAGGCCATTGATCTGCTGGATACGAGCTGTGCGCGCATCAAGATCAACCTCTCGGCCAAGCCGCCGGTCTTAACCGACGCCGAACGGGCCCGCCAGGCCCTGGAGCGCGAAAAACGGGCCCTGGACCGGGACCGGGACAACGGCATTGAAGTCGAGGCGGAGCGATACGAGCAGCTGCTTGCGGCCATGGAAGACCGGGACCGGCAGATTGAAACCATCACGGCGCGCTGGCAGCAGGAAAAAAACCAGGCCGCCGCGGTCGTCGATATCCGTGATCAGATCCAGGCCCTGGAAGGAGGCGGCAACGGGGAAAAGGAAGCGCTCAACGTCCAGCTGGCCGAAGCCGCAAAAGCGCTTGCCGGTATCCAGAAAAACGATCCCATGGTGCGCATCGAGGTTTGCCCGGACGTGGTGGGAAAGGTGGTTTCGGACTGGACCGGCATCCCGCTTGGCAAAATCCAGCGGGATCAGGTACAGACCATAATAAATATCGAAAATCGGCTCGGCGAGCGCATCAAGGGCCAGGATCACGCCATTGCCGCCATCGGGGAAGTGATCAAGGCCGCCAAGTCCGGTATTAAAAACCCGGACCAGCCCCTGGGCGTGTTTCTTCTTGTGGGCCCCAGCGGGGTGGGCAAGACCGAAACCGGCCTGGGCGTGGCCGATCTTTTGTTCGGCGGGGAGCACAACATTGTGACCATCAACATGAGCGAGTTCCAGGAGCGCCATTCCACCAGCCGGCTGATCGGCTCGCCTCCGGGCTATGTGGGTTATGGCGAAGGCGGGATGCTGTCTGAGGCCGTTCGCCAGAACCCCTATTCCGTGGTGCTTTTAGATAGGTGGAAAAGGCCCATCCGGACGTGATGAACCTGTTTTACCAGGTCTTTGACAAAGGCACCCTGTCTGACGGCGAAGGCAAGGATATCAATTTCAAAAACACCGTGATTATTCTCACCAGCAACCTGGCAACGGATGTGATCCAGGAAATGACACATGGTGAAGAAGATATTCCGCCCATGGACGCGGTGATGGGCGCGGTTCGCCCCTTGCTGTCCAAGCACTTCAAGCCCGCACTTCTGGCCCGGATGACCGTGGTGCCCTATTACAGTCTCAATCCCGAGGCCATGGCCCGGGTGGTGGGGCTCAAACTGGCCAAACTGCAAAAGACCATGCAGCAAAACAACAAGATCCAGCTCACCTACAGCGATGATGTGGTCGAGCAGATCACCGCCCGATGCGCCGAGGTGGAGACCGGGGCCCGCAACATCGACTACATCCTGCAGGGCAAGGTCATGCCGCAGATTTCCCAGACGCTTTTGCAGGGCATGGGCGAAGACGGCGAACTGCCCGGCACCATCTCGCTGACAACCGGCGAGCAGGGAGAGTTTCAGATTGCATTTGGATAAGCCAAACCGCATCCGGGTTTTGACCGGAGACCGGGATGCGCTCTATCCGGTGACAAGCGACTCCGCCCGGGCCGGGCGGGAACAAGGAGAAATACCCAATGGCGGTCAATGAAAAACGGTTTTCTTTTGTTTCACTTGGCATTCCCGGAGATATTTTCGGGGTGGTGCGCTTTAGCGGCACCGAGGGACTGTCGAGGATCTACGAGTTTGAAATCCAGCTCGTGTCCGCGGATATGGAGCTGGATCTAAACGAAATCATTCAGAATCCGGCCCGGCTCACGTTTTTGCGCGAGGAAGGCAATATTTGCTTTAACGGAATTGTCTCGGAGTTTGAGCAGCTCCATCAGGTCGGGGACATGTGCTTTTACAGCGCACGCCTGGTGCCCAGAATCTGGTGGCTGACCCAGACGCCTTTTAACCAGGTTTTTCTCGACAAAAGCGTGCCGGAGATCATCGAACAGGTCCTTCGCTCCGGGGGTCTGATAAATGATGATTTTGATATCCGCCTGGAAGGAAACTATCCGAAATGGGAATATGTGTGCCAGTACCGCGAAACCCATATGCATTTTGTCCGGCGCTTAATGGAGCGCGAGGGCATTTATTATTACTTTGAGCAGACCGGTTCGGGTGAAAAACTCATTATCACCGATACCCGCATGGCCCACACATACATGGCAGAAGGCCGGAGCATTTACTATTCCCCGCCAAGCGGCCTGGATACCTTGTACCGGGAGGAGGTCATCAAGAATTTTTTCTGCCGCCAGAAAATGGTGCCCAAATCCGTCCATCTCAGGGATCATAACTTCGGCCGCCCGGAGCTGCCGCTGGAAGGATCCGCGGATGTGTTTGAAGAAGGCCACGGCCAGGTCTACTTCTACGGGGATCACTTCACAAGCCCGGAGCAGGCCGGCCGGCTGACCCGTATCCGGGCCGAGTCCTACCAGTGCTGGATGCAGACCTTTTTCGGAGACACCACCATCCCGTTTCTCCGGCCCGGCTACAGCTTTCATCTGGAGAATCATTTCCGTGCGGCATTCAACCAGGACTATCTGACCGTGGAAGTTTCCCACCAGGGAAACCAGGCATCATTTATGCTCGCGGGCCTGCCCGGGCAGGTCCCGGAGCAGGAAGCCGGCCCCGCATACGTCAACCGGGTCACGGCCCTGCCGGCATCGGTGCAGTTCCGCCCGGAGCCCAAAACCGAAAAATCCCGTTTTTACGGCACGCTAAACGCCCGCATTGATGCGGCCGGCGACGGCACCTATGCGGAACTCGACGCCGAGGGCCGCTACAAGGTGATTCTGCCCTTTGACCGAAGCGGCCGAAGCGGCGGCAAGGCCTCGGCCTGGATCCGAATGATGCAGCCCTATGCCGGCTCCAACCAGGGAATGCACTTTCCCCTGCACAAGGGCACCGAGGTGCTTTTGACCTTTATCGAGGGGGATCCGGACCGGCCGGTCATTGCCGGGGCCGTGCCCACCCCCCAGGCAATCAGCCCGGTAAACGAGCGCAACCAGACCAAGTCGATGATTCAGACCGGGCGCGGCAACCTGCTGGGGGGCAACAATTACATCGAGTTTGAGGACAAAAGCCGGCATGAAGCCATCCGGATCCATTCCCCGGGGGACGTGTGGCGCGAGGCCCAGAACCGTTACGGGGAGTATCATGCCTATCGCCCGCAGGATTCGCTTTCAGACGGCCGGGAGCCCAAGATCGAAGATTTGAAATCCAACTTCGGCCCCGGCGGCGGCTACAACCCCACCGGCATGATCGATATCCACAACAGCCATCAGCCCCAGGCGGATTTCTATAACGATGTTTTCAGAAATGCCCATGTGCACCTGTCCTCCCTTGATACGGTCACCACTCAGGAAGGCAATATATACGACTTCGGCGGCTACTGGAATTACAACCTGGGCAACTGCTACGTGGAAGAACACCTGGACCAGAGCCCGGAGTTAAACAAAGAACACGACTACGACCTGCTGGATGCGGGCGGGCCGAACTGGAACGGCTGGCGCACGGTCAAGTCAGAAGAGCACGGCGGATCCACAAACCAATTGATCGATCTCGCCCATGAGGCCTCGGACGGCTGGAACAACATCTGGGTGGAAAAACATTTCGGCGACACCTACGAATACACCGATGGCAGCACGATTTCCGTGACAAAGGGCTCATCCCAGGAAATCCAGGTGGGCGGCCGTCACGTGGAGGAAAAATACAACGGCAAGGGCAAAAAAACCCTTTACAGCGTTTCTGAAAAGGGAAAGACCGAGGAGACAAAATGGTGCGCCCATACGGGCAACATGCTGTCTTACAGCATCAGCCAGAAACAGCCCAATGCCGTGCACAGCTTTGATTTCAAGTGGGCCAACACCATGTCAATGGACATGAAGTTTGCCGCCAGCACCTCTCTTGACTTTACCATGGCCGCCAGCACCGCTTTTAATTTTACAATGGCTTCGAGCCTGGCTTTTGACTTCAAGCGGGCGGCCACCCTGGACCTGACCGTTGCCAAGGGGCTGCAGACAGAAATCGGCTCCTACACCGGGGGAAAAATCGGCCTGTCCGCCTTTAAAGGACTGTCGCTGAATGCGTCCATGCACCAGGCCGCGGCCATAGACCTTTCAAGCTACAAGGGCCTGAAACTGGGGCTGGAATCGTTTAAGGGCCTGTCTCTTTCAGTGCAGACCGGGCTTGCCCTTGCCATTGAATGCGATCTGCGGACGACCGGAAAAATTAAGATTGATAAAAATGACGGCAAATTGTCTGTCAAGACCAGCGGGATGCTCGAATTTGCCAAGGAGACAGGCTTAAAGGCCGCAGTTGACACCCTTCGCGTCAGGATGTAGAGGAAAAAACCACAAAACATGCATGTTATCCAACCATACCGCCCCCTGCAGGCGGGCCTCAACCATCGGGTGATGGAGCAAAACCGGCGTTTTTTCTTTGTGGTCTCGGCCACGCTGGGCATTGACCTGTGCTCCGGCAAGGCCCGCCTGGATGTTGATTTTTTAAAGGACGCATTTGAAGCCATGGCCGACAATCCCACCCCGGAGATGGGCATGCCCAAGCCCCGGGGCGAGTTTCTGGTCACGGGCGCATTTTTCGCACCCGGCGGCCGGGCGGTCACCGGCGGCGAGGTCCGGGTGCGCCTGGGGCAGAGTGAAAAATCCCTTTACGTGTTCGGCCCCCGCAGATGGAAAACCGGCGGTCTGCCCTCTTCTCCGGAGCCGATCACAACCCTGCCGGTGGATTACGCCCATGCATTCGGCGGTCCCGATTACCCCAAAAACCCCGACGGTATGGGACATAACGACGGGCGGCTGCCCTGCATTGAAAATCCGGACCGCCTGATCACCTCCGCCGGTGATGCGCCCGAGCCTGCCGGCATTGCGCCCCTGGTTCTGGACTGTCCCCAGCGCATGCGTTTTCGGGGAACCTACGAAGATGACTACAAGCTGAAATATTACCCCGGATACCCGGAAGACATGGATTGGCGTTTTTTTCTCAACAGCCCGGAGGATCAGTGGATCCAGGGCTATTTTCAGGGCAGCGAATCCTTTGAAATCCAAAACATGCACCCGGAAATGCCGCTTATCAGCGGGGCGCTGCCGGATCTTTACGCCCGGGCCTTTATCCGCCATACCATCGGCACGGAAACACCGGATTTCGGCGAGCTGCCCCTGAACCTGGACACGGTCTGGTTTTTCCCGGGAAAACAGCTGGGCCTGCTTGTTTTCCGGGGTATCACCGAGGTGGCCGATGACGAGGCCACCCAGATCAGTGACGTGCTTCTGGCATATGAAAACCGCCGGGATGAAAAACGCAGCCTCGCCCATTACCACCAGGCCCTGGAAAGGCGGATGACCGGGGAAAATCCGTTTCTCAACTATTTTCAGACCCGGGACCTGATCCCCACCGGCGATCCCACCGCCCTGGCCATTTTTCAGGAAAAAGGCGAGGTGGAACTCGATGACAACAGCGCCTTGTCCCAAAACATCACCGCCCGGGAAGATGCCTGCAGCAAAACCGTGGAGGACAAGGTTGACCAAGCCGCCCGGCAGGCGGAGCAATCCATGGCGGAAACCCGTATGCCGGACACGGCTGCGGCCGCCATGCCCGAAGACGACGCTTTTGATGTGCAAAAGATGATCCGTGAACCGGCCGATCCCGGGTCTGCGCACGACTCTGATCCGGATCTGGACGAATTTACCCGCAAGCTCGAAGAGATTATGCCCGGTATCACCTCCGGGAAGGGCGGCAAAGTGGACCTGGAGGATTTCCCTTTTGACCGCATCGGTGAAATCGCCGATGCCGCAGAGGTCATGGGCCAAAAAAAGGATGAGCAGGCCCGGGAAAAACTTCGGGAACAGATCACCAATGTCCGCGACACACTGAAAAGCCAAATGGCCGAAACCCGGGAAAGCGGCCTGGAAATGCCCGATGATGCCAGCCATGAACTCCGGGAACTCGACGATCAGATAAATGCACTGGAGGCGGAACAAGACCCAACCCCGCCCCCGCAGCCCCTGCCCCGGGTCAATGCTGAAGCGCTCATGGAAAAACTCCCCCTTCGCCTGCCCGATGAAGCCATGGCCGCCATGGCGCATTTGCAGGGCTTGAAATCCATTGGCGTGGACACCGAACAAACCCGGGACCTGGAGGCGCAGATCACAGCCGATATGGAAGAGGCCGCAAATCAGATCCGCGAATTGCTCTACGAGCTGGAACAGCAGTTCAGGGCCGGCTATATCATGGGCGCCCATTTCATGGAGGCGGGACTGCCGCCGCACACCAAGCCCGTCAAAGCGGTCCGGGCCGATTTTCTGGATGCTGTGGCCGCCGGCAAGCCCGTTGCCGGAGGGGACTGGGCTTGTATTGATCTTTCCGGCGCACGGCTGGATCAAATGGATTTGTCTGAAGCGTTTTTTGAACAGGTCAATTTTTCCGGCGCGAGCCTGAAAGGCGCAAACCTGAGCGGGGCCTTTCTTGTCCGGGCCGATCTCACCGGGGCCGATCTCACCGGAGCCAATTTACAGGGCGCCAATATGGGTTCGGCAACCGCTGCCGGGTGCATTTTTGTACGGGCCGACTGCCGCAGCGCCGTCTTGTCCAAGGGGGATTTTACAGGAGCGGATTTTACTGCTGCCAGCCTGAAAGAAGCCGAAACGTTGTATGTGCGCATGGATCAGGCGCGTTTTTCCGGGGCCGATGTCTCCGGAATTCAGTTTCTTGAGTCTGATATCCACGGTGCGGATTTCACTGATGCGGACCTTTCCGGGTCATTTTTCCTAAACGGGCGGCTCAGCGATGTCTCCTTTGCCGGTGCGGCCATGACCCGGTGTTTGTTTGCCAACATGATCCTCAAAAACGTCTGCTTTGACCGGGCTGTATTTAACCAAAGCTGTTTTGCCGGAACCGATGCCGAAGCAGTCTGTCTTGAGGGCTTGAGTTTCCGGGAGGCCAACCTGCAGCAATCCAATTTCCAGCGCATGACCCTTCAAAACACCGATTTTTCCGGAGCCGATCTCGAAAACAGCTATTTTGAAAGCGCGGATCTTTCGGGTGCGGATTTCACCGGGGCCAGTGCCAGAAACGCCCAGTTCCGGAGCGCAAACCTCACAGGGGCGAACCTGGAGGGGATCAATCTCATGGGCGGATCCCTTGCCAAAGCCCGGCTGGTACGGGCCAGTCTTGCCCGGGCCAATCTTTTCCAGGTGGATTTTCTGCGGGCCACGATCACGGATACAGACTTTGACGGCAGCAATCTTGACAGCACTTTGATTGCCCACTGGAGGCCGGAATAATGACAGGGGAGGAACTGGCCGCACAGGTCAAAAACGGAGAGGTGTTTTACCAGGAAGATTTTTCGAACACGGATTGCCGGGGTGTGGACCTTTCCGGCGGGATTTTCAGCGAGGTGTGCTTTGATAACTGTGATTTCTCGCAAGCCGGGCTCAAAGAAGCCACCTTTGCCAACTGCTCCATGCAAAACGCGGTGTTTTCCCGGGCCGACATCCGGCAGATCAACTTTGCCCAATGCGGGATGGATCAAGCCCGGTTTTGTCAAATAACGGCCGATTCGGCCAAGTTCATTGAATCATCCATGAAAGGGGCGGATTTTTCCGGCGCCAGGCTCGAAACCTGCTTTTTTACCCATACCGATCTTGAAGCCGCGGTTTTATCCGGACTGGAACTGACCACAACGGCTTTTTCCGGATGCCGGCTGGTCGGGGCGGATTTTTCCGGGGCCCGGGTGGAAAGAAGTTTTTTCCACGACTGTGGTTTTAAGGACAACAACCTTTCCGGCATTACCATTCATTTGTCTTTGTTCCACGGAGCTGATTTTGACGGAACCGATTTTTCCGGGCTGGATCTGACCCAGGTCCAGTTTCATGAATCAAGCCTGAACAATTGCAATTTTGCCCGCACCCGGCTGGACAAAAGCGGGTTTATGCAGGGGGCGCTCACGGGATCGCTTTTTGACGGGGCCAGCCTGGAATACGCCAATTTTTACGAAGCCTCCCTGTCCGGGGCCAGTTTCCGGGAGGCGAACCTGACCCGGGCCGGGCTGCAATACACCATGATATCCGGCTCGGATTTTTCAAACGCCAAAATGATCCAGGCGCAGCTCGAAGGCGCCTGTGCGGAGCAGTCCTCGTTTGCGGGCGCGGACCTGACCTATGCGGACTTTTCCCATGCAAAGCTCAGGGCCTCGGATTTTTCCCGTGCGGCTTTGTATTTAACCAATTTTCATGCCGCAGATGACGAAAAGACCAAATGGTACGGCTCCACGCGCGCCCTGTCCTGGGGAACCAATCAAAGTCGTTTAAAAGCTGAACAATGGGAGAAAAAATGAGCAGCCAAACATCCAAAGTCATTCCAATGGCCGACCAATCTCCGCCAGCTGTCCGGCAGGGCGTGGTCACCGCTGTTGGAGAAAACGGGCTTAGCATTGCCGTTTCCGGAAAAACCGTCCGGGCCCGCAAGGCCTTTTCCTGCATCATTGAACCCGAACTGCAGGACACGGTTTTGTGCTGCCGGGATGACACCGGCACCTTTTTTGTCCTGGCCATCATGGACCGGCCCCGGAATCAGGCCATGAAGCTGATTTTTCCTTCGGATGCCACCCTGGAATCCGCCTCCGGGAGTGTAAACGTGTTTTCCAAAAACGCCATCAACATGGCTGCAAAAGACATCAGCGCGTTTTCCAAAAATGCCGTGCACAAAAGCGATCAGGGCTATATTGCTTTTGACCAAATAACGGCCAGCGGCACCGAGGTTCATGCCAGCTACAAAACCGTCCGGCTCATCAGCGGGCTGATCAACACCATGGCCCGGCAGGTGATTGACAAATTCAAAGGCTATATCCGGCATACCGAGGACAACGACCAGGTCCAGGCCGGCCAGCTGACCCGGCGCACCAGCGGGCTTTATTCCATGGATTCGAGAAATACGGTGATGATAAGCAAAAAAGAAACCAAAATCGACGGCGAAAAAATCTATATGGCCTAAAGGAGGCGTTTATGTTTGCAAACTGCTCAATGCCGGGAATGGATTTTGCCATGCCCGATCCCTGCAAAACACCCACCGGGCCGGTGCCCACCCCGATTCCGTATCCGAACATGACCATGAAAATCATGGGGCTGCTGCCGACGACCAACATGCGCAACCTGCTGACCTTTCTGCCGGCCCACAACATCATGACCACGATGCCCACCAGCATGGGCGATACCACCGGGGTCCTGATGGGCCTGGTGTCCCAGACCATCATGGGCCCGGGGCGCAATGTCCGCTGCAGCGTCAAGACCATTACCCAGGCCATGCCGGTAACCCGCATGCTTGACAACTCCCTGCAGAACCAGGTCAATGCCCCCGGCGGCATGACCCTGGTGCCCGGGCAGTTTAAGGTCATTAACCTAATGTAACCCCCGGGGCGGACCTCAGGGAGTATCAACCCGAAAGTTTGACTGAAAAGCGCAACCAACAAGGAAGCAGACACCATGAGCCAAAATGATGAAAACGAAAGTCCGGATCTTGGTTCCGGGAGCCGGGACATTCAGTTCCACGTGGCCCCGGATCTCGATTATGTCTACCGGGATGTATTTAACGTGTTTGTGGGATCCGGGGATGTAATCATCGAGTTCGGCAACCAGCACCGGGCCATGCCCGGGCATGCCACCATTGCCAACCGCATCGTCATGACCGTGGGCAATGCCTATGGATTGATCCAGACTTTGCAGAAAACACTGGAGGAAGCCCAGATCAAGCTCCATGAGCAAATCCAGGCCCAGAAGAAATCCGGCCGGTAACGGCCCCAAACAATCATCAATCAGGAGTTTTTTCAATGGAGTGTGAAAGCTTTAAACAAGACGATGCCGTCGTGGTCAAGCCCTCGGGCCGCATGGATGCCGGCACCGCGTCGGTGTTTGAAAAAGAATGCGACAAATGGATCGAAAAAGGCGAAACCAATCTGATCGGCGACTTTGAGAACCTGGAATATATCAGCAGCGCGGGCCTGCGAAGCGTTCTGGTGGTGGGCAAAAAGCTCAAACCCGCCGGCGGCGAGCTGGCCTTGTGCAATATGAACGGAATGGTGGAGGAAGTGTTTAGCATGTCGGGATTTAAAAGTATTTTCAATATTTTTGACACACTTGAGGCTGCACTTGAAAGATGATGGCACCGATTTTTCCCACAAGCTGAAACTGCCGGCACACATGGATTCCCTCCATGAATTTATCCAATTCATGGAGCAAAGCGCCGGACAACTGGGCATCGAAGATGCCCTGATCCAAAAACTCAGCCTGGTGGCAGAAGAACTTCTGGTCAACGTGGTTCACTACGCCTACGCGGATACCGGCGAGGACGGCGACATTGAGATGCAATGCGGAATGGCCGATCGGCAAACCTTCTGCATGCGCATTTCTGACAAGGGAAAGCCTTTTGATCCCCTTTCGGCCGCGGAACCCGATCTGACCCGGAACATTGAAGACCGGCCCGTGGGCGGCCTTGGCGTCTATCTGGTCCGGGAACTGGCTGACCATCTGGATTATCAGCGAAAAGACGGCGCCAATGTGGTGCTGTTCTGCAAAAAAGTTTGGTGATACCCCGTTTGCTTGCGGCTGCCTGCAACGGGGCCCCATTGGCCCGGTTAAAACCGCTCCGGACATTTATGAAAAGCAAGGAGAAATCATGAGCAAATCGGTCTGGATCAGCATGATCAAAAAAGATGAAGCCGCCGCACAGGCGGTATACAAGATGGTATCCGGATATGGGCTTGGGGTGTCGGGGCATTTCTGGAAAGATGATCCGGAAAACATGCAATGGGCCGGAGCTGTTTCGGAAATTGCGGCAAAAACAAACGGCCTTTGGCTGATTGCGGGCGATGCGGGTGATTTCACGCCTTCCGTGCTCCGGGACCTGTCATTGCTGGCTCTGTCCGTGCAGGCGCAGAAAGCCGCTCAGCTCCCGGTCATGATACTTACTGATGACCCGGAAGGCCTCGGGGAAAAACTGACCACACCCCTTGCCGGCGCCCAGGTGTTTTCCCCGGACAACCCGGCACTGGGCGCCAAAATCACCGCCAAAGCCAACCTTCCGTTAAAACCCCTTGCAGCCCAATACCGGTTAAATGTCCATGCCATGCCCAAAATCGGCCTTTGGATCGAGGCCGGGCCGGCTGAGGACACCTGGTCGGGTGTCATTGTGGGTGCCGGCGGCAACGGGGCCGCCATAGACGCCATGGGCATCGGGCCGGCGGGTCAAATCCCGGAAAAATCCGTCCTGGAATATCCCGTGCGGGATATGACCCTTGCCCTGGGAGACCGGGAGTTTAGCGCCTGGGCGGCGCAAAACCATGTGTCAGAAACCGAATCGGTCTATGTTCGGATAAAGGGACAGCCCGGTGCGCTGCTGTTTGGCCCGTTTGCCCCTAATGCAGACGAGCTGGATGTCTATACGCTGACGCTGGAATAAACAAGCTGCTTTTCACCCAAATGGCACTGCAAAAGCACACCCTCTAAACATGATGGCTTATTTGACACGGGGCGCAAGTGCGCCTATATCCTGAAAAGAACAGGTTAGATGCCAATAAAGCCGATAGGAGGGAAATGATGAATCACATGCAGTACAAACAGATCCTGACAGATGCAATCCAGGGGGAAATCGATTCTCAGAAGTTTTATCAGGACGCTGCCGGCCGGATGCAGGACAGGTTTTTAAAGGAACTGTTTACCCGGTTTACCCATGAAGAGAAAAAACACGAGGAAATTTTAAGAGGCTTTATGGAGGCCATTCCCGAAACCCTGGCCTTTGACGAAAACCGAAACTACAAGGTTTCTGAAACCATTGACCGCCCCGAGGTCTCTGACAGGATGAAACCTGCAGACGCCTTTGCCCTGGCCATGAAAAAGGAGCAGGAGGCCATGGACCAGTACAACGCCCTGGCCGACGGGTGTATAGACCCGGAGCAGGCGCAGATGTTTCGCAGCCTTGCGGCCATGGAAAGAGAGCATAAACTCAAAATGGAGCAGGCGTTTGTGGACATCGGGTACCCGGAGGTATGGTAGTTATAAGGGGCGACGGGGGCTGCATCCACATCTTTTTCATATAACACCCAAAAGAAAAATTGCAGGTAAAAAGGGTGCTTCCCCGTCCCGGAAAACACCCTTTTTATTGGATTAAGGCTTTTACTGCACTGTTACATTAGCTGCAGCCGGACCCTTTTGTCCCTGCTCAACCTCAAAGCTCACCTTGTCCCCTTCGTTCAATGTTTTAAAACCCTCTGCATTGATGGCGGAAAAATGAACGAATACGTCGGGGCCGTCTTCTCTTTCGATAAAACCAAAACCTTTTTGTTCATTAAACCACTTTACTGTTCCCTGTTCCATGGTGCTGTCTCCTCCTTTGATCACATACAATATTTTTGGTCCTTTGTTAAAGGCCACAGTTTTTACGGTAACAAGACAAAAACTGAAAAACAACCTTTTTTCATATGGCAAGGGACAAGAAAATGGCAAATCCCCTTCCGATCTTCAACCCAACAGCAGGATCTTCGGTAATGGCGCAGGGTCTTGGGAAACCACCGCCCGCTGTTGGCCGGGATCAAAGGATTTTGTGTACGGATTCTTTCATCAAATAACGAGTTGACACAATCAGGGCATCGGTTATATGATGTTATTTCAAGTCTTTTGCTCACATTCAAAATAAAAGAGGTGATCATGGCCAAAAGTTTTGCGGTTGTTTGCGACTCAACGGCTGATTTTCCGCCCGGCATGGCAGAGCAGCTGGGCCTGCACATCCTGCCTGTTCACATTGTCGTGGAAAAAAAGGACCACCTGCATGGGCAAACCATTACCAACAAAGAAGTGGTGAAAAAGCTAAAGAAAAAAAAGCAGGTATACACCACCCCGTTTTATCCTTATGAATGCACGAAACTTTTTGACTCACTGCTCCAGGGCCATGACGAAGTCATCTCCCTTCACCTGTCCAAAGAAATCTCGGGAAATTATAAAAGTGCATGCGCGGCACGCAAATTCATGGGGCAAAAGGATGCGCAGCGGGTTCACATCCTGGATCTCGGAAGTGTCAGTATCAGTTTGAGCCTTTTGGTCAAAAAAGCGGTTGAACTCCTCAACGAAGGCGTACCTCCGGCAAATCTGCAAAAGCATCTCGCCCCCTATCAGGAAAATGTATTCATGGCGTTTACGGTTGAAAACCTGGTCTGGTTGAAAAAGGGCGGCCGGGTCAACGCGTTTGAGGCCTTTGTGGGAAACATGCTGAATATCAAGCCGATCATCCAGCTCCGGGAAGCCCGCCTGGATCCCGTCGAGCGGCACCGCGGAAAAAAAACCGCCGTGTCGCATCTGGTGTCATTGGCGCAGCAAAACCATGAAAAATTTAAAAACTGCGATATCTGGATGGCGTATGCAGACAACCTCGAGGAAATCATGGTCGCCAGGGAAAAGCTTGCCGCGGCCATTGGCAAGCCGGCAGAAAGTATCCTGCTGACCGAGGTTGGCGCGACAATTTCTGTGCATACCGGACCCGGCAGCATAGCGATCGCCATGCTGCCGCAAAAAAGCCCCAGCAAAGCCGCTTGACAAATAAAGGCACAAAGGCAAATAAATCACATCACCAGGGCGCAGGAAATCATTGGTTTGCGTCTGCTGCGGGGCCTACATGTACATCTTTTTCATGTAAAACGCAAAACCCTCGGCATGTTCCCGGTCGATAGGAAAGGCCAGCTTGCCGTCAATGGTATCATTGAGGTCTTCGATGGTGGTGATGGCAATACCGTTGAATTCCGTCATGGCACCGGCATGGGTATCCGGCACAACGAGTATGGGAACAGGCATTATCTCAAGGCCTTTAAAGCCCTTTCGAATGATGATATTGATCAGATGACAAAGCCGCCACGTCCTGTCTGTGAGGGCCTCCAGGCTGTTTTCCCCGGCAAAAAGCGCATTGCTCAAAATCTGCAGTCTTTCTGTGTGATGGACCCTGCTCACAACGAACATCCCGTTTTTTGAGACAATCAGGTGGTCCACGTTAAACAGCTCAAAAGAGAAATTGCTGAAAATAAAATAGGCATCATCGAGTTGGGAAAGTTTGCGGGTAACGTCTTTTTCAAAGGATTTGATGGCATTGAACTCATTTTTGTTCAATATTTTTTTCCAACCCAGGGGATTGGCCTTCCTGGACACGAAAACAATCAGCACGGCAATCACAAGGACGATAAACAGGATCGTGGGAAGCTCGTCTTTCCAGTCTTGTGCAAAAAAAAGCATGCTCCCGGCCAGCACCGCTGCCGAGAGAATTACAAAAAAAACATGTTTTGAAACGGGATTGCCCGTTTGTTTCTCTGTTTTGTCCTCGATATAGGCCATCGAATATCCAGTGCAATTCATGTTTTGTGCCTGCTGCCCGGCACGGCGGATCCGCCGTCCGCAAAGCGGCGGATCCGCCGGAGGCAACTTTCATAGAGCTTATCAGGTGTTTTTGGTATTGTTTTGCGACCGCTGGGCAATGGCGCCGAGATTTTCCTCGACCTCCTTTTGGATCTCTTCGGGAGAATCGATCGGAAATATGGGATCTTCTTCTTTGTAAGCCTTTTTCCAGCCGGCTCCCGCATACTGAAGCGCAACCAAAAGCAGTGCCGCCCCAAGCCCCCAGGCCGCGCCCCGGGTGGCGAGAATGGCACCGGCCACTCCTGCGATGCCCAGGTCATTGAAGCCTTTGGATTTCAAAACACCCACGCGCACGCTCACATACCCCTGAACCATCATTGTGGAGGCCAGCCCGATTCCCAGAATCGGCTTGACTGTTGCCACGATCGGGGCAATGAAATAGCTTGTCCAGGTACCCCACCGAAATGAAGCCGCACCCGAGTTGATCGACTCCATGGCCTCGGGACCGTTTTTGTAGCGCGTGCACACCACAACCTGCATGGCCGCCCACAGGGGCCCGCACATGGATATATCCGGGCCGAAAACACTCATAAACACATTTCTTCCGCCAAATATGATGTGCGACCGGTTGGGGTTGTAATCAATCTTCTCATCAGGCCGGTACCGCTGGGCATCCTCGAGAAGGGCCTGGCTTTGGAGCACATCCCCGAATACAACAATATAGGCGCTTAAGACAAGGGGAATCGAACTGACAAACATGGCCGCGCTGGGTATAGGTATGGCGCCGAGCATGGTAAAATCGCTAAACAGCCCCGCAAAATCCGGCCTGGAAAAAAATCCGATCCCGGAATAATCCGGCCACGGAATTTCACCGGCCAGCGGACCCACTAAAATGGCCAGTGCAAGGGCGGGCATCATGCCGAGATTGCCCAGATAATAGGCCCACCTGTGCTTTCTTTTAATGGCCTTGAAACTTTCCGAAAAAAGCAGATAAAAGGCAAGCCCCACGCATATGGTGATTGTCACCGGAAGGGAATCAAATGATTTGCTTCCCTCCCCGGGTTTGAAAATCAGCATTACCGCGGCAAATCCCGCACCCACCAGGACCGCGGACTGTACGGCATTGGGAATCAGGGCGATAAATCTCCTGGCCAGCCCGCTAACCCCCAGTCCCACGCAGAAAACCCCGAAAAGCAGCTGAAAGGCAATCAGCGCCTGCATTCTTTCCGGCCCGGGGTCAAAGGTCGTTACATGGGCAATGATCAATGGAATGGCCGGCGTGATCCAGCCCGGCACCACCGGGTCGCCGAAGGTCACGTGGGCAAGATAAAGCGTCCCGTTAAGGATGACAATGGCAAGGGCCACTTGAAAAGACATGCCCAGGGTTTCTGTTAACACGGGAATAATGGCCAGACATACCGCGGCCATCAAAAGCCCCTGGGCGAAATCGGCCCATTCCAGCCTGTAATGAACAAACGGCAGCCGCAAGGTCAGCGGCCCCAGCGAAATCCCGGGTTGTATTGCCCCGTATTCTCGTTTTTTTCGGATACCCATACTCTTCTCCTTTTTGCTGGTTTGGTATGACAAAAAAACCCGACGCCGGTTTAGCGCACCGCCCTGTTATAAATGGCATGATACTGCCGGGAGAGCTCTTCCCTGAAATCGGGATGGGCGATATCGATAAGCGCCCGCGCCCGCTGGGAGACGCTTTTGCCTTTGAGATCGGCCACACCGTATTCCGTTACAATGTAGTGCGTATCCGCCCGCGGCGTGGCAACAGAGGCACCTTCGTCGATGTGTGGGACAATTTTCGATATTTTTCCGTTTGAAGTGGTGGAATGAAAAGCAAGGATGGAGCGGCCGTTTTCAGACCAGGCGGCACCCCGCACAAAATCGAGCTGCCCGCCTGTGCCGCTGTACTGCTTGTAGCCGATGGTATCGGAAACCACCTGGCCCGCGAAATCCACCTGCAGTGCGGAATTGACCGAAAGCATGTTGTCGTTTCTGGCAATCACCGCCGGGTTGTTGGTATAATCAACCGAATACATCTCCACAAACGGGTTGTTGTCCACGAAATCGTAAAGCTTCCGGGTGCCCATGAGAAAGCAAATAATAATCCGGCCGGGATGGAAGTTTTTCCTGGAACAGTCGATAACACCCGCCTCCACCAGATCCACCACCCCGTCTGAGATCATTTCGCTGTGAATCCCCAGATGCTTTTTGTCTTTTAAAAACCGCAAAATGGCATCCGGGACCGCGCCGATACCCAGCTGCAGGCAATCGCCGTCATTGATCAGCCCCGCGATATGCCGCCCGATCTGCTCGTCCTTTTCAGTGAGCTCCGGCGGCGTGAGCACAGCCGGGGCGGTATCGGTTTCAACAATGCAGTCGATCTCAGAGACATGAAGCAGGGAATCGCCGTAGGTCCGGGGCATATTCGGCGAAACTTCGGCGATAACCCGCTTTGCGCTTTGGGCGGCGGGCTTGGTGTAATCCACGGATACCCCGCAGGAGCAGTAACCGTGTTTATCCGGCGGCGAAACCAGAATAAGGGCAAAATCAACGGGCAAAGTCCCTTCGGTGAACAGGCCCGGGGTTTTGCTGAAATGACAGGGCGTAAAGTCCGCCCTTCCTTCATTTATGGCCTTTCTGGTGGATGTGCCGGCAAAAATGGCATTGTGAAAGAAAATCCCCTCGTATTCCGGGTTGCAGTATTTTCCTTTTCCCATGGCCACCATGTGGACGATTTCCACATTTTCATAAGAGGCGCTGTTTTCCACCATGGCCTCGACCAGGGCCACAGGCTCTCCTGCGGCATGGCCCAGCACCACCCGGCTGTTTGACGGTATTTTGGACACCGCCTCGGCCGGGCTCATCTTTCTGCTGTCATAGCGTTTTTGCCAATACATAAACACTCCTGATTGGGTTGGCGGCAATCTACTGATCAATACCGCAGAGTTTTTTGGCCACGTTTTTCTTGGCCTCCATGTTGACAAGCCTGGAAATCATAATCCGCTGGGCCTGGGGGGATCCGGCCCCATGCATCGACTCCGTGAGATAGCCGACCGCAGCGGTTCCCAGGGTCAGGTTTTCGATAAGCCGGAGAATCCGGATGCGGTTTTCAGTGGGAACGTCTGTTTTTGTCTTGTAGTATTTTTCAATCCATTTGCCGGTTTCCGGGTTCCGCAAGTCCTGCTCCGAGGGGCAGGTCACCATGAGCCCCCCGGCGATATCCTGGGCCAGGCGGGCGATTTCATAGGGAAAGCGTGTGACGTTCTGCTTGCTGACATTGGCCAGAAGCGCACTGACGCAATAGGTTCCGGACGGCTTTGCCCCGCCTTCACCGGCGCACGCCAAAGACCCGCAAAAAAGCGTTTCATTGAGATGGTTCATCTCGATGATCTTGTCTTTGACATGGGAGGCTTTTTCCGCGCCGTTGTAATCCGCGGCCAGCTGGGTCGCACCGATCAGCACGTCTCCCACGCCGGCTTTGCAGGCATAGCTTTGCCTGTGATAGGAGGCGAAATGCTCCACAAGTTCACCGGCAAGTTCATATTCCCGGCACATGAACACCCGGTCCCAGGGAACAAAAACATCATCAAAGACCACAAGGGCCTCATGCCCCCCGTAATGCTGGTTTCCCCGGTCGATCATCCCGTCTTCGAGCTTACGCATGTCACAGGACTGGCGGCCGTAGATGTAGGAAATGCCCTCGGCATCCGCGGGCAGCGCAAAGGACACCGCGTAATCCTTATCATCTTCCCGCATGGCAATGGTGGGCATTACGATGATTTCGTGGGAATTGACCGCACCGGTCTGATGGGCCTTTGCACCCCGGACCACAATGCCGTCATCATTTTCAGCGATCACGTGGAGAAAGGCGTCAGGATCGGGCTGGCGGCTCGGGGGCAGGCTCCGGTCGCCCTTTGGATCTGTCATTGCCCCGTCACAGACCAGGTCCTGCTCCTGGACATATTCCAGATATTGTAAAAATCGTTTATAATAGCTGGTCTGATATTTTTCATCGATGTTAAACGTGGTGATGGAAAGGGCGTTGATGGCATCCATGCCAACGCACCGCTGGAAACAGCAGCCCGTAAGCGAGCCCAGCAGCCGCCCCATCTTGGTCTTTTTCACAAGATCTGTGGTGCTCTGGTGAATATGGGTAAACCGGTTGATTTTCTTTCCGGTGATATGGGACGTGGCGGTCATCAAATCCTCATATTCCGGCTGATGAGCCAGGTCATAGGTGAGCTTGACAGCATTCATCGACGGCCGGACGGCAGGATCATCAACGATGTTTTCCACCCTTTGACCGAAGAGAAAAACCTTAAGATTTAGCTTTCGCAAACTGTCTTCATATTCTTTTCCTGTTTTCATCTACCCAAACCTCCATTGCGAAAATTGTTGTTATCGCGATCTGAACAAGCGTTTTTTGGAAATAACGGCATTCAGCAGGAAGCGTGCCACAAGCATGGCCCGCCGGCGGCAGGACGCCCCGGAGCAGACCGCAATACCCGCAAACAGCGGAAAAAAACATTTGTTTCAAGGGGATTTAAAAAATGGAACGGGGCATGGATGAATTGCCGGATTGTTTCATTTTCAAAACAAACCCGGGAAAATCACACGCATGCCAAAGCCGTGAAGTGCGGAAACATGAGATAAAAAAGGCTTTGTTTCATTTTTGAAACAAAAATCAGAAATGAAACAAAGCCTTTTTGACAGCAAACCGGCCGTTATTGCAAAGCCGAAAATCAGGTTCTTTTGATCCCGTACTTTGCAGCCTTGCGAACCACTGAAGGCGCGCTGATGCCAAGAACCCGGGCGATCTCGCGGGTGGTGCCCAGGGTCTCATATGCCTGCTGGAGAAGCTGCTTTTCCACACCCTGGGTGGCCTGTTTCAAAGGCATCAGTTCGCTCAGAGAACCGGACCACTGGCTGCCGCCATCCAAGGGCCCTGTCCCGCAGACAGATGCCGGAAGGTCTTTTCTGGTGATCACCTCATCCGGAGACATCACCATCACCCTTTCCACCAGATTTCTCAGTTCCCGGATGTTGCCCGGCCACCTATAACGCTCAAAAACATCAACAACATCCGGAGAAAACCGCTTTTCCATACCATAGCTGCTGTTAAACTGCTTTAAAAAACTGGCCGCCAGAAATTTGATTTCTCCGGCCCGCTGCCGCAGGGGCGGGATATTCAGCGGAACCACGCTCAGCCGGTAATACAAATCCTCCCGGAAGTTTCCGGACTGCATCATCTCCAACAAATCCCTGTTGGTGGCCGCAATGATCCGGACATCAAATTTTCTGAATTCCGCCCCGCCCACACGGTTAAATTCGCATTCCTGCAGGACCCGCAAAAATTTTGCCTGGAAATCATAGGGCAAATCCCCGATTTCATCAAGAAACAGCGTGCCGCCGTCTGCCATTTCAAAATACCCGGGTTTGCCGCCCTTTTTCGCCCCTGTAAAGGCACCCTCCTCGTATCCGAAAAGCTCTGACTCCAGCAGATTCGGCGGAATGGCACTGCAGTTGACCCGGATAAAGGGCTGATTCTTCCGCAGGCTGTGAGTGTGGATGATACCCGCCACAAGATCTTTGCCGGTACCCGACTCCCCGGTGATCAACACGGTCGAGTCCACGCCGGCCAGACGGATGGCGGTATCCACCAGCTCATGCATCTTTTCCGAGCCCACAACAAGGCCGTCAACATTTTTGACATCCCGAAGCTTATAGGAATCGAGCTCCCTTCGGTACTGTTCGGTCATTTTCTGGGTTTCGGCAAGCTGGTTCTGCAGTTCATAAAGCTCTGTAATGTCCCGGACGCTGGTGACCACCCGGACGATCCGGCCTTTTTCGTCAAAAACCGGCCTTCCGGTGGCCAGCAGGGATTTGCCTGTGCTGGTTTTCTGGATGATGCTCCGGGCCTGTTTTTTTTCCAGCACAAGAAGGGTCACGGATTGGGAAAAAAATCCGTCTTTGACCAGCTTTTTCATGTTTTTTCCGTAAAAGCCGGAAGTATCAAGCCCGGTGATTTCGTCATAGGCCCTGTTGATGCGAAGAACATTGGCATCGCCGTCACAGACAAAAATACCGTCAGAAGAAGATTCAATAATGGCATCCAGATCCTTGTTAAGCTCCTTTACCGCCCCGAGTTCGTCCACTATGCTTTCCAGATCCGCAGTATCCTGAAATATGGCCACGGCCCCGATGATCTTGTCATGGATCCACATGGGATAACTGCGGATAAAGTAGGGATGTTTGTTGATCGAAACCTTGCAAAGCGGGGGCACCTTTCCTGTCTCAATGATCTCGGGCAGATTGATTTCAGGAATGAGCCTGTGGATGCTGCTGCCGTAAAGCATCTCACCGTTTGCCTCCAGCACATCTTTTGCCGACCGGTTCATGAAATTGATCCGCCCGTCCGGGCCGGCAGCGATAATCAGGTTTCTGGACGACTGGATAATGGCGTCAATGATATTGCGGGTCATCTTGTAGTGATCATGATAGGTCTTTGCCACATCCTGGACACCGATGATGCCAACAGCCCTGCCGCTTTCCACAACCGGAAAACAGGAACAGCGCATCCCGATGGGATCGGCAATATCCTCATCAGGGTGAAAGGTTTTGACATTGCGTGACATATGCCCGCCCAACGGGCCATCGAGGTCCGCGCCGGTGCTTATTGCCGCACATACATGGTCCTTGGTAAAAACCCCGAGAAATTGCCCGGATTGGTCCACAACACAGCCGGCGTCTGTTTTTTGTTCAGCAAAAACAGCGGCTGCGGCCCGAATGGTATCTTCATAGGAAAACAGGCATTTGTTGCTGTTTTCAAGAAATTTTCTGATTTTCATACGCCCTCTTCAATCTTGTTCAATGCCGCCCGGATCTTTCGAAATCAGGTTTCCCACAGGCCTGCAAAGTCAGTTGACAATAGTTCATGCAAATTTCATTCTCAAGGAAATTTTGATGGCGCCGTAAAAAGTCCAATATCTGCGTTACGCGCAATTTCTCAGAATTTCACGTACGGCTAAGTACGCTGCATTCTTCGAAATTGCGCAAGCCTTGATCTTGAACTTTTTACGGCACCATCTGAAATCAGACTTTTTACGGTGCCATCAAATTTCGTCCTGAAAAAACGTGTGATATTATCTTTTTGTCACATTTTCGTGTCTTTGGCGGCCCGGCATTGACAGCGGCTCAAGGCGCATATATTGATAAAGTGACCCGAAACAAATTGGATGAGGCTGTAAAAAAGACTTCTAACTTCGTTCAAGGTTCAAGGTTCAAGGCTCAAGGAAATCTCTTTTTTACGCTATACTGAAATTGCACTTCGTTTCCCTGACGGCGGCGGGGGAAAGCGGGTTTCCGAGCGGAAATTGAGGCTCCAGGAGCCTCCTGAAGCGAGGAAACTCGCTTTTGCGTGCCGCCGATCAGCCAAGGCGCTTATGGATTTCCTTTCTGCAAAAATACCGGCGTATCGAGATAAACAGCTTTTTACAGGCTCATCCAATAGAAACCCTCATCAATAAAAAAATCAGGTGATTGCATGGAACTGTTGCTCATCGGCGGAAGCGATGCCGGAATCAGCGCTGCCCTGGCCGCCCGGCAGATCAACCCGGCCATCCGGCCCACAATCGTGCTGGCCGACCAATACCCCAATTTCAGCATATGCGGCCTCCCGTTCTACCTTTCCGGGGAAGTGGGGGACTGGAAGACCCTGGCCCACCGGGATCTGGCAGCCATCGAGGCCCAGGGCATCACGGTAAAGCCCGGGCACCGGTGTACGGCCATTGACCCGATAAAAAAGACCGCATCCCTTAACACCCCTTCGGGTGACAGCCAGACCATGGCCTGGGACAAGCTCGTGCTGTGCACCGGTGCCCGGTCCACCACCCCTCAAATAGACGGCCTGGATCTGCCCGGGGTGTTTTGCCTGCGCTGGATGGACGACGCCTTTGTCATTGAAGAATTTATCACCCTCAAAAAACCAAAATCCATCATCATCATCGGGGCCGGCTATATCGGCATGGAAATCGCCGATGCCATGACAAGGCGCGGCCTTGCTGTAACAGTGATGGAATACGCACCTTCGGTGCTGTCCACCCTGGATCCGGACATGGGCGGCCTTGTGCGAAGCGAGCTTGAAAACAACGGGGTCACGGTATTGACCGGAATTTCCGCCAAAGGCATCCGGCAGCACGAAAACCGCCTGGTGGTTGATGCCCGGCCGTCAGGGGGAAAAGACATTGAAGTTGCGGGCGATATGGTGCTTGTGGCAACAGGCGCCCGGCCGCAGACCGAGCCCGGGCTTTCAGCGGGCATTGAAACCGGTTTTTCCGGGGCCATACGGGTCAATTCCCGGATGGAAACCAACCTGGCAGACATTTATGCGGCCGGCGACTGCGCAGAAACCCGCCACCGGCTCCTGGACCGAAATCTGTGGCTGCCCCTGGGCACAACCGCACACAAGCAGGGAAAGGTCGCAGGCGAAAACGCGGCCGGCAAAAAAAGCCAATTTGCCGGTTGCCTGGGAACCCAGTGCGTCAAAATTTTCAGCCTGGTGGCCGCCCGCACCGGACTCAAACAAAGCGAGGCCGAAGCCGAAGGGTTCTCGCCTTTAAGCGCGGATATCCGTGTTCCGGATCACAAGGCCTATTACCCTGGCGCAAAGGACCTCTGCATCCGCATCACGGGCGATGCTGAAACAGGCAAACTTCTTGGCGCACAGATTGTGGGCGCCCATGGCACGGAAGTATCCAAGCGCATCGATATATTTGCAGCCGCCCTCCACCATTTCATGGGTGTAAACGAAATCTGCGACCTGGATCTCAGCTACACCCCGCCCCTGTCGAGCCCCTGGGACCCGGTGCAGATGGCCGCGGCCGGATGGGAAGAAATGCGCGCCGAAAAATCAAAACCAATTCCTTGACACTGGCCTGCAATACTCCTACCTTAAATTTCCTGCCATTATTGGCCCGGGACATATCAACCCCAAACACAATTCCCATCAGGAAAAACCATGGACAATTTTGCCGAAAAAATGGCCGACATTCTCAACTACGGGGCCCTGAACCTGGCCATGGCCATTGGATACAAAAACCGCATTTTTGATACCCTCGAACACATGGGCACACCGGCAACCGCAGCCGAAATCGCCGCCGCCTCCGGACTCAATGAGCGTTACCTCAAAGAATGGCTGGCCATCATGGTCACCGGGGAAATCATAACACCCGGAAAAAACGAAAAACATGAAAACACCTATTACCTGCCCCCGGAGCACGCGAGTTTTCTGACCCGAAAATCCGGTAATAACAACCTCGGGGTCTACACCCAGGAAATCCCCCTGCTCACATCGTGTGCAATGGAATCGGTCGTTCGCGGGTTTCAGACCGGCGAAGGCATTGCATTTTCCCAATACCCGGATTTTCAGCAATTCATGAGCCAGCTGGCTGATGCCAAGCACGAACAGGTCCTGCTCAGCGAGTTTCTGCCCTCTGTTGAAAACGGAAAACTGGTGGAAAGGCTCAAATCCGGCATCCGGGTGTGTGATATGGGCTGCGGCCACGGGGTTGCCTTAAACCTTATGGCCGAAGCATTTCCCAAAAGCGAGTTTACGGGCATTGACAACCATGAACCCGCCCTGGAGACAGCGCGCAAAAACGCTGAAAAAAAGGGGCTTTCAAACCTTGTCTACAAAAACCGGGATGCAGCCAAAATCACCGGAGATCCGGAGTTTGACAAATGCTTTGACTATATCTGTGCATTTGACGCCATCCACGACCAGAGCCATCCCCTGGAAGCGTTAAAGGGCATCCGCCACATGCTGGCCCCGGGCGGGCTTTTTTCAATGGTGGACATCAAGGCGCAGACAAACCCGGCAGACAACATGGACCATCCCATGGGGCCGTTTTTGTACACCGTAAGCCTGATGCACTGCATGCCCGTGGGGTTAAACCACAACGGCACGGGCCTGGGCATGATGTGGGGCCGGGAGCAGGCAGAAGCCATGCTCGCCCGGGCCGGATTTGAAGACGTGCGCGTAATGGAAATGGCCCATGACGGGTTTAACCTGCATTATCTCTGCAAGGTCCCGGAAAATGCATCCCTTGATTGACACCCATACGCATCTTTATGACAAAAGCTTTGACGCAGACCGGGAGGCTGTGCTGCAAAGGGCGGCGGCCGCAGGGGTGGAAAAAATCATCACGGTCAGCGAAACCATGGAAGATGCCCGCCGCAACCTGGAGCTCGCAGATCAGTACCCGGCCCTGCTGCCGGCGGCCGGGCTTTACCCGGCGCACACAGACCCGGAGGCGGCAGCGCAAATGCGCGATTTTATCCGCGCCAACAGGGAAAAACTCGTTGCCATCGGCGAGGTGGGCCTGGATTTCCGGATAGTGGAAGACCATGATCAAAGACAGGTACAACGGCAAATACTGGAAGCCTTTGTGGATCTGTCTCTGGAAACAGGGCTTGCCTTAAACGTTCATTCCCGGTCTGCCGGCCGCCACGCAGTGGAACTGCTGATCGGCAAAAAGGCAACAAAAGTCCAGCTCCATGCATTTGACGGCAAGTTTGGCGCGGCCCTGCCCGCAGTGGAAGCCGGCTATTTTTTCTCAATTCCGCCCTCGGTTGCCCGCTCCCGCCAGAAACAGAAACTGGTGCGCAACCTGCCGCTTTCCTGCCTGCTTGTTGAAACCGACAGCCCGGTGCTGGGCCCGGACCCGCAAACCCGTAACGAACCGGAAAACGCCGCAATCGCCCTAAACCACATTGCGAAGATCAAAAACATCTCCCCCGAATCCGCCGCAGAAGCCATATACGAAAACACCCGCCGCCTTTACGATCCCTGGATTTAGCAATCAGCCGCCCTTACGTGACCTGCCGGACCCCGATGGCATCCAGGGGGCAGGCCTCGATGCAGTCCCAGCAGCCCATGCACATGTCCTGGAAAATCATGGGCGGATAAAAAGCCCCGTCAAGCTGCTTTATGACCTTGTGGGTGCAGGCCCCCACAGCAGGGCAGACCCCATCTTCAGGGCTGCATTTTTCCGGCCGGCACAGATCGTAATTTATCATTGCAAACGTTTTTTTTGCCTGAAAACCCATTGTATATATACAAAATCCTTTTTGTTCCGTTTCAGCCACCAATCCCCAGCCCGCGGCCCATCCGGCGGACCTCTTCCGCCATCTGGCTTTGGAGTTCCGGCGGCCCCAGCACCCGGGCCCGCCATCCATACTGGAGGATCTTCATCTTGATTTCCGTGAAATCCGCCGCCGGCACCGAAAGCACAAGACCGTCGTTCGTGTCTTCCATAACCTGGTCCCGGTGCCAGACCTGGTTTCTGACAATATCAGCCGCCTCATCCACAAACAGCACCCGCACGTTGTAAACCGCTTCGCCCTTGAAAATGCCGAAAGCGCCTTCAAGACACTGATCCGCGTCCGCATCCCCGGCCGTGCAGGCTTCCGGGCAAATCGCCAGGTTTTTTGCCCTTGCCAGATGAAACATGCGCATGGCCTTCCGCACATGGCAGTAGCCAAGCAAATACCACCGCCCCTGGTAAATCACCAGCCGCAACGGATCAACCTTGCGCGCACCGCCCTGCCCGCGGATTTTCCTGTAATCAAAAACCAACTGACAATCGCCGTGAAACGCCATGAGCACGGACCGGATCACTTCCGGGGCCACATGCTCCACCT
Source organism: Desulfosalsimonas sp. (assembly GCF_046483245.1). Taxonomy (GTDB): domain Bacteria; phylum Desulfobacterota; class Desulfobacteria; order Desulfobacterales; family Desulfosalsimonadaceae; genus Desulfosalsimonas. The sequence continues at coordinate 2,865 of NZ_JAWODO010000044.1, read as the reverse complement.
CAACGCGCTCATAATGGATCTTATCCGCAAGCTTTTGAGCGTCTGCACAATATAAGGCCCCCAGTTCCTTTTGCAACCGCTGAATTTCCGGATCACCGATCAACCCGGACTCTTTTGCCAGCCGGTTGACCAGAGCGAACAAAAACAATGCCGCAGGCGACTTTTCAAGGGGCAGCGCAAACCCCTCCTGTTCATAAAAATACCCCTTTTTCCGCCTGTCATAAATAAGAGGCGCATTCAACCGGTCCCGCAGATACGCAATATCGCGATGCGCCGTGGAAGCAGAGACCTCAAAACGCCCGGCAATCTGACCCACCCCGGGATACCGCCCGCCGCTTACCTCCTGATGGAAATAATAGATCCGCTCCATCTGACTCATGCGTTTTTTCCTTCCATTCCAGAGTTTTTTATACTGCAAAACACATTGTCATTATATGCTATGCAAGCTATGGTATTGTCAATTTATACAGTCAGAGGCCTTGCATTCAAAACGCTGTTTTCCAATTAAAAAGATACCATGTTTTGCCTTTATACACAGATCTTTAATCATCCAATTTTAACCTTATCTATGGTGTTTTGACCACGATGAAACCTTTTTTCTATGCCCACAGTATTGAAGAAACCCCGCCTGATCAATGGCAGACGCTTGAAACCCATCTCTGCAATGTTGCGGCACTTTGCAGAAAATTTGCTGATAAATTCGGTTCCGGAGAATGGGGATATATAGAAGGACTTTGGCATGATCTGGGCAAATACCTTGACGATTTTCAAAAGCGGCTTAAAGGTGAAAATGTATCTGTAGAGCATTCCGGGGTTGGCGCGTGCCTGGCCTATGAATTGTGGGCAAAAAACGGCCTGCCGGTAGCTTTTGCCATAGCCGGGCATCATGGCGGCCTGCCCAACCTGCAGAAACCGGAAACCGGATTGCCGCTGCGCCTTACGGAACGGATCGAAAAAAACAAGACGGCATTAAACAAATGCAGACATCTCATTGCTGTCAATATCCTGAATCAGTCCCTGCCGCCCTTGCCCTTGTTTCTGGAAGCAGACGGCCGAAAGCTTCCCAATTCTGAAAAAGAACACCTTGTCTACGCAAGGGAAATGTGGGTGCGGTTTCTTTTTTCCTGTCTTGTGGATGCGGATCGACTGGATACAGCCTTTTTTTGTACCCCGGAACGTGAAAAGAAACGAGGCGGCTATGCAGACATGCAAACCTTAAGAAATCTGTGCGACAAATATATCGATAAAAAAACAAGCGCGCTTAGCCCTGAACAAAAAAACCACCGGGTAAACCGGGCGCGCTTTTCCATACTCAAGCAATGCCGAAATACTGCACAAAAAACACCCGGTATTTTTTCCCTTACCGTGCCAACAGGCGGCGGCAAAACCCTTTCAGGAATGTCGTTTGCGTTAAACCATGCCGCAACGCACGGTCTTCACAGGGTCATTGTTGTCATCCCGTATACCAGCATTATAGAACAAAACGCCGGGGTGTACCGGGATTGCCTGGGTGCGGAAAACGTCCTTGAACATCACGCAAGCCTGGACCCTGAAAGGGAAGAAGCGGAAAAAGGCATTGATACAAAGGAAAAGCACGAGGCAGCAACAGAAAACTGGGATGCGCCCGTGGTGGTCACCACTACCGTGCAGTTTTTCGAAACCCTGTTTTCATCAAAACCCTCAAAGGCTCGAAAACTTCACAACATTTCCAACAGCGTCATCATTCTCGACGAGGTTCAGAGCCTCCCGCCGGGGATGCTCAACCCGATACTTAACGGATTGACGCAACTATCAAATTTTTACAACTGCTCCATTGTGCTTTCAACAGCCACACCGCCGGCTCTGGCGGCCAGAAAACGTTTTGAACAAGGGCTTCCTGAGGTGGTGCCGATAATCAGCGACCCCAAAAAGGTATCAGAAGAATTGAAGCGGGTTGAATTCAATTGGCCGGAGCAGGATTCTTCGCCGCTGTGCACAGATGAACTGGCTGCTGAACTCAGCGCGCACCATCAGGTATTGTGTATTGTCCACAGGCGCAAAGACGCCAGGGAACTTGCGCAAAAACTGGAGGCAATCACCGGCGAACCTGTCTTTCATCTTTCAGCCCTGATGAGTCCGGCCCATCGCCTGTTAAAAATTGAACAGATCCAGGAAGCTCTTCATAATAGCGAATCATGCCGGGTTGTATCCACCCAGCTCATTGAAGCGGGAGTGGACCTTGATTTTCCGATTGTATACCGGGCGCTGGCCGGCCTTGACAGCATCGTTCAGGCAGGCGGCCGGTGCAACAGGGAAGGCCGAACGGAATGCGGAAAATTGATTGTTTTCAAAAGCGCCAGCAAACCGCCGCCCGGGGTGCCCCAAAAATCAGCTGCCATCATGGAAAGTCTGCTGAGGGAATTTGAAAACAAAGTAGATACCGAAGATCCGGATATATTTGAATACTATTTCAAACAGCTTTACTTTCACAGCGCAACTGACGTTAAAAACATCCAGGCAAACGCCGTGCGTTTAATTATGCAACCGTAGGGCGGGATTTTAAGCTCATAGAAGACGGATTTACGCATACTGTCATTGTTCCCTGGGGCGATTCGGAAAACCGGCTTTCAGCACTGCGGCAGGCAATCGACTACGATCTTCCGACCAAAAATCACCTAAGGGCGCTTCAGCCCTTTACAATAAACATATACCAGAACTCCTTTAAAAATCTTTGTCAGGCCGGCGCGGTAGAAGAGCTAATCGATGGTGTGTTCACTCTTTTGCCTACCCATAAGTATCTTTATGACGAACAATACGGCCTTATTGAAGGCGATGAACCACCGGCCGCTGATCCCGAAAGCCTTATCGTGGGTATATAAGCCGCAC
>NZ_JAWODO010000042.1:0-18305 GCF_046483245.1 Desulfosalsimonas sp. | reverse complement strand
TCAGACTTTTTACGGTGCCATCATATCTTCATCGGCATGATAATGTTTAAATACGACAGGTCGTCTTCGGCCCGGACAATGCACGGATGATCCTCGTCCTGGATATTGAGGCGAACCTTGTCCGTGCTGATAAAATTGAGCGCATCAATGAAATATCTGGGATTAAATGCAATCTCCTGCTGGTGCCGGTCATAGGCGATTTCCATGGATTCTTTGGATTCGCCAAGGGCGGCGTTGACCGTGCGCATGGTAATTTCGTTGTTTTCCAGGTGAAAAACCACTCCCCGGTATTCTTCTGATGTGAGAATGGACATGCGTTTTAACATCATTAAAAGCAGATTGCGATCAAAAATAATGTCATAGGCCGGATCCGGCGCCAGCAGCTCCTCGTAGGCCGGAAACATCCCGTTTAACAATTTTACGCTGATGGTTTCGTTTTCCTTTTTTACGATCAGGTAATTGTCCTTGATCCCCACCTGGACCCGGCCTTCTGCGGGCAGAAACCGGTTGAGCTCATTTAATCCCTTTTTGGGCACGATCACCGTCGGCCCGGGAGTGAAGCCGGAATCCGGGTCGCACAGGTAATCGGCCTTGGCCAGTCGTCTGATGTCTGTTGAGACCATGCGCAGCAGGTTATCATTGCCCTGCTCGATGCGTTCCAGGTTCACGCCGATCAAATGCGCCCGCTTTTCATCCCCGCCAACGCCCACAGCCACGGTTTTTTCTATCATTTTCTTAAGTTCCGGCGAAGCCATGAAAAAAAAACTGACCTCATCAATTTTCGGGGTATCCGGAAACTCCTCAGGATCCATGCCCACAATATGATATTCCACATTATCAGATGCGATTTCCACCCAGTTGTTTTCCATTTCCGACATACGGATGGCTTCAGTGGGAAAATTTTTAACAATTTCGTTGAATTTTCTGGAATTAATGGTAACCGCCCCCTCAGCCTCCACTTCAGCCGGGAAAAAACCTTCAAATCCGGTTTCCAGGTCCGTGGCGGTTAACTCAACGCCATTTTCCCTGGTTTGAAGCAGAACGTTTTCAGTGATTACCAGATTGGTTTTTCTTCCTGTAAGGCCCTGAATTTGGGATAATACATCGGCAATGGTGCTTTTGTGGATTGTGATTCGCATACAGGATCCTTATTGGTTTATTAATGAATGAATGAAGAAATAATAACATATATGGTTTGTCGAAAAGTGGAATAACTTTATAATATATTGAATTTATTTATAAATTAATTTATTTTGAAGTGTAATATTTCTTTGATAAAAAGGTTGATAACTTTGGCATTGTAAAAACCGGTCAAAAAGTTGTTTAAAACTATTCCCTTGTTGACAAAATATCAATATCAAATTGTCAGCAGCCGATTCGCATGCCCGGTATCAGAATCCGGTTCTGTAAAAAGTTGATTATATCAATTGTGACAGTTCAAATCCAGGGATAAAAAAAGAAATAATTGATGCACTGATACAAAGCATGGTACCTAAACCGAGCGGTTAAAATTTTCGCCGTCCTTGACCTTGACGAAAAATCCTGGTTTTCGTTCGGGCACTAAATGATAAAAGGAGTATGTTTGCATATGCGTCGTTTGGGCCGTTGGATTCTGGCTTTAACGAAATGGGCCGTTATTTTACTGCTGATTTGCGTGATTGTGTCCGTTTTTGCCGCAGCGGGAACATATATTTATTTCAGCCGCGATCTTCCAAAAATCACCTCTCTTGAGGATTATCAGCCATCCGTGGTGACCACGTTTTATTCAGACGATGAGCGCAAGATTGCCGAATTCTACAAGCAGCGCCGGATAGTGGTGGAATTGACCGAAATGCCCGAACATTTGGTCCAGGCGTTTGTGGCCACTGAAGACGCCCGTTTCTACGAGCATGAGGGCGTTGATTTATACAGTATCATGCGTGCGTTTTTCAAAAACCTGGAAGCCGGCACTATTGTCCAGGGCGGCAGTACCATTACCCAGCAGGTGGCCAAATCCTTTTTCCTGACCCCGGAGCGCAGCTATGCGCGCAAGCTCAAAGAAGCGATCCTGGCCTACCGGATTGACCGGCATTTTACCAAGGATGAAATCCTGTTTTTGTATCTCAACCAGATCTATCTCGGTCACGGGGCCTACGGAGTGGAAGCGGCGGCCCAGAATTATTTCGGCAAATCCGCAGAAGATCTGACCATCGGGGAATCGGCCATGCTTGCCGGCCTACCCCGGGCCCCGAGCTGGTATTCGCCCCATCGTCATTTTGAGCGCGCCCGTCAGCGGCAGATTTATGTTTTAAACCGGATGGTTTCAGAGGATTTTATCACCAATTCCGAAGCCTCGGAGGCCATGAATACTGAGATGACCATTGAAAAACGCCCCAACTGGTACCAGGAAACGGTTCCATATTATACAGAACACGTACGCCGGATAATTAAAGAGCAATATGGTGAAAAACTGCTTTATACCGGCGGGCTCAAGGTGTATACGGCCGTGGATATTGAAATGCAGGAAAAAGCGCGAAGATCTGTTGAAAAGGGTTTGCGGGACTTAGACAAACGGCAGGGATACCGCGGACCAATGCGCAATATTGCCAGAAATGAAATTGAAGCCTTCAGCCGCAAGCTCCAGGAGGACATTGAGGAGCAGGCGCTTCACGAGGGCCTGATTGTGAAGGGTGTTGTGGTGGACGTGGATGATAAAAAAAAGAAGACCACTGTCCGAATCGGAAAAAATGTCGGGGTGATTCCGCTGGAAAACATGCGATGGGCAAGAAAGCCCGATCCGGAAGTGGCCGCGGGAGTGATCCGGGTGCAGAGACCCGGTCAGGTCCTGCAGGTGGGTGATGTGATCCGTGTCCGGCTGCAATCCTGGGAGGGAGAAAACCAGCAGTGGAATCTGTCCCTGGAACAGACCCCCAGGGCACAGGCATCCCTTATTTGTATGGAATCCGACAGTTCTTATGTCAGGGCCATGGTCGGCGGCCGCAAATTTTCCGAAAGCCAGTTTAACCGGGCTACCCAGTCCCGGCGGCAGCCGGGTTCGGCTTTCAAACCCGTTGTCTATGCCGCGGCCCTGGATAAGGGATATACCCCGGCTACGGTGATTGCCGATACATCCATTGTCTTTACCGATGACGAGACGGATTTTATCTGGAAGCCGGACAACTATGACAACACCTTTCATGGTTTCACTCTGCTCCGCGATGGTCTGATTCATTCCAGAAACGTGGTTACTGTAAAAATCATGCAGGATATCGGCGTGGATTACGTAATTGATTATGCCCGAGAACTCGGAATCGAATCCCGAATGGACCGCAATCTTTCAACAGCTTTGGGATCATCGGGTGTATCGCTTCTGGAACTGGTGCGCGCCTACGGGGTGTTTGCCAACCAGGGAATCCGGCAGGAACCGGTTTTTATCCGCCGGATCGAGGACAGAAACGGCAATGTGATCTATGAAGCCCCGGAAGAAAAAGAATCCGTGATTAATAAAAGCACTGCTTATATTATCACCCACTTGCTTGAAAAAGTGGTCACCGAAGGCACCGGGTGGCGGATTAGGGCGCTGAAACGGCCGGTAGCCGGAAAGACCGGTACCACCAACAATCTTTATGACGCTTGGTTCATGGGGTATACGCCAAGATTTGTCACAGGCGTATGGGTGGGTCATGATCAGGAAAAATCCCTTGGGAAAAATGAAACCGGCTCCAGGGCTGCCAGTCCCATCTGGCTTGATTACATGCAGGAGATCCTGGAAGGCAAGCCTGAGCGGGTTTTTCCGGTTCCGGACAATGTTGTTTTTGCCAAAATCGACGCGAAAACCGGCCTGCTGCCCAACGAGGATTCAGACAAGGTTATTGACATGTGCTTTAAGGAAGGGACAGTGCCCACGCGCCGCACCAAGACCAAGGATGAAATCACGGATACGGATGATTTTTTCAAAAAGGGAATCCAGTAAAGTTTACGTTTTTTTCTCCGCCTTTTTTCGTGCCAGCTGCTGGTAAAATTCGATTACATCGGTGTTAAAGCGCCCGGGGTGGTCCATGTAGGCCGCGTGCTGGGCTTTTTCATATATCCGGGGAGTTGTACCCAAAAGTCGGCCCAGGCGCTTGATTTCATCGCGATACACCACGTTGTCATTTTCCCCGTAAATCAGGCGGACCCGGGCGGAAATCTGAGGGTAGCGGGCTGCCAGTTCCGCCTGGAGACTCATGACCGGCGCCACGAGCATCAGTCCCCCGGCCGGCCGGGCCACGCAGTGTTTTAACGCAATATAGCCGCCCAGACTGGCGCCGATCACCAGGGAGTCATGGGAAGCAATACTGGCAACAATTGCCGTGTTCTGCTCCGGATTGCCGGATCGTGGCGTGCATTCGCTTCTGTGCCCGTAGGGCATGTCAACGGCGTTGAAGGCAATATTTTTCTGTTCCAGCAGGCGCAGCAGGCCGATGTCATTCCACACATCGCTGGTATACATGTAACCGTGGAGTAGCACAATGCAGGCTCCCCTGCCGCTGCCGGAAATGACGCGACATTCAAAACCGTTTATTTTAACTGTTTCTTCTTTCATTTTCCTGTCCTCATCCCTTTGCCCGGGTCATGCCGTTGCCCCGGTATAAGGGGTAAACCGGCGTGATGATCACGCTATTTTATATACCGGATTTCTCAAAATTCAATAAAAATCCAACCATGCTTCAAACCGGCACATCAACAGGGCCGGGATTGTATAATCATTGCAAACAGGGGCGTTTCATGTCAAAACAATAAAAACCATGCCCATGGCCGAATTAAGGGAGGCTTTTTTTGATGGCCCGAAACCCCGAAACCTCAAAATTTTATTTTGATCAGCGGGACTATCACCTGCTGCATATTGTCAACGGGATTGTCTCGGGCCAGCGGTTGCGTTTTGAGATGCAGCGGCAGTTTTTCCATTATTTCCACCCACGGGGAATCAAGGAAATGGCTGAATCCCGGGGTCTGCGGATCGCATATGCGGTGATTCATCTGCTCCAGTCCCTGGAATCCGCAGAAGCCGGGCTGCGCTTAAAGGCCCTGCGGGCGCTTCGCGACGAGGTGATGTGCAGCACCAACCAGGAGCTGCAGATGAATACCGCCCGGGTGCTCATTGAAATCATGAAGGAACTGATCCGGGCCCACGGCGATTATCAGCGCCAGCTTGAGCTGGCCCATCATTTCCGCTTGGCGGCAACGGGAAAGCCCAGGATCGTGCGCTATTTCCTAAAGCAGTACCGGCTGCTGGAAATGCCCGAGAAATGGAATCACCTGGCCTTTGACGACCATGTCCATGATGCTTTCACCAAGGGCCGCAAGTCGCCCACCCACCTGATCATGGATGCATGGATCAAGGGCGTCAGAAGGCTGCGGGTAATCCATTACAACTATATCCGCCCGGAAACCGCAGCAGAGCTCATGGAGGCCGCCGATGCCATGGGCATCATGATCCGCATCGGCATTGAGTTTTTTGCCTCGTTTTGCAACCGATATGCCCAGATTATATGGGTTCCCCGGGGGTTTGCCGATTCCGGGGATTTTCTGCGCTTTCTGGAAAAAAACGAGGTGCGTGACCTCATGGAGGAGGGCCGAAACGTATCCGAATACCAGCGCGGCCAGGTGCTTTCCACCCTTGAGGCGTTCAACCGTACCCACCGGCATACCTTAAATTCCGAATTCGGTGTGGAGTTGCCCCCACTGCAGTCCGAAGACTTCATGGCGTTTGTGGGCCTGGGCCAGGCCTCGCTGCTGCATCTGGCCAAATATATCCATCTTCTTTTGCTGCCCCGGATGCAGGAGAAAACTGCCGGGCTGCGACGGCAATACGCGGATGCGGACAAGGAAAAGCGCCGGGAGATAGAGGCCCTGGTTGACCGGATGAACCGCATGGATGCAGACGACATCCACCACCGGTTTCTGGTCCCGGGCCGCAATCCCGATGTGGGCAGCGCCAATGCCGAAGATGTGCCCGCCCTGATGCAGCTTTCCCCGTGCGAGCTCGTGGACCGCTTGTCCCGGATGCATTCAGCTTACCGCATCACCCTGAATTTAAGCAACATGGAAGTAGAAGATGTGCTTGAACTGCTTTATGAATGCCGGGGGCGGATATCGCGGCTGGAGATATTCAATCTCAAGGATTTTGCCGACTGCAAGGTGGACCATATCCCGGACATCGACCGGCTGCAGCAATGCATCAACAATGCCAACGTCATCCAGTTAAAGCGACTGATCCTGGAAATCATCTCCCGGCTCAGGGAGAAAAACGACGCACAGGCACTTGCCCGCATTCAGAAGTTTAACTGGATACTGGCGGACATGGAATCGCTGATGGGCATGTACAGGGTCAGGCCGTTGAAATCAAGGATCGGAAGCGACTCCACCGGACATTCCCGCAGGCTGCCGGGTATGGGACTGGCGGTGTTAGACAGCCTGCCCAAAAGGGCCCGCAGGGAGGTCCAAAAGGACGAGGCGGGCGCCTATATGGTGATTCCCTTTCACGTCCAGGCCTTTTTCCGGCTGGTTTACGGCCAGGCGGCGGCCGCCCGGGGCCTGATATCTATTGTTATGTATGTGATCCGGGCAATTCCGGGCCTGGCCCTGGCCGGCCGCCTGCACCACAGGGAGTGGTTTGCCAGGGAAGAAACCACCAAAATGGCAGAAAACGGCAATATCGTAACCTTGAGCGGTTTTTCCACAGAGGCCAGCAACGGACTTTATGTAAAAAAGCCGCCCGGACCCGAAAAAAGGCCGCGCCTGCACCGCTTTGAATATCTGCGCACCAATTTGAAAAACAGCCTCAAGGTGATTTTCGGTTTTGTACCGGCGTTTCTGACCTTCTACCTCACCCATGACTGGTGGGTGCTGGCATGTTTCGGGGCGTTTATCTGGTTCGGGATCACGGGGATGCGCAATATTCTCCAGTCGGTCATGGCCGGCGGCGGACTGCGGCGATCACCGCTTCTGCAGTGGAATGATTATATCAGCTGGGACCGGATCACCGATTCACTGATGTATACCGGCTTTTCCGTACCCCTGCTGGATTATCTGGTCAAAACCCTGATGTTAAACCAGGGTTTGGGCATTACCACCGCAACGAGCCCGGTGTTGCTTTATTCAGTGATGGCGCTTGTCAACGGGCTTTACCTGACCAGTCATAACCTGTTTCGCGGCCTTCCCAGGGAAGCCGCATTTGCCAATTTTTTCCGCTCGGTTCTCTCCATACCCGTGGCCTTCGGGTTAAGTGAACTGCTCGGCGGCGTGTTAGGCCTTGCCGGCGTGCTGCAGGTGGACATGATTCTGCAAAGCTGGGCCGCGGTCATTTCCAAGACCGCTTCGGATTTTGTGGCCGCGCTGATCGAAGGGGCCGTGGACCGGGCCAAAAACATTGAAAACCGGATGAACGACTACCGGCAGAAACTGCGGCAGTTTCTGGACTGCTACGCCCGGGCGGAAATGCTGTTTCCCGAATCCGAGGTGCTGGATCTGCTGGAACGACCCCGGGAGCTTCTGCGCTCCGAGGACGACGAATCCCGGCGCCTGATCCAGGTTTTGATCATAAACGCCCTGGACCTGCTTTATTTCTGGATGTATCAGCCCCGGGCGCGCACGGCGTTTGGCAATTTTGTCCGGGATCTGTCCTCAGAAGAGCGCCATGTGTTTATCCAGGCCCAGAGTGTGCTGAAAATGGAGCGGGAAATCAGCCAGATGTTTATCGACGGCATCCTCGGCCAGTATTTTTCCAGGCCCCTGGCGTTTTATCTGGACCGCTCGGGGGAATATCTGAAAAACATCGGCAAATTCCAGGATTGATGCGCTGGAATCTGTTTTGACAAACAATCGGTATTGCTGTAAATTGTTCTCCGGATGGCCGGAACCCGGCATCTGTTTTATCATAAAGAAAAGGCCTCTATCTTACACACGGCAGGAGATGCAGATGAGCAGGCAAGAATCCAACGCAAAGGGCTTGCGGCAGGCCCTTTCTGAATATGATTCCAAGCAGTTTTTAAAACCCTTTGGCATACCCGTGGTGGAAGAGACCGCTGTGGCCGATGCCGGCCAGGCCGCAGAGGCCGCCGCCCGGATCGGCTTTCCCGTGGTTTTAAAAGGCCTTGGAAGCACGCTTTTGCACAAGACCGAGGCGGGCTTGGTGCGCATGCACCTTTTCGATGAAACCGCAATGAAAAGTGCCGCAGAAGAGATTGCCGGCCAAGCCGGCGCGGACCTGGAAGGTTTCCTGGTCCAGCCCCAGGTTTCGGCCAGGCGGGAGTTTGTTGCCGGCATGTTTCGGGACCCGGAATACGGGCCGGTGGTCATGTTCGGACTTGGCGGCATTTTCACCGAGGCTTTCTCCGATGTGGTGTTCCGGCTGGCGCCTCTGAGTGCCGAAGATGCAAGGGACATGATTGATGAAATCCGCTCCCGTGCGCTTTTGGATTCGTTCAGGGGAGAAGCGGCCGCAGACCTGGCCATGCTGGTCAGCACCCTCACCGGTATTTCCCGAGCGGCCCTGGAATACCCGGATGTGGCTGAAATTGATATCAATCCCCTGCTGATCACCCAAGACGGCAGCGTGGTGGCAGTCGATGCCCTGGTGGTCAAGGCCCCGATAGCTGAAGGGAAAAAATTTCTTCCAGCTGTAGACCCCTCTATTCTGAGTGCGTTGTTCCATCCCCGGTCCGTTGCCTTTGTGGGCGCATCCGCCGAGCTTGGCAAATGGGGTTATACCCTGCTGACCAATGCCATCGGCGGCGGCTACAAAGGCGATATTTACCTTGTCAATCCCAGGGGCGGAAAGATTGCCGGCCGAACGGTTTATAAGCGCGTCACCGATATTCCAGGTCAGGTGGACGTGGCCGTGGTGACCATCCCGGCCGCAAAAGTACCCGATCTGATCCCGGAGTTTCAGCAAAAAGGGATTTCCTACATGCTGTTGATTGCTTCGGGATTTGCCGAAACCGGTGAAGAAGGGGCCCGGTCAGAAAGACAGCTCGTGGAACAGGCCCGTAAAGCCGGCATTTACCTCATCGGGCCCAATACCATGGGCATCTGCAATTCCCATATTTCGTTTTACTGCACCGGCAGTCACGTGCGGCCGGAGGCCGGATCGGTTAGCATGGTGGCCCAGTCCGGCAACATGGGCAACCAGCTGCTGGCGTTTGCCGAATTGCAGGGCGTGGGCATCCGGGCTTTCTGCGGATCCGGAAATGAGGGCATGATAACCATCGAGGATTACCTGGATGCATTTGAGGTCGATTCCCTGACGAAAACGGTGATGCTTTACGTGGAAAGTGTTAAAAACGGCCGGCGGTTTTATGAAAGCGCCCGCCGGGTGGGACGCAAAAAACCCATTGTTTTGCTCAAGGGTGGCCAGACCGCGGCCGGCACAAAGGCGGCTTCAAGCCATACCGGGGCAATGGCCTCTGATACCCGGGTATTTAACGCCGTTTGCCGCCAGGCCGGCATCGTCAAGGTTGACAAGCCCCTGGACCTGCTGGATCTGTCTGCCGCGTTTTCCTCCCTGCCCCTTCCCCGGGGCAACCGTGTGGCCATCATGACCCTGGGCGGGGGCTGGGGTGTGGTGGCGGCCGACCTGTGCGAACATTACGGCCTGCAGGTGCCGGAGCTGCCCGGAGAACTGATCCGCGAAATCGACCATGTGCTGCCCCCCTACTGGAGCCGGGCCAATCCCGTGGATCTGGTGGGAGAAAACGATGAGCAGCTGCCTGTGAAGGTCATTGAGCTTCTGGCCAATTGGGACGGTTGTGATGCGGTTATCAATCTCGGCATTGTGGGCCGGCGGCACATGCTGTCAAGGATGGTGGCTTCCGTGCAGACCGCGGATCCGGACTGCCCCGAGGATTTCATGGAATCCATGCTCGCGTCCCTGGATGATTTTGAGACCCGTTACATCGCCCATATCGCGGACTTGATGGAATCCTGCCAAAAACCGATTCTGGGCGTGAACATGCTGCGCGATGAAAAGGACAAAACCGTCTATACCCTTGAGGGCCGCCAGTACAAAGGATTGTTTTACCCCACGCCGGAACAGGCGGTGAAATCTTTGGCCAAGCTATGCGAGTATCAGCGTTTCCGCAAAAAAGAAAACCGCCGGTCCCCGAAAGCGTAAAACATCAACCGTGAACTAACGATCAAGTCTTATTTCATGGGTATTTAAGTTCGGGTCCGGGCGGATTTCAAATTTTTCCACTTCCGGATAGCGCAGATGGAGTTTTTTCAGGTTGGATTTGGAAAGCCCCTGCATCCGGCTGATGCTTCCGGGGTGCACGTTCAGCACCACGGTATCCGGGAGGTCTTTGGCGGCATCCAGCAGGTTTGCGGCGCGGTCATACATCAAAGATGCAAACACCATGTGGCCGAAAGCCGGGTGATAGGGCCCGGCCAGAATGGCGCCAGGCGTATCCAGGCCCTCTGATGCCTGAAGGCCCATCCGAATCACATTGATTCCGGCATGGTTAAAAATTTGAAATAGTTTTTTGGTGCGCAAAACACCGGCTTCCAGGTCCAGGGGCGCAAACCGGCCGGCCTGGTAATCAGCGGCCAGGGGGCTTTTGTTTAGCACCACAAGCGGATAAATGCGGACAAAATCCGGCTCCAGGGCAGCCACGGCCCGGGCCGTATCCAGGCTCGATGCCTCGTCCTCCCCGGGCAGGCCGGTCATGATCTGGCAGCCCAGGGCGTATCCGGCGGTTTTCAGCCTTTGGGCCGCAAGCTGGGTATCTGCGGCGCTGTGGCCCCGCTTTACTTTTTCCAGCACCCTGTCATCCATGGACTGCACCCCGAGTTCCACTGTGGTCACCGGGTAGTTGGACATGATTTCAAGGCGTTTTTCGTCAATGGTATCCGGCCGGGTGGAAAACCGGATTCCGTTGATTTTTCCCACGGAAACATAACCGGCTGCCGCATCCAGCAGCCTGCGGATGTCTGCGGACCCAAGACCCAGAAAATTGCCCCCGAAAAAGGAAATTTCTGTAAAACCCCGGCTGGTGCGCTTAAAATTAAGGTATTGTTTTGTTGTGCGGGTGATTTCGGTTTCATCCGGCAGCACCGCGGCGGCTCCGGTCACGGAATTCTGGTTGCAGAACGTACACCTGTGTGCACATCCCTTGTGGGGAATAAACACCGGGATGACAAAATGTTTGGCTGTCCGGGGGATCCCATCCATTATTCCAGATCTGCGGTCAGGCGGGCATAAGCTTTTTGGGCCGCGTCCTGTTCAGCCCTTTTTTTGTTTTTGCCCGTGCCGTAGACCCGAATGCCGCTGACCGAAAGCGCCACGCGAAAGGTCTTGTCATGATCGGGTCCGCTTTCTTCGATGATTTCATAGGCCGGCATGTTCTGGTGCCGGCCCTGGACGTATTCCTGCAGCAGGCTTTTGAAATCATAGGTGGGTTCTTTCTCCTCAATGGCATCGAGAAACACTGCAAAATGCCGGGAGATCACCTCAAAGGCCCGGGCAAAACCGCCGTCTATATAGACCGCGGCGACCAGGGCTTCAAAGGTGTCAGCTAGGATGGAGAATTTCTGCTGGCCGCGGGAGCGCTGCTCACCTTTTCCCAGCTGAAGGTATCTGCCCAGACCGATGTTTTTGGCGGCTGCAGCCAGGCGGTTTTCATTGACCAGCCCGGCGCGCACCCGGGACAAATCCCCTTCGGTAAGCCCGGGAAACCGCTCCATTAAGAGATGGCTGACAATGAGGTTGAGTACGGCATCGCCCAGAAACTCCAGCCGTTCATTGTCTTCCATGGGGCCGGTCTGCTCGTGCACAAAGGATCTGTGCCGCAGGGCGGTGGCCAGGGTCTGCCGGTTGGCAAACTGGTATTCAAGCGAGGATTCGAGTTCCGAAAAATCGGGGGTATGCATGATGCCTGTCTATCCGGTGGAAGTCCGGTCCTGTAGGGCGCGGCAAAGCCGGACAAAGATCTCATAAGGAACGTGTAAATCTCCGGCTCCTTTGCCCATGCGGATCTCCGGGTTGATGTCTCCGTGAAAATCGCTGCCGCCGGTGAGCAAAAGATCATATTTTTCTGCAATCGCTTCAAAGGCAGCGGTTTGCCTCGGACTGTGGCTGCTGTAATATGCCTCCAGGCCGTCAAGGCCCATGGCCGCAAGACCGGCAACCAGTTTTTCAAGCTCTCCGCCGAGTTCAAAGACCAGCAGCCCGGGATGGGCCAGCACGGCCACGCCGCCGCTTTGGTGGATGTGGAAAATGGCTTCCTCCGGTTTGATCCGGAACCTGTCCACATAAGCGGGCTGTCCTTTGGCCAGAAAGCGGTCAAAGGCATCGTCAATGGAGGCGGCATACCCGTTTTTTACCATGTGGGCAGCGATGTGGGGGCGGGCGATTTCGTTTTTTCGGGCTTCGGCTGCAATGTCGGCCATGTGAATATCAATGCCCAGATCCGCAAGTTTTTCAAGTATCCGGGGATTTCTCCGGGCCCGCGATTGCTGCTGTTTTTCAAGCAGCTCGGCCAGCGGCTGATTGTACGGATCAAATCCGTAGCCCAGAAGATGCATGCTGCCGGATGCATTAAAGCCCGGGGGAAATTCAGCGCTGATTTCCACGCCGGAGATAAACGCCGGTCCTTGCGAAAGCTTGATCTGCAGGGCGGTCTTGACCCCCGCTACTGTGTCATGGTCTGTGATGGAAATGGCGGCAAGACCGCATACCGCAGCCTGGGAGAGGATTTGCGCAGGCGCAAGGCTTCCATCCGAAGCATTGGAATGAATATGTAAGTCGATTTTCCCGGATTTATAATCCAAGTTTATAATCCAAGGGCTTTTTCCTGAGCTTCCTCTTTGGTTTTGCACTCAATGCACAAAGTGGTCACCGGACGAACTTTCAGCCGCTTGGTATCGATATCCTCCCCGCATCTTTCGCAGATGCCGAAAGTGCCGTCTTCGATCCGCTCCAGGGCTTTTTTGACCTTTTTAATCAGTTTATGCTCCCGATCCCGGATACGCAGCTCAAAGTTTCGCTCCGCTTCATAGGCAGCCCGGTCCGTGGGGTCCGGAAAATTGCCTTTGGAATCGTGCATATCCGAAACCGTATCCTCGGCCTGGGCCAGCAGATCCTCAAGCCGTTGGGTTAGCAACTCTTTAAAATAATCAATATCTTTTTGATCCATAGGAGCTTCCTTAACCTGACAATCGCGTTTTCATGCCAATGCTTCTCGACAGCAAAGCGCATTTTACAAGAAATGTTTTCCTTAACACAACCGTTTTTCAAAAGTAAAGAAAAAATCAGCAGACCGTATTACTCATCTTCCAGGTTAAAGACGTTGCGGATCAGGTCGATGTACAAGGATTTGTCCCGGTGCGAGCCGGGATTTTTGAGAAACTGCATGGGGTCATGGAGGATTTTTTTGATCACGGCTTCATTCATTCTTTCCAGCGCATCAATGTCGTCCTGGCTGAGGTGGTCCAGAAAATGGAGGGTCTTGTTGAGTTCAGCGGCGAATATGGTTGACAGTTTGCTTTGCAGGTCCTTGATTGTGGGGACCACGTCAAGGCTGTCATACCACTGCTGAAACCGAAGAGCGGCTTCATCGATGATGCGCTCGGCCCTGGCGGATTCGCTTTTTCTGGATTCCATGTTTTCTTCAATCACCCCCTGCAGTTCGTCAATGTCGTAGACGTATGCATTGTTGAGCCGGTTGATGGCCGGATCCACATCCCGGGGTACGGCAATGTCGATGAAAAACAGGGGTCTGTTTTTTCTTTTGCGCATCACCGGGCGTACCTGATCCCGTGTGAGCACATATTCTGAAGCGCCCGTGGAGCTGATAATGATATCTGCGGATTCCAGTGTTTTGCTGATTTCCTCAAAGTCAATGGCGTTGCCGGAAAAACGCCGGGCCAGCTCCACGCCAACCGAAAAGGTTCGGTTGGCCACGTATAGCGCTCCCGTGCATCGGGACCGGTTTAAGTGCTCCACGGCCAGTTCCGCCATTTCCCCGGCGCCCACCAGCAGTACGGTCTTGTCCTCTAACCGGCCGAAAATCTTGCGGGCCAGTTCCACGGCCGCGTAACTGATCGAAACGGCCCGGTCGCCAATGCCGGTTTCGCTGCGGATGCGTTTGGCCACGGAAAAGGCCTTGTGCAGGAGGCGGTTTAAGATCACCCCTGTGGCCCTGGCCTCCACCGCGGTTTTGTAGGCGGCCTTGACCTGGCCGAGGATCTGGGGCTCTCCCACCACCATGGAATCAAGGCTGGAAGCCACCCGGAACAGGTGCCGCACCGCCTCGGCACCGGTGTAAGTGTACATGGACTGCCGCAGCCGGGTTACGTTCACATCCCGGCTGCGGGCGATGTGGGCCTCCACCCGCTGAATAGCGGATTGGGGGTCATGGGCGGTCATGAGCATTTCCACCCGGTTGCAGGTGGAAAGAATGATAATTTCCCGGATTTCCGGGTGATCTTTGAGCGCCTGGGTTGTACTGCGGCTCTCCTCCGGGGAAAAAGCCAGGCATTCCCGCAGTTCCACGGGAGCGGAGGTATGGCTGATGCCGGCAATGACGATTTCCGGCAACTGCTCCTTGCCGGGAAACTTCCGGGTTTCAGCAGAAGGGCTACCACCGGGTAAATTCATTGTGATGTCCCTCCAGCAGTAAATTGACGCCCAAAAAGGTAAAAAGCATGGCAGCAAACCCGATAATGGCGAAAATGGCCGCCTTTCGTCCCCGCATGCCGGCCACAAGCCGTTCATGGAGAAGGGCGGCATAGATCAGCCAGGTAATGCCGGACCAGACCTCCTTGGGATCCCAGCTCCAGAAACGCCCCCACACGGAATGGGCATAGACAAACCCGGTGATCAACCCCACGGTCAGGGCGGTAAAGCCGATGATGATAAACTGATATCCCGTGTTGTCCAGCAGTTCCAGGGAGGGCAGGCGCCTGAAGAAAAACCGGTGCTTTTTGAACTTGATGTTGCGTTCCTGGATCAAATACAGCACACCTGCGGCACAGGCCAGGGCAAGGCAGGCCTCGCCGATAAAAATGACCACCACGTGGACAATGAGCCAGAATCCGGTCAGGGATGTTTCGATATCGGCGGCGGTATCCGGGACAAAAAAGGCAGCTGCCGCCACCAGGGTTATCAGGGGGGCGGCAAATACGCCGAGGATTTTCAGGCGGCTTTTCCACCACAGCACCAGAAACACGAAAGCCAGGGTCCATGAGGCAAACCACAGGGTTTCGTGGAGGTTGCGCACGGGTATCGTCCCTTCCCGCAAAATCGCTTCTGCCAGCAGCAGGGTGTGGATGACAAACCCGGCGGTGACCAGGGCGTAGGCCAGTTGATTGTAGCCGTTTTTCTGCCGGAACAAAAATCCGGCATATGCGGCGGATCCGGTCAGATAGCAGCAAATGGCCGGAAGCAGTGCATAATTCATCTATCCCTCATTACAGGCACCTGCCTGGTGTTGGCCGGTCAACGCCGGGGTCATTGTTCCTGCTGACGGCAGCCGGTTTCCAGAAGCGCGTCATAATCAAAATCGTCTCCCAGCACTTCATGGAGCAGCCGGTTGATGGCTTGTTTGTCCCTGTTGTGGATCATGTCGAGCAGGCCGTTGTCAATGAGTTTTTCAAACAGGGGCTTGTGCGCCTCGGGTGCGTGCTCGGCAGCCAGCAATTTTTCCCGGATGGCGCCCATGAGCCCGAGAAATGTGGTATATTCCTCTCCGAACTGCTTTTCAAGCTGTTTTCGCAAATGCTTTGCAAAAGCCGGGCTTTTGCCGGAGGTGGAAACGGCAATGGACAGATCGCCCCGGCGTACCACTGCCGGCAGGATAAAACTGCAGGCATCGGGCACATCTGCGATGTTGCACAAAATATTGCGGCTTTGGGCGTCTGCGCTGACCTGGCGGTTTAATGCCGCATCGTTGGTGGCGCCGATGACCAGAAATTTGTCCTCCAGATCCGTTGTCTGGTAGGATCGCCGGACCACGCGCAGGGGCAGGGATTCATCGATTTGCTGAAAATCCGGGTGAAATTCCGGACTGACCACGGTCACATTGGCGCCGCAGTCCAGCAGACCCCTGACCTTGCGCAGGGCCACGCCGCCGCCGCCCACAACCAGGCATTTCCGGTTTTGAATATCAATGTAAGCAGGATAATATTTTTTCATATTTCATTGCTTTTTAAGACGATGCGTCGGTTTTTTGTTTTTGGCACTGGTCAAATACCGCGTTGATGCGCTCAAGGATCCATTGTTTAACCGTGTCCTTTTCCAGGTTTTCAAGATTTTTCCTTAACGTTTCCACAGGGATTTCAGCCCTGGCCATGCTTTTGTGCCCGCCTGCGGTGCCGAACCGGCCGAACTGCTTTGCAGCCACCCCGCCTGCATCCTTTCGAAGCCCGTCGTTTCTCAGTATGATAATCAGGCGCCCCTCGCAGAGCCCGGAGACAATGCTCCAGGTCACGGTATTGACCCGCATGAAAAAATCAGCGATCAATACGCATATGTCCGGGGTTTCCACGTTTCCCAGGTGCACGCAGATGCGGTCGTCTGCCACTGTTTTTTCCGATATGGCCTGCTTGAAATAATCCAGAAACCCCATGCGCAGGTCCACCTGCTCAATGCGCCGGGCCAGGTGGATGTTGGCGTGCCGGAACAAAAACTGAAACGCCTGAATATCGGCATTGGTGGCCATGCGTTCGAAATTGTTGGTATCTGTCTTGATCCCGTGGAACAAAGCCGTGGCAAGCTTGTCCGAGGGCTTGATCTTGGCGGTTTTCAGGTATTCGGTCATGATGCTGGCGGTGGCGCCGTATTCGGGCCGGACATCCTTAAACGGGGCATCATAGCTGTCGGGTTCGTGATGGTCGATGATTACGTTGAACTTAAACTCTCTGAAGCTCTCGTTGTGGGAGGGCTGGGAGTCGAGCAGCACCACCTTGTTGAATTCATTCGGGGTAATCTTGGTGACGTGGATGAGGGTGACGTCCAGCAGCCGGATCATGGCCATGTTATCGGGCCGGGTGATGGTATTGATATTCGACAGGGTCAGCCGGGTGACCCTGCGCCACAATATCCGCTTCAGGGCCATGGCGCTGGCGATGGCATCCGGATCCGCATTGATTAATACCAGTACATGGTCGGAGCCGGAAAACTGCTCCATCAAGTGTTGAAGTTTCTGGGCTGTCGACAAAGTCATAATGAGTCGTCCTGTGCAGGCCAACCGCTGCAAAATCGGTTTTTTGGGGAATTCAAATAAAAAAGCGTGTACACCGACACGCCGCGTTCGCCCTTGCCAGGTCTTTTTTGCACAAATGGCAGATCACATCGGGTTTCTGCTTTTTTGGATCACGCCGTGGCACCGGAAACCTATTTTTTGCCAAGGGTTGCCGGCCTTTGATTTGCTAAAACAATATGCAGAAACCAAAGGGTTGTCAAGAGGACAAATTTGTTTGAAAACTCAGGAGTCTATGGAAGATGAACCATTTCTGCGGGCAATTGGTATTGAAACGCCGTGGGTTTTGTTGTATAAAACCGTCTAAGATTGATGTTCTTGTAGTGCCCGAATGAAAACCAGGATTTTTCGTCAAGGTCAAGGACGGCGAAAATTTTAACCGCAGGAATACTCGACGTATTTTGAGGATTAAAATTTGAGCCGGACGCAGAGATTGGCGGAAAAGGCGGTTTTCGTTCAGGCACTAGTATATGAGTTATGCTCTAGGCAGACGCCACCCAGGCTCATCCGGGTGGCGTTTTTTATTGGAGGCGGGCAAATTATGGCCGGACTGCTGGTAATTGACAATTATGATTCCTTTACCCACAACCTGGTGCAGATGTTTATGTGCTATGACCTGGAGATTTCCGTGTTCCGGGCCGACTGCATCACTGTTGAGCAGATCCCGGCACACAGGCCCGATTATCTGCTTATCAGTCCGGGTCCCCGGGCCCCGGAGAATGCCGGCGTCAGCGTGGAAGCGATCCGGTCCTTTGCCGGCCGGATTCCGGTGCTGGGCGTATGTCTGGGCATGCAGTGCATCAACGCGGCTTTCGGGGGAAAGACCCTCCGGGCTTCCGTGCCCGTGCATGATGTAGAATTTTCATCTCTTTTATCAATAAAAACATCATCGAATAAATAAATTAATTCCAGATGGTGCATTTTGGTTATAATATCATCAATAAAATTTGGAAATGAAATATCACCATTATCAATATTTCCTTCTTCAATAGCTTTTATTACTTCTTGTTTGTTCATTTTACAAGTTTTTAACATAAGAGACTCCCCCCTTTTAAATAGACTTCTGAGTCTCTTATATCATACAGGATT